>DCGG01000131.1:16375-17283 GCA_002315455.1 Lentisphaeria bacterium UBA1784
TGCACCTGACAGGGGTAGATGCGGATATTGACGTTGGGGAAGCGCCGTTCAATGATCTGGAGAAAGTCCCGGATGGCGGCGCCGGTCGGACTTGTGACCACGCCGATCCGCCGGGGCAGGACCGGTATGGGCCGCTTGCGTTCGGAGGCGAAGAGGCCTTCCGCCTCCAGTTTCCGCTTCAGGGCTTCGATGCGTTTCTGCAGTTCTCCGATGCCGGCCGGCCGGAGTTTTTTCACGCTGAACTGGTACTCGCCCCGGACGGTATAGACGGTGAGTTGACCGTAGGCCTCCACGAGGGCTCCGTTGCCGAGGCCGAGCGCCTGCAGCTGCCGCGCCCCGCCGAACCAGCAGACCCGCAGTTGGGATTCCGCATCCTTCAACGTAAAATAGGCATGTCCGCTGCGCTGGATGCTCAGGGAGCCGATCTCGCCGCCCAGCCAGAAGGGCATGAGACTGCCTTCCACCAGATCCCGGACGGCCCGGTTGACTTCGCTGACGCTCCAGACGGGTTCTGCTGCGGCGGATGCCGTTGTATTTTCCATGGGGTAAGCCTGTTCCATAGTGATGAATTGACATTCTTCTGCATAATTTAACCCTGAAATGGAAAAAAGACAATAATTTTCCGCAAAAAAACCAGGAAGATCGCAAAAACACTTGATAAACCGTGAAAGCGATTCTATATTATAGAGGTATGTTCTATCAAAAGTGTATTTCCGGGAGGCGGGAACCTCTCCGGAATTGACCGTAAAACGACGGAGGTCGCGGTGGAAAGTGGGATGGTTTCAGCCCGCTTTTTCTTTTTTTCTGAACTGGAGAGAACCGCGGTCACGCTGAAACAGGATCTGTAAAAAAAGGAGGCAACATGAACAACGAATTACTGACCATCCTCGAATATATCGAGCAGGAGC
>DCGG01000148.1 GCA_002315455.1 Lentisphaeria bacterium UBA1784
ACGCCATAGACGAACATCGGAGTGGCATCCTTGGAGGGAGCGCTCATGATGACCTTCTTGGCACCGGCCTTCAGGTGGGCGCTGGCCAGCTCTTCGGTGAGGAAGAAACCGGTGGACTCGACGACCACGTCGACGTTCAGGGCGCCCCAGGTGATGGCACTGGGATCCTTCTCGGCGAAGATCTGGATCTTGTTGCCATCGACGATCATGTAGTTGCCATCAACTTTGATGTCGTGATTGAAGATGCCGTGGACGGAGTCATACTTCAGCATGTAGGCGAGATAATCGGGGTCCAGCAGATCGTTGATGCCGACGACCTGGATGTCCTTGCCGAAGTTCTCCACCGCCGCGCGGAAGACCATGCGTCCGATACGGCCGAAACCATTGATTCCAACTCTGATCATTTTTCAAATCCTTCCTTTTTGATTTGGTTAGGAAAAACGGGCGAATCTCATTGATCTCCGCATCCGCGTCGGATGGAGACGAATTGTTCTTTTTTTAATATAGCGCGAAACCCCATGAAAAGCAAGGGGAAATCCTTCGCAGAAACGGAACTTTCATGGATTTTTTCTCAAAAAACGGCTCCCGGGCCGGATGGCTCCCGCAAAACCGCTCAAATCCCGCCGGCGCACCGGGGGAAGAGGCGCCTCCGGTCAGATCATGGATTTCAGTTTCCGGTAGTCCGTCTTGCCGGAGCCAAGCAGGGGGATCTCCTCCACCTGAACGACCCTTTCCACGTAGTGAATCGGCGAAAATCCGGCCTCGCGGATGTAACGGTTGGCTTCGTTCTTCTCGATGGGGAAGACGGTAAAAAGCACGATCACTGGCTTGCCGGTCCCCTCCTTTGCCTCCACGGCGAGTGGGACTTTGTCCATTTTCGGGCACCGCTCCAGCAGAGCCTCCTCCACGGCGGGCAGGGAGACCATCTCCCCCGCCACCTTGATGAACCGCTTCAGCCGGCCCTTGAAGGTGATGAAACCGTCCCCGTCCGCCTCCACGAGGTCGCCGGTGCGGTACCACGTCCTGCCGTCCTGCTCGAGGAAGGGGGATGGCCCGTCGTAGGCGAGATATCCGTGAAAAACGGAGGGACCGCTGACGTACAGCATACCGGTCTGTCCCGGAGGCAGAGGAACATGATCTTCGCCGCAGATCATCCACTTCAGACTCTCCAGCACGTGGCCGATGGAATCCGCCTTCACCGCTCCGGGGGAGTTCAGCGCCACGATGGGACTGCACTCGGTGATGCCGTAGCCCTCGAGGAAACAGGCCTCCGGGCAGCGGGCGCGGCAGAGTTCAAGGACTCGCCGGGGGCACTTCTCCGCGCCGGTGACGATGATCCGCACCGACTTCAGTTCCTCCTGCGAACCCCGGACGAGGATCCCCTCCGCGAAGGTGGGCGTGCCGACGATCACAGTGGCCCGGTAGGCCGCAATCAGTTTCGCCAGCAGGGTGCCTTCGGTGGGGTTGGAGTGGAAGACGATCCGCATGTTGGTGAGAGCCGGCATCATGACGCTGATCAGCAACCCGAAGGAGTGGAACGGCGGAAGCATCCCGAGAATGCAGTCGTCCCGCCGCATGAGGAGGGGCTTGATGGCGAACTCCACGTCGGACATGCAGTTTTCGTGGTTCAAGGGCACGGCCTTGGGTTCACTTTCGGAGCCGCTGGTGAAAAGGACCGCCACCGTCTCCGGGACCTTGGCATTCCGCAGCGCGCGCCAGCAGAAGCGGGAACGGAACAGCGCCAGCAGTTTGCGGGCAAGGGAGAGTTTCCTGCCGATCTCCTCCAGATAGAGGAATTTCTCCTCGATGGAGGAAAGGTCCGTGCCGTGGGCGGCAAGCTGTTCCACGACCTGCCGGGAAGTGAGGATGACCTGCACCTCCGCCTTCCGCGCGCATCCGGCGAGATTCCGGGGGCCGACAGTCCAGTTCAGCAGGACGGGGGTCTTGCCGGCAAAGAGCGTCGCCATGTAGACCACGAAAAACGGCGCGACGGCGGGCAGGATGATCCCCACCCGTTCCCCTGGAAGATCGGCGATGGTCTTCTGCAGCGCCAGGATCGACAGGATGATCTTGCGGTTGGTGAGGACGCCGGTGTTCTGATCCGCCAGCAGGGGGAAGTCCGGTTCCGCGGCCGCGAGCTTGAGAAAGGCTCCGGTGATGGTGGAGCATCCTTCGGGGATCCGGCGGACCCCGGCGTCCGGCGGCAGAAACCACGCCGGAGGGACCGGGTTCAAGGTCTTGATTTTCGCCTTCCGGCCCAAGGCCCCCAGCTGGACGTCCCGCACGGTGCGGAGGGAGTCCGGCGTCGCCACGAGCTGGCCGAACTCCTGCTGGATCCATGCACAGATCTCGAAGATCATGAGGCTGTCCATGCCGAGATCGCTGCCCAGTTTGTCGTCATCCCCGATCCCGGTGACGGAAGCGGTCTCGCAGAGTTTCGCGCAGACCTTCTCCCGGACCTCCGCGGGGATCGCAACGTCATCCGTCTCGATATCTCCTTCGGCCGGCTCCGGGAGCGCGCGGACTCCGCCGCGTTCCCACCAGAAGTAGGGAACGTAGGTATTTCCGGGGGCGACGGCGTTGTAGAAATTCTCAAGGTAGCGGTTGATCTCGGTCTTTCCGCCGGAACGGGGGAAATCGGGCCCTGCTTCCTGAAAGGTCACGTCAACGGCGCGCCGGGGCAGGAAAAAAATCAGATTACCAAGGAGCCGCCTCAAACTGCGGACCATGCAGCCGTGGAAGGTGATCTCTCCGCCGGAACTGCGGCTGAAGGAACTCCCCCACAGACCGGTGGTGCGGATCATCACCACCCGCACGCCGGGACACTGCTGAAGCAGCGCCTGCACGCCGAAGTTGCCCTTCAGGTCCTCGAAGCGGGAGCGGTAGACGTGTCCGGCCGGATACATCAGCACGTTTTCGCCGCGGTTGAGGGCGGAAGCGCAGGCGCCGAGATTCTTCTGCACCGTCTCGAAGCCCCCCTGCCCCTTCAGGCTGAGGTCCGGCACCGGCAGGAGTCTCATGGCCTTGACGAAAAAGCGGAGCGCCGTGGTCTGGACCTGTTCCTCGTCCACCATGATGTACGGATGAAATCTCCGGATCAGCGTGTTCCCGATGATGACCGGGTCGATCATGGCCGGATGGTTGGGCAGAAAGAGGATCCCCCTGCCGTCCTGCCGGGCGATGGTCTCCAACCCGTGAAGCCGGATCCGGTAACGCAATCTCAACGCCCGGTCAATCAGAAAAGAGAGAATATTCGTCAGCATCTTAAAGCTCCTGTTCAGAATTCGGAATCGTTGCAGGGGAAACCTGTCAAAGCACGGCATATGCTACGAAATATAGCATCTTCCCCGGATTTTTGCAAGCTCCGGAAAACCTCCGGCGGCACGCGTTTCAGAAGTTGAAGTAGATGAAGGGGGAGTAACGGGTGAAATAGCAGATGGAGACCACGAGGAGCGCCAGCGTTACGATCCAGGCGGCGATGCTCGTCCGGAACCCCTTGATGAAGGAGTAGGCCGGGGGCAACAGGAAACAGATCCCGAAGGCCGCGAGGATCCACACGTACGCCTCCCCGGCGAGCAGGGAGTTCCCCGTCTCCGCAGAGAACTTCAGAAAGCCTCCGAATACCCGCTTTGCGCGCCGGAAATCCTCCGCGCGGAAGAGGATCCACGCGAAATCCACAAAGAGAAACGTCAGGACGACGCCCAATATCCGCGGCATGGCACAGTGCAGGACCTTGCTCCAGATCCGGTGCAGGATCATGGCGATGCCGTGGGCGCATCCCCACAGGACGAAGGTCCACCCGGCGCCGTGCCAGAATCCGCTGACGAGAAACACGACAAAGAGATTGAAGCAGGTGAAAACAAGCCCTTTTTTGCTCCCGCCCAGCGGGAAGTAGAGGAACTGGGAGAGGAAACGACCCAGCGTGATGTGCCACGTCCGCCAGAATTCCTGAATGTCGGACGCACGGTAGGGCGAGAGGAAGTTCGCGGGCAGCAGGACGTTGAACATCAGCCCGATCCCCACGGCCATGTCGCAGTAACCGCTGAAGTCAAAATAGATTTGGAACATGTACGAGAGTGAACCTGCCGCCGTCAGCAGAATGTCCGGAGCCTCCGCCGTGAAGAGCAGATCCGCCGTCAGCGCCAACTGGTCCGCCAGCAGGATCTTCTTGGCCAGCCCCAGCGAAAAGATGAAGAGTCCGGTCGCCACGTTCCGGGGGATCAACCGCTGTTTTTCCGGGTCCTCGAACTGCGGCATCATCTCGTTGGAAAGCACGATCGGCCCGGCGATCAACTGCGGGAAGAAGCAGATGAAAAGCGCGTACGTCAGGAAAGAATACCGCGACTTCTCTCGCCCGTTGAAGACGTCGATCAGGTATGCGATCTGCTGGAAGGTGTAGAAACTGATCCCCAGCGGCAGCAGGATATGCTTCAGCGCGAAGGAACTCCGGAAGATCAGGTTCAGGTTCTCCACGAAGAAGTCGTAGTATTTGAAGTATCCCAGCAGGAACACGTTGAAAAGGATCCCCGCGGTAAGGAAGATGCGCTTCCGGGAGCGGAAGATCAGCCGCCCCGCCCCGTAGTTCACACAGAGCGAGG
>DCGG01000027.1:0-3874 GCA_002315455.1 Lentisphaeria bacterium UBA1784
ATTCCGAGCGCGGTCAGGGCGTTTGCAAAAAATGGTCGGATATTTCTACGTGAAAAGGTTGTATTTGACGATGTACCACATGGCCATGAGGCCGTCTTTCCACGTGATCTTCTTGCCCTCCACCGCAGAACGGGGCCGGTAGGTGATGGGGACTTCGTAGATCCGCAGGTCCAGATCTGCGAGACGGGCGGTCAGTTCCGGCTCAATGCCGAAGCGGTCCGCCGTCAGTTTCAGCGAACGGAACACATCCCCGCGAATCATCTTGTAGCAGGTCTCCATATCCGTGAGATAGAGATTGGAGAACACGTTGGACATGGTGGTCAGGAAATGGTTCACCAGATAGTGCCAGTAGCGGTCCACCATGGTGACGGTGCCGCAGTAACGGCTACCATAGACCGCGTCCGCACGCCCGGACTCGATGAGCCGGAAAAGATTCGGCAGTTCCGCCGGATCATACTCCATATCAGCGTCCTGGATCACCACGGCATCTCCCGTGGTATGCCGCAGACCGGTGCGGATCGCCGCACCTTTGCCCTGATTCCGATGGTGTTCCACCAGCACCACCTGCGGATCCTCCGCAAATTCCTGCAGTGCGGCGGAGGTCCCGTCGAAGGAGCAGTCGTTGACGACGACAATCTCCAACTCCGGGATCCCGCACTCCTTCACGGAGCGGATGACCCTACACACGCTCTTCTCCTCGTTATAGACGGGGATGATGACCGAGAGTTTCATCTTTCACGTTCCTTCTGCAGGCGGGGCTCCGCCTTCGTTCGCCGCTTATGCCTGAAATTCCGCCAGCGCTCCGGCGATGCGCTCCACCGCAAGGTCCGCTTCCTGTCGGGTGATGACCAGAGGCGGCAGAAGACGCAGCACCGTCTCGCCCGCCGTCAGCACGATGAGATTCTTCTTGAGAAGTGCGGCGGCCAGCGGTCCGGCAGGACGGTCCAGCACCAGCCCGATCATGAGGCCCATGCCCCGGACCCCCTTGACGAAGGCGTAGGGCTTGGAGAGTGCGGCGAGCCGTTTCATCAGGTATGCGCCCTGCTCCCGGCAGTTCTCAAGGACGCCGTCCTTGTCGAAGCACTCCTGCACGGCGAGGGCCGCGGCGGAGACCAAAGGCGTTCCGCCGAAAGTGGAGGCATGAGTCCCGGCAGTCAGCGTATCAGCAAAGGGTTTGCGCACCATGAATCCACCCATGGGCAAACCGTTGGCAATGGCCTTGGCCATAGAGAAGGCATCCGGGATCACTCCGAAACTCTGGAAGGCGAAACGAGTACCGATCCGGCCCATGCCGCACTGGACTTCATCGAAGAGCAGCAGAACGTCCTTCTCGTCGCAGAGGGCGCGGACCTGCTTCAGGTAGTCCGGATCGGCGGGCAGAATGCCGCCTTCGCCCTGCACCGGTTCCAGCATGATGGCGCAGACCTGCGGCGTGATCGCCGCCTTCAGCGCCGCGATGTCATTGAAGGGGACCTGCAGAAATCCGGGCGTGTCCGGCTCAAATCCCTTGCGGTACTTGGCGCGGCCAGTGGCGGCGAGGGTCGCCAGCGTCCGGCCATGGAAACTGTTCTCCATGGAGATGATGACGTTCCGTCCGCCGTGGGCATTGCCGTACTTGCGGGCAAACTTGATCATTCCCTCGTTAGCTTCGGCGCCGGAATTGGCGAAAAAAACCTTGCCGTCGAAGGCTTCGGTGACCAGTTTCTCCGCGAGGCGGGGCATCAATTCATTGTAGTAGAGGTTGGAGATGTGGACCAGTTTGCCGGCCTGCTCCCGGATCGCCGCAGTGACCCGGGGATTGCAGTGTCCCACGTTGCAGACGGAGATGCCGGCGGCAAAGTCCAGAAACTCCGCACCTTCGTCGTCCCAGAGCCGGGCCCCCTCCCCTTTCACAAACATCTTCTGGGGGGCGTAGGTCGGCATCACGTATTTGCTGAACCGCGCGGTGGTCTCTTCGTACAACTTGCTCATATTGGATTTCCTTGTTTTATGTTGAACTCACGTTGTCTGCAGTATCGTTTACCGGAGGCCAACCGCCTCACGGACGCGTTTCAGCATCTTCTCCGCCTCGGCGCGGGCGCGCTCGCCGTTCTTCGCGAGGACGGACTCCACGTAGCCGAGGTCGGCTGCCAGTTCGGCCCGGCGTTTGCGCATGGGTTCGAAGTGGGTCCAGATCTTCTCGAAGAGGGCCTTCTTGGCGTGGCCGTAACCGTAGTTTCCGCCGAGGTAGTTCTCCCGCATCGTCCGGATCTCCTCCGGCGTGGCGAAGAGCTTGTAGATGGCGAAGACGTTGCAGCTGTCGGGGTCCTTGGGCTCCTCCAGGCCTTTGCAGTCGGTGACGATGTTCATCACCGTCTTTTTGATCTCCTTCTCGGCGCCGAAGATGGCGATGGTGTTGCCGTAACTCTTGGACATCTTCTGCCCATCGGTGCCGGGAACGATCGCCACCTCATCGGGGATGAAACCCTCCGGGATCGTCAGGATCTCGCCGTACTGATTGTTGAATTTGATCGCCACGTCCCGGGTGATCTCCAAATGCTGTTTCTGATCCTTGCCAACGGGGACGAGATTGGCTCCGTAGAGCAGGATGTCCGCCGCCATCAACACCGGATAGGAAAAGAGTCCGTTGTTGGGGGCGAATCCCTTGGCGATCTTATCCTTGTAACTGTGGGCGCGCTCCAGCAGCCCCACCGGGGTCACCGTGTTGAGGATCCACTGGAGTTCGCAGACCTCCGGCACCGCGGACTGCCGGAAGAACACCGTCTTCTCCAGATCCACGCCGCAGGCGATGAAGTCCAGCGCCAGATTGACCACCCGCTCCCGCAGCTGCTTGGGATCGGAATTGGTGGTCAGCGCATGGTAATCGGCGATGAAGAGAAAACTCTCCCCCTTCTCCTGCAGGGCGCAAACCTGCTTCATTGCGCCGAAATAGTTGCCCAGGTGGGGGGTCCCGGAGGGCTGAATACCGGTCAGAATTCTCATGATGTCACTCGTTTCCTTCTCTTATTTCGCGTCCTGCAGGACGCAGACCTTCGCTCCATCACCGATGGAACAGATCAGACTTTTCGCGTGTATTCCGGTCCGGGCGAGATAACCCGCGCAGATCCGTTCCGCGTACTCTCCGGCGCACTCCGCCTTCACCAGATGGATGGAGATGCCGCCGAAACCGCCGCCAGAGAGCCGCGCGCCCAGACAGCCGGGGACCGACTTGGCAAGTTCCACCAGATAGTCCAGTTCCGGCGTGCTGTTCTCGAAGTTCTCCCGACTGGACTCATGGGAGTCAAACCAGAGTTTGCCGAAGCCCGCCACGTCGCCGGCCTCCAGCAGTTCCACGCTCTTCTTCACCCGGGCCACCTCCCACACCACGTGAGCGGCGCGGCGGTATTCCCGGACGTCCAGAGCGGAACGGTTGGCTTCCAGCATCTCCGGGGTCACGTCCCGCAAGGTCTTGACTCCGGGCAGTCCGGAGGCCAGGACCGCCGCCGCATGTTCGCAGTCGGCGCGGCGGACGTTGTATTCGGAATCCACGAGGTTGTGCTTCTTCATGGAATTGATGACCACGATGACGTATCCCGCAGGAAGCGGAACGGTCCGCAACACTTCCACCGTCCGGAAATCGCTGAGGATCATGGCATCCTTCTTGCCGAAAAGGGAACTGAACTGATCCAGCAGACCGGTTTTCAGACCGAGGTAATCATTCTCCACGCCCTGCCCGATCCGCGCCCATTCCACCCGGCTGAAGTCCGCCCCGAAGACAGCGCCGATCCCCAGCCCGGCCGCCGTCTCGAGAGCGGCGCTGCTGGACATCCCGGCGGAAAGCGGGATCGTGCTCTCGATGGCGCACTCGAAAGCGCCCACTTCGACGCCCCGCTTC
>DCGG01000027.1:3887-5787 GCA_002315455.1 Lentisphaeria bacterium UBA1784
GTTCCAAGGCCACACCCTTGACGTAGCGGGAGCCGTCCCGGGCCGGAGCCGCGCTGGGGGACGCCAGATCAAAGGTGGTATTCAACCCGTCCCGGAAGTCCTTCACCCGGCAGATAGTGCCGGGAATGGGACGCAGAGCGAATTTCGTATGCTGTTCCACCGCGCAGGAGAGGACCAATCCCTCATTGTAGTCAGTGTGGTTGCCAAGGATCTCCAGACGCCCGGGAGCGCTGGCCGCCGCGGCAGGACGCACACCATACGCCTGCACGAATTTCCCGATGAACCGTTCCATTATGTTTCCTCGTTTGTTTTTCCGTTTTTTTAATTTTTCACATGAAGCAGATGCGGGAGATGCACTGGTCGAAACTCTCCTGCCCGCTCAGGATGTCAATCTCGATCCGCAGAAAATACAGCGGAACATCGCATCGGTCCAGCCGGGGGATGCGGACCGCATCCTTCTCGGTGGTCAGGATCATTTCAGCCCCCTTGGCTTTGGCTTCGTTAATGAAGTCAATGATCTCCTGCTGGGTGTAACGGTGATGATCCGCATAGTGGTCGCAGAGCACCAGTTCCGCGCCCAACTGCCGGAGAAAGTTCTCGAAGCTCCGGGGACAGGCGATAGCGGAAAGCGCGGCGACCCGCCTTCCCTTCAGTTCGGCCAGTTCCTTCCGTTCGTGGGAGAAGAGCTGCACGATGTGCTTGGGCTTGTGACAGCACTCGATGATCTCCGCCCGCCGGGTATGCCGCCGGATGAAGTTCTTCAGGTGCTGCAGTTTGTGGCTGCCGTCGGACTTGGTCAGAAAAACGTAGTCGGCACGGCGGATGTTTTTGATGGGCTCCCGAAGGGTCCCGCGAGGCAGGACGTGACCGTTCCCGAAGGGATCGGTGGAGTCCACGAGGGCGATGTTGATGTGGGGCTTCAGCATGAGATACTGGAAGCCATCGTCCAGAATGATCACGTCGCTGTGAAAATGCTCAATGGCATAAATCCCGGATTTCACCCGGTCCTTGTCCACGATCACCGCCGCTTCCTTCACGTTGGAGGCCAGCATGTATGGTTCATCTCCGGCGAATTCGGAGTTCATCAGCAGATTTTTGCCGTCCGAGACCACCTTGGGGGGAAGTTCAATCTCCTGGGCGTGAAGGATATGCGCGAGCCGACTGCCGAAAGAGCGTTTTTTGCTCCGGTATCCTCTGCTCAAGATGGCCACTTTGCGGCCCTTGGCGCTCAAAGTCCGGGCAAAAACCTCCACCACGGGGGTCTTGCCGGTGCCGCCGCAACTGAGGTTCCCGATGCTGACCACGAGGCAACCGAGGGCATGATGCCGGATGATCCGCTTGGCATACATCCAGTTGCGGAACTGGATCCCCATGCGGTAGAAGCGGGAAGCGAAAAAAAGCCCCCCTGCCAGCAGACGGTCGTACCATTGCCGCCGCCTGCCGGACATCACCTCCAGAAGGTACTGTTCCAGCACCTCTGCTTCCAGTTTGAATTTATGCATTGAAAAGGGCCTCCGCCCCAATGAAAACAGTCCTTGCTTATAAATTAATACCAAACTGTGCTTTCTGCAAGTAAAAATCCCTGATTCCAGCGGATTTCCTACAGAAAAGAGGGATGGAGGTTCCCATCTCCGTCCTGTGCGCAGAAAATAAGCGCGAATGCGGCGGACCGCTTGTGCAGAAACCGAGGGGACCAAGTCAGCTGATTTTTATGGCACACCCGGAGGGACTTGACGGCGCGAAGCGACGAGCGCGAAGCCTATGAGCGCAACCCGCTTGCGGGGCGGGCGAGGCCAATGGCCGAGAACGATTGGGCCGGTGCAACCGGACCTCAAGTCCATCTGGGAAAGTCCATAAAAAAAGCCAACTCATTCGAGTCAGCTGATTTTTATGGCACACC
>DCGG01000027.1:5829-11165 GCA_002315455.1 Lentisphaeria bacterium UBA1784
ACGCTCTATCCAATTGAGCTATGGGTGCTTGTCATGCGCTAAATATAACCGCTTGCGTGATGTTTTTCAAGCTGCAATCGCAGAAATTTCTGCAACTGCTCCAGAAAAATTCTGAAAATTAACGCTTGGAAAACTGGAACCGGCGACGCGCACCGGGCTGACCGGGCTTTTTCCGTTCCTTGACGCGGGCATCGCGGGTCATCATGCCGTTCTCCTTGAGAGCGGCGCGAAGTTCCTCGTTGAACTTCACAAGAGCACGCGCGACACCATGGCGGAGAGCACCGGCCTGACCGGCCATGCCGCCACCGTCCAGATTGGCGGTGATGTCGTACTTGCCTTCGCCGTCAACAACGCGGAGGACCTGCATCACGAAGCCGCAGAGGGCCTCGCTGTTGAAATACTCTTCCATGGGCTTGCCGTTGACCACGATCTTGCCCTTACCGGAAGTCATACGCACCCGGGCAACGGCGCATTTGCGGCGACCGGTGGCCAGGATCTCATCACTTTTCTTCAGGTTAGCCATTGTCGATTACTCCACGGTAACTTTGACGGGCTTCTGCGCGCTGTGCTCATGCTCAGCACCGGCATAGACCTTCAGTTTCTTGAACTGGGCGCGACCGAGACGGCCGTGCGGCATCATTCCCCAGACGGCGTCCTTGATGAGGCGCTCGGGATTGCTGGCCCGGACCTCAGCTGCGGTGGTCTCGGTGCGGCCGCCGCGGTATCCGCTGAAATCAACATAGACTTTACGCTCGTTCTTGCGACCGGTGAAGACAGCCTTGGAGGCGTTGATCACCACAACAAAAGCGCCGGTATCCACATGCGGGGTATAGGTCGGTTTATCTTTGCCGCGCAAAGCATTGGCGATCTTCACCGCCAAACGGCCGACCGGAGCCTCGGAAGCGTCAAACAGGATGCTCTCCTGCTTGATCTCACCGACTTTTGCCAGATAAGTTTTCATAATCTTCTCTGAAGTTATGGAACAACTTTTGATCCACTGAACCTTTCGGAGGGGCCGTTTCGCACGACGACCGGTCCTTGAGGACGACGTACCTGCTGAAATTCTGTGAGTTCCGGGCGAGATGATCGGGTCCGCCGGGATCCACTTGAATCCGCAAGTCCTATAAAATACCACCGTTCCGCAAAAAAGTCAAATCATTTCTCCCGAAAATCCGGGTTTTCCCGGAAATTTCTCCCGATTATGGCCGTTCTGCATAAACTTTCTCCCGGGAACGCCGAATCAGCCGGTCGTAAAGTTCCAGGTGTTTCCGCGCGGAGACCTTCCAATCGAAGCGGGAAAGTCCGGCGGCTCCGGCCTCCTGAAGGGCCGTTCTCTCCCCGGAGGCAGTCAGCAATTCCCGGATGCAGGCGGCGCAGGCTTCCGCATCTCCGGCGGGGAAGTAGAGCGCTCCTTTTCCTCCGATCTCCCGGAACACCGGGATGTCGCTCAAAACGGGAACGCATCCCCGCGCCAGCGCCTCGATGACGGGGAATCCGAACCCCTCCGCCCGGGAGGGAAAGAGCAACGCCGAGGCGTTCGCATAAATGGCGGCGAGGCAAGACTCCGATGCGCCATGCTGACGGACGCGGTCCTCCATGCCGAGCACCCGGAAAAGCGCCGTTTCCTCCGGAGTGAAGGGTCCGCCGCCGACGCAGAGCAAATCGTATTGAGGAAATTCCGCAACGGCGCGGACCGCCACCGGGAAGTCCCGGTAGAACTGCCGGGTCCCCACGTAGAGGAGATAGGGGCGCCGCAACGGCGCCAGATGATCCGGCATCACAGGGCGAACGCCATGGTAGATCACCGTGATCTTGCCGGCGGATTCCGGGTAAAGTTCCGCCAGGTCGGCGGCAGTGGCATAGGAGGGGCAGATGATGGCATCGGCCCGGGCGATGGAGCAGGCCTCCTCGGCAGCCTCCCGCTTGGCGGAGGGGAGTTCAGGGAAGTGCTCGTGGGTCATGTCGTGGACCGTGATCACGTAGGGACGCCCCTGCAGCAGGGCCTTGTCATAGGGCTTGGAATACGTGGAGTGGAAGACGTCGTAATCTCCGGCTTTCAGCCTCTGCATGGTACAATGGTGATTGAGCAACTCCAGAAGCCGGTTTTTGCCCCGGAAGTTCCAGTTTGAAAGAAAGGACGGATACTCCCGCAATTCCTTCAGGAAAAGGTTGTTGGACCAGCGGCAGGAACACTCCCACTCCACCCTCAGCGCATCGAATTCCCGAAAGAGTTCGCAGTAGTAGCGGCTGATCCCGCTCCGGGGAAAGGAAGAAAAAATCTGATGATCGTAAAGAAGTCTCATGGCAACGCCAGCTCCTCTCTGACTGCCGCCATGACAGCCTCCACCGGCACCGCCGCGATGCAGACCCGGGGAGAGGTCTGTTCCTTCCCGCACTGCCAGTTGCAGTCCTTCCGGCAGAATTCCGCGGAGACGCACCGGGGCGGGTGCAATCCGGAAGCAGCGTCCGCATAGGGCAGGAAACGGCTGCTTCCGCCGCCGATGACCGCCACGGAAGGCACCCGGAAAAGCGCCGCAAGATGGACTCCTGCGGAATCATTTCCCAGCACGAACCGCGCTCCCGCGACCAAGCCGGCGAGTTCCTCCACGGAGGTCGTTCCGCAACGATCTTCGGCTTCGGGGGAAACGGAGACGATCTTCTTTGCGGCGAGGATATCCTCCCGGGTCCCGGCGATGATGCAGTGCCATCCGGACAAAGAGGAAATCTGCCTTGCGGCTTCGGCAAACCGCTCGGCGGGCCACTCCTTACAGACCGCTCCCGCTCCGGGGAGCAGGACCCAATACTCCTTCTCCGCCGGAATCGGGACCTTGGGTGCGGAAAAATCCGGGGCTTCCGCGATCCCCAAGGCGGAGAGGAAGCGCTGGTGTTCCTGCGTCTCGGAACCATTTCCCCGGCGGATCAGGGTCCAATGGGGCAGATGGTTCAACAGCGTCTGGACCAGCCCGATGCGCCAGTGATACGCCTGCTCCGGCAGGTAACGCCACGCGACATTCCGGCGGGCGCGGCAAGCCAGCTGAATGCGATCGTCCAGCAGAACGTAACGGCTGAAACGCGGATTGACTGCAAGCGAAAAATGAAACTTCTTCAGCGAGGAACAAAGCATTTTTCGATATTCCCGCTCCTTCAGAAAACGCTTGGGTTCCACGGCGATGAAGTGATCGAAATCCAGCCATTTCGCGGCGCAGGGGAGCCACAGCGCATTGCCGATCAGAGTGATCTCCCGATGGGGAAGCGCGCGCCGTACCGCCCGAGCGTAGGGCAGCCAGAGAATAAAATCTCCGATCTCGTCCGGCCGCAGGAGCGCGACCGGTCCGTTATCCGACTGAAACGCCGGAGGACCTTTCCGCAAAAACAGGTCCTGCAGAACGTTTTTCAATCCCCGGCCGTAGCGGAAGTAGCGTAGCGAAACAAGTTCACGGACGACCGGACCGATACGGCGCAGAAACGGAACGTTCATCCGGGAACGGGCTTCGGAGTGCGCCATCCGTGCCCGCAATTGCTCCAGAGTCTCCGCAGGGACGCGACCCGCCACGCGGCGGATGAGTTCGGCGTAGAGATCGGTATTCCATCCGGCGGCGTCCGCCCCGATGGCGCGGCGAGCCTCCCGGAACTGCCCGGCAAGCGTCAACCTCTTCCCGGAACCGGACGCGTTCCCGCCGTGCTGGCGGAATTTCGTGAGAGGCCTGTCCACAAAGTGCCAGCATCCCAGCGCCGCCAGAACGAGGCCGATCCAAGTGTCGTAACATCCCGGCAGTTCTGGAAACGGCAGCAGAACGTCCCGGAGTTGCGCGGAAAATCCCATGTCGTGTCCCGCGCAGGGAACCCGTTTCCAAAAGAGTTTCGCCATTTGTTCCGGCGTGCCGGAACGCAGAACGTTCCGCAGATGCGGCAGGAATCCCCGCTGTTGAAGGTGGGTGCGCCCGGAAAGGACGAGGTCCGCATCAGTGATCAGACTGTCGCAGAATACGCCTGCCGGAGCCCCTGCATTCTCCAAGGTCCCGGCGAGAAGCCAGACCTTTTCCGGCATCCAGACGTCATCCTGATCGCAGAGCAAAATGGCATCTCCGGAGGCGAGCGCGATGCCCTCGGCGAAGTTTCCGTCGATGCCGAGCGGCACGTCGTTACGAACGTAACGGATAAGCCCCGGATACTCCGCCTCGAACCGGGCGATGCAGGCGCGGCTTCCGTCGGAGGATGCGTCATCGCAGATCAGGATCTCATCGGGACGGCGGGTCTGTTCCGTCAGCGAGCGAAGCTGTTCCTCCAGCCACGGCATGCCGTTCCGCAAAGCGAGGACGATGGAGACTTTCATACGAGTGCTCCTTCCGCAAAATGGCTGATATCCTGTCGCAACCATGGGGAAGCGCCGGTAACCGGCACGTAGAATCCGGAGATTTTGATCCCGGCTGCGCGGAGCGCCTTCAGGAGAGACCTCCAAAACGCAGGTTCGCGCTCCTCCCACGCAGAGACCAGCAGCACCGTCCCGGCAGGGAGCGCCGCCTTCAGCGAGGCGCAGTCCTGAAACCGGAGGCCGCCGTTCAGGGCAATGCACCAAGAGGGATCCCCGGGAACGAGCATGGCGCCCAGTTCCGCCGCGCCACTCCCCTCTCCTGGGATCAGTTCCGCCGGGGAAACCATGGCTTCCCCGACCCGTCCGACGAACGCATTCCACGCGTCGTTTTCGAGGATGCGGTGGGGGCAGAACTTGCCGCTCCAATCCTGATGTTTTTTCAGGGCGGAGAGCGGCAATCCGTAATGAGCCAGCAAATACGCCGCCAACAGGACGCCATTGGATTCCGCGGCTTCGTAAAGTCCGGGCCGTTCCTCCCGGCAGGCGCTCCGGCAGATCTCGATGGCGAGGCTGGCGGCGTTCCCGGAGCCGGAACCGTCTCCCGCATGGTGGCAGGCAAAAACGGGAGCGATCAGTTCCACGGCCTCCCGCTCGTCCACAGCATAGTGAAAGGAGACCGGCTTTCCGGCCTCCCGACCGGCGACCCGGTCCTGCTCGGAAACGGCGGAAAACGGTTCGGCGGTGTTGTGGATCGTGATGAACTTCACCTGTGGAAGAGGTCCGCCGATAAGCTGATTCCGGCGGATGGTCTCCTCCGGGACGTGCAGTTTCCGAAAAGGCAGAGAAGTTTTTTTTGAGAAGTCCTGACTCATAAAATCCGTTTCTCCAAGTCAGAAGGAGATCGATCCGCCGAAGCCGGACCGGACATAGGGGTAATATTTGCGGTAGAGCAGCCGGGGGTCCCGCACCCAGAGTTTCCCGGATCCCCGCCGGATACCGAAAATGATCCGGATTTTTCCCCGGG
>DCGG01000086.1:0-3356 GCA_002315455.1 Lentisphaeria bacterium UBA1784
TCCACCTGCCGGTCCACGAATTTCCGGCGCATGGGGTCCAGCAGGAAAAACTGGGTTCCAAGCATTTTTTTGGCGACCTCGCGCCACTCTCTGGCGCCTTCCGCGGAATCGTCCATGATGGGACCGGAAAGGTAGATCACCGGATTGGTCCTCTCTTTGCGCTTCATCGTCATATCGTATCTTCTTCTTTCTTCCCGGCGTGATTCAATCGAGAAACCCGGCGATCTCGGGAGCGCGCCGGGTCAGCAGTTCATGGAAAATGTCAATGGTCTCCCCTGAGTGGGAACAGCGCAGCGCCTTCTCCGCCGCCGTCTCCGCCTCATGGAGGGAGATGCTCCGGATCACCCGCCGCACGGCGGCCAGCGCGGAGGGCGCGAGGCTCAATTCCGCGACCCCCAACCCCAGCAGGAGAGGCGCGAAGATCGCTTCGCTGGCCATCTGCCCGCAGACGCAGACGTAAATGTTGCGGGCGCGGGCAGCCTCCACCACGTTGCGGATCAACCGCAGGATCGCCGGATGAGAGGGCTGATAAAGATATGCCACCCGTTCGTTTCCGCGGTCGATGGCCATGGTGTACTGCACGAGGTCGTTGGTGCCGATGCTGAAAAAATCCACCAGATCGGCGATATTATCCGCCATCATCGCGGCGGCAGGCGTCTCCACCATGATGCCGAGGGTGAGGCGCTTCACGTGTTCCTTGCCCTCCGCTTCCAGCTTCTGCTGGAGTTCTGCTATGATGCGCTTGGAGTAGAGGATCTCCCGAATGCTACTGACCATGGGAAGCATGACCCGGAGATTGCCGTAAACGCCGGCCCGGAGCAACGCCCGGATCTGAATATCAAAAAGATCCCTGCGCTCATAGAGGGCCAGACGAATCCCGCGAAGTCCAAGGAAAGGATTGTTCTCCACGGACTGGTAGATGGTATCGTTGAACTTGTCGCCGCCCACGTCCATGGTGCGGATGGTCACCGGAGCATCACCGGCCGCGATCAGCAGTTTCTTGTAAATCTGGAACTGCTCCTCCTCGTCCGGGATGTGCAACCGGTCCATAAAAAGGAATTCCGTGCGGAAGAGGCCGACCCCGTGGGCACCCGCCTTGCAGGCATCCTCGTACTGTTCGGCGGATTCCAGATTGACGGCGAGTTCCACCTCGAATCCGTCCCGCGTGACGGGAAGCAGGTCCCGTTCGCCGGCCAGTTCCTCGATGAGTTTCCCGGTGGAACGGATCTTGGTCTGATAGGCCTCCTCGGTGCGGTCGTCCGGATTGATGATGAGTTTTCCGGAATATCCGTCAACGATGATCCGGTCAGTCGCGCCGAGGGTCTCCAGAAGTTCCGCAGGGATCCCGACGATGGCCGGAATCTGCATGGAGCGTGCGAGGATCGCCGTATGGCTGGTGGCACTTCCGGTGACCACGGCAAATCCGAGGACCCGCTTTTTATCCAGACGGACCGTTTCGGAAGGGGTCAGCGTATTGGCGATGATGATCCGGCGGTCGCCGGTATTGTTTGCCTGAACGGCCTTTTCCGGGGTCAGGTTATCCGCGATCCGGACGACCACGTCCCGCAGGTCAACGGCACGTTCCCGGAGGTATTCGTCGGCCATTCCCTCGAAGACCTTGGCGAAGTGATCGGCGCTGCCGTGCAGTGCGCTCTTGGCGCAGAGAAGATCCCGGGAGATCCTTTTTTCCACGTCGCCGAGAAGCATTTTGTCCTCCAGCAGAAGCAGATGGGCATCGAAAATCTCCGCATCGGCGGAGCGGAGTTTATCCCGCACGTCGTCCCGGAGCCGGGTCAACTGGCGGCGGGTGAGGTCGATGGCGACCTTCAGACGGGCGAGTTCATCCGGGACCTCGGCTTCCGCGATGCGCCGGATCTCCACGTCCCGGCCGCTGCGATCGACCCGCAGGATGCGTCCGATGGCGACACCGGGGGAAACTGCGATCGCCTGGATCGTTCTTTCCGTTTCTGCCATAATTCCAGACCTTTTTTCAATCGGCGCGCCGCGGAGGACACGCGGGAAGGAGTTCAATCTTCATCAAATCCGTCCTGAAAGAAACGGACGAGGCATTCCACCGCCGCGGCGGCATCGGGGCCTTCTCCGGCAATCGAAAGCTTCGTGCCGTTCCCGGCGGCGAGGACCAGCATGGAGAGGACACTGCTGCAATCAGCACTGAGCCCATCCGAAAGTTTGGTCATGGAAACCTTCGCCTGAAACCCGGAGACCAGCCGGGCGATCTGCGCCGCCGGTCTGGCATGGAGCCCAAGGGAGTGGGAGATCCGGACCTCTGCGACCACACACCCGGTCCCGGAGTCTCTCTGCTGCTCTGTATTTTCCACGGTGATTCCCTGTGTTTCAGATGATCGTTTTCTATCGCCTATAATATACACCGGTTCCGATGATTTTTCAATTTTTTTCCATACGATTGATTTCCTGCGGAAGAAGTTTATATTGGCATTGGGGAGAACGGTTTCCCCGGGAAAAAGAGGAGGTCTCACGATGAAAAAAACGGTTTGGATCGCGCTCGGCATTCTGCTGATCCTCGGTGCGGCACTCGTTCTGCCGAACCTGTACGGAGTGGACGAGGGCGGAACGCAGGCCTTCTCGCCTGCCCGGTACATTCTGCTGGAGGGAGAGATCAACGTGGCCATGCGGAATCCCGGAGCCGCCGGGACCATTCAGAAAGCCATGTTCCGTTTGGATACCGTCACAGGACGGGTCTGGGTCCTGCAGATGACGGTCATGGGCAACAACAATCCCCAAGTCCAGAGCGCCAGCTGGTATCCCGTTCCGCCGGGGGTGATGCCGTCCATGCTGCAACAGTGAAAACAACGGCGGCACGATCCGCATCATTCCGTGATCTGCTCCGGAGGTCCGGGGCAGATTTCTGCTTTTGATGACTTTTTTCGCATTTTCCGGCACAGAAAAAAAGCGGGAAATGGCGCCCGGACGCTTTCATTTTTCATTTTTTGGTGTTATGTTATATGCGGGAATGTTTCCCGGTAATATTCTTCACTAAGAAAGGGTCCTAACAATGTCTCTGAATCTCAAGAAAGATGCGGCCTACGCCCTCCTGGTCCCCACCAGCATGGGCATCCGCCTCACCCCCGTCAACGGCCAGCCGTTCCACTGCAGCGATCTCTTCCAGATGCAGGTGACCAGCGCCGAGACCAACGTGGCCAGCGTCGCCTCCTTCCTCGGTCTGAAGGTCAAGGTCCTCACCGCCTTCGTCAAGGGTAGCCCCATCGCCCGCATGATTAAGGACAACCTCGCCGGTCGTCACATGGATTATGAAGGACCTGAATTTGAACAGGGCGGACCGTGGGGGCTTCGTCACCAGTTCAACCTCGCCGACA
>DCGG01000086.1:3374-3501 GCA_002315455.1 Lentisphaeria bacterium UBA1784
CAGTTCAATCTGGCGGACAGCGGTTACGGCAGCCGCGGCCCCCGGGTCCAGAATGACCGCGCCGGTGAAGTCGGCCGCGAACTGGACATCAAGGATTTCGATCTCGACCGCATCTTCGGCAAAGAGG
>DCGG01000074.1:0-2127 GCA_002315455.1 Lentisphaeria bacterium UBA1784
AAGCGCTTGTACATGTCGGTCCACTCCTCGTGCTCGCCGGCGGCGGCGGCCTTCAGGTTCTCGGCGGTGGTGCCGATGCCGTTCAGCGCCTTGAACCAGAGTTTCGCGTGTTCCTTCTCGTTATTTGCGGTGGCCTCGAAGATGGCGGCGATCTGCTCGTAGCCGTCCTTCTTCGCCTTGCTGGCGAAATAAGAGTACTTGTTGCGGGCCTGGGATTCTCCGGCGAAGGCGAATGCGAGGTTTGCGGCAGTTTTGCTGTTCTTCAGATCGGGCATGGTCATATCCTTTCCTGCTGAATGAATGTTGAAATCGGCCCGGCTTTCGGGCGCTTGTTAAATATAATAGTTATTTTCAGCTTTTCCAGTAAGCCGCAGGAAAAATCTTGAAAATATTTTCTGCAGGAATGGCGGAAGGAGAGGCCAGTTCCCCTTGAAAAAAACTGCAACCCGTAGTATATTAAGAAGATACGTTGAGCGATTTCTCCAAAAACAAAGAAGGAACCCCAAGGACAATGTACCAGATCATTTCGCACGAAAACGGATGCTACGTCGTGGAATTGTCCTATGCCGGGACGGCCGGGACGCTGGAAGTGGCCGGTTCCTTCAACGACTGGGATCCCTCCCGGACCCCCATGAAAAAAGAGAAGTCGGGAGACCGTTTCAGTTGCCGTTTCCGGCTGAAACCCGGCACCTACGAATACAAGTTCGTGCTGGACGGCGAATGGATCGCCGACGATGCCAATCCCAACTTCACCGCCAACGACTTCGGCACCCTCAACAGCGTCATCACTCTTGAGTGATCCCGTGCTCCCGCCGGGGAATGTGCGGACGGGAGTTGTCTCAGTCCCGGGGCTCGTGGAAGAGATCCGTTCAGCCGGGGAACGCGCGGACGGAAGAACGGGGATCGCTATGATGGGATGAAAATTCCCGGGACAGGTCCTCATCTGCGCTGCTCCGGCGCGTTCTCCTTAAAATCTTTGTTTTGCTGTTGCTTTTTTTCCGTTTCTGCAGTATATTCATAGTATTGAGAAACGATCAAGCAATCCGGAAACGGGGGCAAATCCAAGATGTTCAGCAGTTCCTTTTTCCCCGCCATCTGCGCCGGAGCCGGCGTCACGCTGGCCGCGTTGGCGCTGATCCGTTCGGGTCTCTACGTGGCTCAGCGCTACCGGGGCCGCTATCTGAAAGAGGCCAGCACCGAACTGGACGATGTTCTGATCCAGATCCCGGCCAACCGGGTCTTTGAGTTCTCCCTGACCCTCAGCGGCGTCACCGGACTCCTGACCGCCATGTTCATGGGGA
The DNA here is from genome assembly GCA_002315455.1 of Lentisphaeria bacterium UBA1784. GTDB lineage: Bacteria > Verrucomicrobiota > Lentisphaeria > Victivallales > Victivallaceae > UBA1784. The sequence continues at coordinate 1,302 of DCGG01000074.1, forward strand.
TGCAGATGGACACTTCCTCGTGGGAGTGGTGTTTCGTGGTGGCGATCGTCACCGGTCTGGCGGTATTTCCGGTGCCCCGGATCGTTCTGCGTTTCCTCAAGAAGCGCCGGCTTCACAAATTCAATCTGCAGTTGGAGGACGCCCTCGGGATGATGTCCGCCGCGCTGAAGGCCGGATTTTCCATCAATCAGGCGTTGGAGGAGATCGCCGAACAGGATACCTATCCGGTGGCGGTGGAGTTCCGGTTGCTCACGCAGGAGATCCACCTCGGCGTTTCGCTTGATCAGGCGCTGGAAAACATGAACCGGCGTCTCGGTTCCGACGACTTTGAACTGGTCACCACCGCGATCATTACTGCCCGGCAGACCGGCGGCGAACTGACCTCCATTCTGGAGCGGGTGGCGGGTTTGATCCGGGAACGGGTCCGCATCTCCGACAAGGTCCGGGCGCAGACCGCCATGGGCCGGCTTCAGGCGCTGGTGATCGGAGCCATGCCTTTCCTGCTGCTTTTCGGGATGATGCATATCAGTCCCGGCCCCACCAAACACTTCATCCACAGCCCCCTCGGCATGGTGGCGCTGGGTGTGGTGGTCCTGCTGGTCTCGCTGGGTTTCGTCACCATTCGTAAAATCACCCGGATCGAGGTGTAGCCATGAGTTTCGTCACTGCACTTTGCGCCGGGATCTCCTGCGGCTGTCTGCTCTACGTCGTCCTTCAGATCATGAGCCGGAACGAACTGGAAAAGAGCCACGAGGAGGACGCAACGACCCTGCCTTTGCTCATCCGGATGGCTCTGCCGTTTCTTTCCTTCTTCCGGCGGGCGGCT
>DCGG01000074.1:2187-3764 GCA_002315455.1 Lentisphaeria bacterium UBA1784
ATGGGCGGTTTCGGCGACCGTTTCTCAGCGGAGGACTTTCTCTGCCTGCGGTTCTTCTTTTTCTGCCTCGGCGGATTCTTTCTGCTGCTGGGAGTGCTTTCCGGCAAGATCGTGCTCTGCTCCGTCATCGGAGTGTTGCTGGCCCTCTATCCCACGCTGTGGCTCTCGGCGACGATCAAGAAGCGCCAGCTTTCCATCATGAAGGCGTTGCCCAACGTGCTGGACCTGCTGACCCTCTCGGTGGAATCCGGCCGGGATCTGATCTCCTCTCTGCGGGACATCCTCGCCCGCCGCAAACCGGATGCGCTGGGGGAGGAACTCTCCCGGGCGTTCCGGGAGATCCAGCTTGGACGGCCCCGCGGCGAAGCGCTGAAGGCCATGGCACAGCGGGTCCGGCAGAACGACCTGACCGCTACGGTCAACGCCATCGTGCAGTCCGAAGAACTGGGTGTGAGCATCGCCAATTCCCTGCGGATCCAGGGGGACGTTCAGCGGGCCAAGCGCTTTGCGCTGGCGGAGAAACTGGCCAATGAATCCGCGGTGAAGATCGTGCTGCCGGTGGTGGTGTTCATCCTGCCGGCGGTCTTCATCATTCTGCTGGGGCCGATCCTCATGCAGGCCGCCCGGATGTTCCGTTAGCCCATGATCGCGGACCTCGATAACGGCGCCGTGCTCGCTTCCGCTCCCCGCCGGGCAAGGATGCCCTGGACCCGGCTCCGGGGAATGATCCTGCGGGGATTTTCGGAGAAACTGGATGCCATGGTTTTCCCCCGGTGCCGCAGCATCCACACCTGCTTCATGCTCATGGAGATCGACGTCCTCTTCGTGGATGGCGAGGGCCGGATCGTCCGCTGTATTCACTCGCTTCCCCCGTGGCGGATGGCGGCCGCGCCCCGGTCCGCGGTCCTGACCGTGGAACTCCCCGCCGGGACCATTTTGCGTGCCGGAACTGCCGAAGGGCATCGGCTCCGTCTGGATTGAGCGGCGGCGTTTCCGTTTTTTTGCCGTCTCCTTCTTGAAAAAACGCTTTCTTCCGCGTATATTATCCGGCGAAAGCAAACGATGCGGAAAGACAGCTTTTTTACGGAAAGGACGGTATGTCATGGCAAAAGTTCTGCTGATGGGCGGGACCGGATGGCTCGGCCATCTGGTCGGCGCGGCGTTGAGCCGGGGAGGATACGAGGTCACCATTCTCTCCCGGGGGAAGAAGATGGAGTTCGCGGAGAACCCTTTGGGGCTCCGCACCATCTGCGCCGACAAGTCCGACGAGGCCGCCATGAAGGAGGTCCTCTCCACCCGTTACCACTACATTATTGATACGGTCCCGAAGACGGACTCTCTGGAACTGGTCCGGAAGTACGCCACCGGGCTGACCCACTACGTTCATTGCAGTTCCACCGGCGGATATGCTCCGCTGCCCTTCGTGCCCTGCGACGAGACCGCTCCCTACGGCGGATTCCGCAAGGGGACCGGCTGGGCCGGAAAGCGGGAGGTGGATGCGCTGGCGCTGGATTATTTTCACCGGGAGGGGTTCCCGGCCACGGTGATCCGGCCCTGCTACATCACCGGTCCGGGCA
>DCGG01000103.1 GCA_002315455.1 Lentisphaeria bacterium UBA1784
GCGGATGCCGTTGGGCGTGCCCTTCTGATAGTGCTCCGCTACGGAACGGAGCACCTGCCGCAGGGTCCGGCCCCGACAATCGGAATCCAGCAGGGAGCCGTCGCCGGTGGCACGGCAGTAGTCCCGGGCGGCCACGATGAGGAAGAGGGGGGCGTCGCTGGTGTCCCGGTTGCCCTGATCGTTGCCCCGGATCATGTTGGGGATGGTGCCCCGATCCTCGAAGGAGGCGAACTCCCGGATGATCTCACCGGCTTCCTTGCGGAAGTGTCCCTGCACCAGTCCGCGCAGGACGATGAGAGTATCCCGGCCCCAGTCCAGGAACCATGGATATCCGGCGATGACGGTGGAGAGTCCGTCCCGCTTCACCACAAAGCGGCGGAGGCTCTCCTCCAGCACCCATGGTTCGGCGAGGGAGGCCGCCACGGGGGGGATCTCTGCGGGGAAGGCGGCTTTGTCTTTGCCAGCGGCGGCGGAGAGGGTGATCGTCTCCCCGCCCTTCAGCCGGACGTCGAAGTACCCGGGGCTGAAAAGGTCGGTACGGTCCTCCAGACCGTAGTAGGTCTCCGCCGGAAGCAGATGCATATACTCCCACCGGGGTTCGGAGTGGTAATACCCCCGGCTGATCTGCAGGTCCAGCCGGCATCCCCACGGCGTGAAGGTGAACCCCTCCGCCCGGGTGGCGGTCTGGTGGCGGAACTCCTGTTCCGCTCCGGCGAAAGCCTTGGTCAGTTCGTGGTGGACCCGGCACTCAAGGTCGGGGCGCAGGATCAGTTTGACTTCGGAGGCGTCCTCCAACTCCAGCGGACCGTCGGAACAGGGGCGGGTGAAAATCAGCCGCAGAGCGTCGTTCTCCTGCGAAAATTCAAAATCCACCAGCAACCGCACTTTTTTTCCGCCGCTGGCTGGCAGGTGAAACTCCCAACTGGCCCGGTTGTTGGGCGAGGCTCCGAAGGAGACGGTGTTGCGGAGGTTCAGTTCCTGCGAGAAGTTGTTGACCACGAGCCAGCCCCGGCAACGGCTGAAAAGGGTCCTGCGGTCCGCGGGGAAGTCCGGGGAGGAGTTCCACGCCATGAGGGCCTCGTATTTGCTGTTGAGTTCTCCCCATGCGGCGGGGAAGAGGGCATAGGAACCGTGCCGGTTGCTTCCGAAGGCGTAGTATTTGCGGAAGTCTGCATGGGCGGGGATGAAGACCTCCCGCTTCTTTGCCGGAGCCAGCAGACAGAGGGACCCTTTCAGATGTTCCACGCGCTTGTTTACCAGGCCGGAGAGGCGCAGCGTGACGTGCCGATCCCGGCTGGTCCGGTTGGGGTCCGGCGTGAATAGCGCAAACCAGCGGCCGTCGTCCCCTTGGAGACAGGGATTTTCGCCGACACAGCGCTTCCCTGAAAAAATGCGGCAGAAAAAGGGATATTCCGCCACCACCAGCAGCACGTCTCCCGGCGGCAGCATCACCTCCCGGCGGCAGTCGTTGGGCGCGTGCCACACCGTGAGAGGCGGCGGATCGCATTGGGAGACCTTGACCACGAACTCCTCCGGAGACCGGAGCAGATCGGCGCCCTTGACCGCCGCCGCCTCCTCCGACATTCCCCGGAAGAACACCGCCACCTGCTTTGCCATGGCATCGGCGCACTGATTATAGACCGCCGTTGGCCGCGCCTCCTTGGCGGGGAGCCGGAACCCGGAGAAATCCACGCAGAGGCTCTGCCCCGGCCGGAGCCCCAGGGAAAAGAGGCCATTTTCCCTTTGGAACCGGACCGTCTGGCCGGAGAGCAGGTCCACGCCGGCCTCCGGGCGGTTCTCTACCGGCCAAAAGACCCTGGACACGTGTTCGCAGTCCAGATTGAAGAATACCAGCACCCGGACTTTTCCATCCGGGGAGAAGCGCTCCAGCGCCAGAACGTTGCCGCCGCCCTGCTGGATCAGCGCCTTCCTGCCGCCCCGAATGAAGGCGGGATGTTCCGCAAGGATCCAATTGAGACACCGGATGCGCTCCACCAGATTGGGGGTCGCGCCGAAATTCAGCGCGGCGGAGCCGTGAACGTCGATCTTCTCCTCGGCGAAGAACTCCGCACCGTTGGTGAAACCGAAGCCTCCGCCGTCGGTCATGAGCGCGGCAATGCAGAAACGCAGGTCGGCATAGGTCCTGCCGGAGGCGGCCAGCCGGTCGTTGTCATGGGTCTCGGCGAAGTTGACAAGCGAGCCGCAACGGCGTCCCACGTCACATTGGTAAGCGTAGTATCCGGTGATGGCATTCCGGTCGTAGTTCTGGAAAAGCTCGGAGTAACCCCAGTCCAGACCCCGGTTCTGGAGCAGGTCCTCCTGCACCTCCGGCGGACCGCCCAGACCCTCCAGCAGAAAGACGGTATTGGGATACTCCCGGCGCACCTTGGCGATGATGTAGTCCCATGCGTCGGCGGGGACCATGTATCCCGCATCGCACCGGAAGCCGTCCACGCCCCGGCGACACCAGAAGAGGAAGACTTTGGCGATGATCTGCCGGACCTCCGGCAGCGCGTAGTTCAGCTGGCAGAGATCGGACCAGACCACGCCCCACGCTCCGGGGCTGACGAAGGTGCCGTCCTCCTTGCGGATGAAGTAATCCGGATGCTCCAGCTGGAGTTTGGAGGCCCAGCCGGTGTGGTTTACGGGGAGATCGAGGAAGATCCGGCCGGCCCGGGAGTGGACCGCGACCACCAATTCCCCGAACTGTTCCAGCGGGGTGGCGGCGGGGTCGAACTCCGCCAGCGCCGGATCCACGCTGAAGTAGTCCAGCGCCGCGAAGGGACTGCCGTACCTGCCCATGCGCCCGTATTCCACCGGAGTGGGGAAGATGGGCAGAAGCTGCAGAATCCGGCAGCCGAGATCATTGAAGATGTGATCCAGTTTCGATTTGAGACTCCGGAAGGTCCCGGAGGGGGAGACGACGGTGTAGCCTTTGGATTCCAAGGCCTTCGCCTCCTGCGGAAGGGGACGGGCACAGGCCGCATCGCAATCCGGACCGAACTGGCGTACGAAGGCACAGTAGATGCTGTTGGCGGCGGCGGATTCCGCACTCTCCACCTTGATGTGGAAGTTGTCGCCCTCCGCCCAGCGGATCTCCGAGCCGTCGTCCGGGATGAAACAGCACTTCGCCAGAAAGGCGCCGGTCTCCACAAGCGGCAGCGTCAAACGGTACTCCCCTCCGCCCAGAGGGACCATGGGAAAATCTTTCCAATCCGCTCCGGCAGGGGTCAGTTTCTGCTCCACCCGGGCAATCTCCTCCTCCCTGCGGATGGCGGCACCGCCAAGGTTGGTGCGGAGGAAGGCTTTCCCGCCGGAAGACGGCGCGCCTTTCAGGTGGAAAACAACACTGTCCCCGCAAAAAAACAGTCCCCGTTCCGGGCGGATCTCCTGTTGCATGATCGGCTCCTTGGCATGATTGCTTTGTCACAGGGAGAAGATATCATGCCCTTTTTGATTTTGCAAGGGGCATCCCGCCCGGAGCGACTGAATTTTTCAGGAAACCCGCTTTCAGCGGGCCACCTCCAGCCGGATGGGCAGGGCATCAGAGGCGTTGCCGATGCAGAGCGTGTATTTCCCCGGGCGCAGGACCCACTCCCGCTCCACCGGATGGAAGAAGCGGAACGCATCATTCTCCAGCGTGAACCGGACGCGCGAACTCTCCCCCGGCGCAAGGAACACCTTCTCGAAACCCTTGAGTTCCCGGACCGGACGCCGGACGCCGGGGACCGCTTCCGGCTCCACGTAGAGCTGGACCACCTCCGCTCCTGCGCGGGAGCCGGTGTTGGTGACCAGCAACGAGCAGGTCACGGAGTCGACGTCTGCGAGATCCACCTTCGCGTCCGAGATCCGGAAAGTGGAGTAACTCAATCCGAAGCCGAAGGGGAACCGCGGCCGGACGCCCTTGGCATCGTACCAGCGGTAGCCGAAGAAGAGATTTTCCTTGTAGTAGCAGGTCTGACCGTTGTAGTCCGCGTCTCCGCCCATGGGCGACTTTTCGTAATTCTCCGGGAAGGTGAAGGGGAGTTTGCCGGAGGGATTGACTTCGCCGAAGAGAACGTCCGTCACCACGTGTCCCGCCTCCATGCCGTCGTACCACATGAGCAGGATCGCCGGGACTTCGCCGGACCATGGCATTTCCACCGGAGAACCCGCCACCAGCGAGACGGCAACGTTGGGATTGACCTTGGCGATGGCGGAGATAAGTTCGTTCTGTCCGCCCCGGAGTTTCATGTCGGGCTTGTCGGCGGATTCGGTGTCGTCGGTGTGGCTGATGCCGCCGAAGAAGAGTACCGCATCCGCCCCTCTGGCCGCCTCCAGCACCTCGGCGGATTCGGGAGCCGCCGCCTGTTTGGCTTCGTCGCCGAAGGCACAGGTCAGTTCCATGGGGAAAATGGGCAGATCCCAAAACTCGTGGAGCCTCAGGTGCAGGTGATAGGAGCGCCCCGCCTCCAACTCGACGATGCACTCGCTGGTCACGTCGTTTTCTCCGCGACAGGAAGAGATTACCTCCACGTTGTCGACGGAGAACGACGACTGGGATGCCCCCCGGAGCCAGAAATGCCATTCTCCGGTGCGGTCAGGGGTGAAACAGCCGTCCATCTCTGCGAGATAGTCCATGCCTTTCAGCTCCTCCGGCAGATCAGTGGTCTCATCAAACTTCGGTTCCGGAAAGGGGACCGTGCGGAGCAGGACCTTGGGCGAACTTTTGCCCACCTTCGCGTTGCAGGGGACCGCCAGAGGAATGTCCCCGTCTCCCATGAGCCCGCGCCCGCTGAAGAAACTGCAGACCCAGCCATGGGTCCCGGCTCCGGCATCGGCGATGCCCATCATGGTGGCGGGGATGGCTTTCCCCGGCGTCACCCGGGAAGGATATCCCCGCATGTACCGGAGTTCGATGTTCTTCCCGGAACAGTACTCCTGCAAACCCTCCAGCGGAGAGACCTCGTAGAGGGCCTTGACGCCGGAACTGTTTCCGCCCCGGTGGTGTTTCATGGTGGCGTTGTCGCCTACCACAAGTACCTTCTTTATCTTGGCGGGATCCAGCGGCAGGAGGGAACCTTCGTTTTTCAGGAGGACCATCGCCTCTGCTCCGATCTCCCGGGCGGCGCGTTGGTGTCCGGGTGTGTTCCGCTCGCCGGCGGGACGGGGCCTGTTTCCCAGTTTGCCCAGTTTGAACATCAGCCGCAGATAACGCCGGACTTTGTCGTCCAAAACGGCCTCGTCGATCTCGCCCCGCTTCACGGCATCGCGGAAGGCGTCGGCGAGGAAGTATTCGTTGTAGGGTTTGGCGGTGCCCATTTCGAGGTCCATGCCGTTGGCGGCGGCGCTGATGTCGTGGACGCCGTTCCAATCGGAGATGACGACACCGTCGAACCCCCACTCCTTCTTGAGGATCTGGTTCAGCAGGTAGTCGTTTTCACAGCAGTGCTGACCCCGGAAGAAGTTGTAAGCGCCCATGATGGTCATGGCTTCGCCCTTCTTCACCGCCTTCTCGAAGGCGGGCAGATACATCTCCCGGAGGGTCCGCTCGGTGCAGAGGGCATTGACCCGGTGGCGGTTCAGTTCCTGACTGTTGAGGGCATAGTGCTTGACGCAGCAGGCGGTGCCCTTGCTCTGGATACCCTGAATGGCTTCCGCCGCCAGTTCTCCGGCCTGATAGGGGTCCTCGCAGTAGTATTCGAAGTTCCGGCCGCAGAGGGGCTGGCGGATCATGTTGATGCCGGGACCGAGGATCACATCCTTCTCCCGTTCCCGCGCCTCGGAGCCGAGGACTTCGCCGTGGAGCCGGGCGCACTTGCGGTTCCAGGTGGCGGCAAGGGCGGTACCGGTGGGGAGGTAGGTGCAGAAGTCGGTGTCCCAGCCGGCGGCTTCCCAGCTGTCGGGGCTGATCTCCTCCCGGACGCCGTGAGGTCCATCGGACATGGTGAGCGGCGGGATCCCCAGCCGGGGCACCCCGGAGGTCGCGAATTTGCTGGAAGCGTGACAGCAGGAGAGTTTTTCATCGAGGGTCATTCGGGCGATGAGTTCGGAGATCTGCTTCTCCTCGGCGGCGGTGAGACGACTGGACATGACAGGAGGCTCCTTTTTTTGATTGGATCGAAAATCATTCTTCAAAATAAAATACCGATGCGGAAGGGAAATTTCAAAAGAGAATCATAGTTTTTATCAAAAAACTGCAGTTTTTGTCAAAACTTTTCCGGCGGCGAATGGAAATTTCTCCGTCCCTGCGGTATTGTATGTCCCGAAAAGGAACCTCATCCCGAACCCCAAGGAGGATCGACCGTGGAACGCTGGGAAAATTTTTTCAAATACGCTGAATGTTGCAACCTGCCGAGGGAGAAGTATCTGCTTCCTCTGAAGGCGCAATACGATTCCATCGCCTCCGATCCGAAGCAGACCGCGGAGTTCGACCGCATGACGGCGGAACTGGACGTCGTCGGTGCCCCCCTGAAGCCGGAGGATTTCTGGGGTGAAAAGGCCGGACGGCAGACCGCCGTGCTGCTGATTCTCGCCCACTATCCCCGACTGGAAGCAGCCTACGCGAAGGCCGGATACTCCCGGGAGATGCTGAAGCAGATCGCCGGCGACCTCTTCGTCTGGCTCAGCCAGCAGACCATGGAACTGGGATACGTGGGCTTGACCCAGCGCATTTTTTCGTGGGAGGCGGACTGTGCCAGCGGTCACGTGAAGCAGTTCGGCAGGCTCCAGTGCAACGACGTCCACAAACTGTACATGCCGGCCTCCTTCTTCCGCAGGCCGGACGGCACTCCGGAGTATCGTCCCTGTCCGCAGGAGGGACATCTGCCCGGTTCTCTGATTTCCTTTGGCGACGAAGCCGTGAACATCCACATCCCCGCCAGCGGTCCCATGCTCCGGGAGGAGTGCATCGCCTCCCTGCGCCGAATGGCGGACTTCATGAAGAAGTTTCACCCGGAGATCGACTGGAAGGGCTTCGTCTGCTACTCCTGGCTGCTGGACCCCGTCCTGCAGGAACTCCTGCCGGAAAACAGCAACATCGTGGCGTTCCAGCGCCTCGGCCACTACTTCCCCTGCGAAGGGGACGCCACCAACGACGTCATCTGGCGGATCTTCGGCCCGAAGGCGCTGAAAGAAGGGATCGACGCGGTTCCCCACACCACCCGGATGCAGAAGATCCTCGCGGATTACTTTCACAAGGGGGGAAAGATCCGGGAAAGCGGGTTCTTCATCCCCCGGGATGAAGCCTCCTCCCTCTGAAACGCGCAAAGCCCGCCCGTCCGCAACCTCCCCGACCGCGGCCGGGGAGTTTGCAGACGATACTCTATTCCTTCCGCTTCTCCAGTCCGCTGGTGAAGGCCGCCCGAAACATGGCGGGGTCGCCCTTGGCAGTGCGGTCGTAGTTGTAGATGCCGTTCTGCTCCTGTTCCACGTCCGTCAACTGGGTGTAGCACCAGCCGGAAAGTGCGGGATCGGCATTCATCAATTCCGCCTGCTCCCGGATCTTTTCGCAGAGTTCTCCGGCGCTTTGAATCTTCAATCCGTGGTAGCCCCAGGAGTTCTTCGCATACTCCGGACGGCCCGCCGGTATGAACCGGAATCCGCCCCACTCGTCGTTGAAGTAGGGCTGGCCCGCATAGCCAGTCTCGTTTTCCTGCATGAAGACCGACGCCCCCTCCGGATGCAGTGATGCGGCCAGCTTCTTGGCATCCGGGCGGTAGAGGTGAACGGTCCAGCTTATTGTTCAGGTAGATGCGGTCCTTCTCCACGTGGATCTTCCGCAGTCCGCCGTAGGAGCGGACGGTGTCGATCACGTTGCCGGAAGCGTCCAGCACCTCGAAGAGGATGTCGTAGAGGAAGGGGTCCTCCGGAGACCACGGGCGCACCGTCTCCCCCAGCTCCACCGCGAATCCGATGCCGGTGACTGCCGGAACCGTCCGGGTGACGGAGGGAACTCCCGCACCGGAAATGGTGGTGCGGAGCCGCATCCCGCGCCCGGCAGAGAGGAATTCCGGACGGAAGACGAATTCCTTTGCGTCCAATGACGGCGTGATGCGGCAGGAGCGCAAACCCTGCGGATGCACCGCCTCCATCCACACCGTCTGCCAGATGCCGCTCATGCGCGTGTAGCTGCAGCCGCCCGGCTTGAACACCTGCTTGCCGCACGCTCCGAGCGAGAGGTTCGTCGGATCCCACACGCAGACGATCANNAGACCGTCTGCCAGATGCCGGTGGTGCGGGAGTAGGAGCATTTTGCGGAGAAAAACTGCTTGCTCTGCTTGCCGCAACACTGCAACCCGCCGGACTGCTCGTCCCGGGCTCGGACCACCAGATCGTACTCCCCGCCCGCCTCCACAAGAGAAGTGATGTCAAAAGCAAAGGAGCACATGCCTCCGTAGTGGATGCCGGCGCTCACGCCATTGACGTAGGCTACGCAGACATAGTCCACGCCGCCGAAGTGCAGCAAAACGTTCCGCCCGGCCCACTCCGGTGGGATCTGCAGTTTCCGGTGGTAGTACATCTGGGGGATGAAGTCCTTGTGCTCCACGCCGGAAAGTCTGCTCTCCGGGCAGAAGGGCACCTGGATGGTATCGGCGAACCCGGTGCTTTTTTCCACCTCCCGGTCCTGTCCGGATTTACCGAAGTCGAATTCGTACGTCCATGGACCATTCAGGTTCCGCCACGCCTCCCGGACAAACTGCGGGCGGGGATATTCACTTCTCGGAATTGAACTCATGAGTCAAACCTCCTTCAAGGTCTTTTCCGCTTGTCCGGCTACTCCAGATGAAACATTTCCGGAAGGTCGATGCAGACGGGGGAGTTGTCGGGATTGGTCTCCATGAGGTCTTTCATGTGATCCCACCATTTTTTCATGATCGCCTTCCGGGGAAGTTCCGCATAGGAGTTGTCGTCCGCGAGTTTCAGGGTGTAGAAGAGCGTGAGCGTCTCCTCGTCCAGATAGATGGAGTAGTCGGAGATCCCTGCGGCCTTCAGTTCCCGAACCAGTTCCGGCCAGATCTCCCGGTGCCGCCGGAGATATTCCTCCCGCATCCCCGGAAAAAGCTTCATTTTACCCGCGATCCGTTTCATGGTGTTTCCTCCGTACTCCATGCGAAACGCCACAAAAGGAGCGTTTCCGTTTTGAAATGGTGTTGTTTCCCGCTTGTACGCGGGCTTTTTTCGCTTACTCCCCGATAATATAGCCACGTCCCCAAAATATGCAAATCCCGCCGGCCGGGAATTTTTCTGTTCCCTGCCTTGCAAAAAGCGTTTTTCACACTACATTATAGGCGGAGACGGGAGCCGTTCCCCCCGCAAGAATCAACAAATGAGGTCTTTCATGAAGGATTGGGTGTGGTTTCAGGGCGGCGACTGCCGCAAAGGTTCGATCAAAGTGGATTTTCTGCCCCGGGCACATTTCGTTTACCGTGCCTTGGAGTATATGTTCGGCATGGACGTGCTGCCCTGCGTCCGCAAAATGGAGCGGGAGGGCGAAATGGCCAGCGACGGCGTCATCGTCATCGGCGACGAGGAGGAGTCCCGTTATCTCCTCGCCGGAGCGCTCACGGCCTTTCGTTCCCCCACCTACCTGCGGGTCCTGCGCAGGGGCGGACGCTTCTCCGCCATCGAGGTGGACCAGCCCCAGATCAAGCCGGAGGAGAATCCGGAGGAGATGATCGTGCTGGAAGGCTCCGACTGGCGGGAACTGCTCTGCCGCTACGCCGACATGGCGGCGCAGAGGATGGGCGCGAGACCCATTGCCGCGGAGAAAAACACCACCGGCTACTGCACCTGGTACTACTACTACAAGGACGTCTCCGGACAGGACCTTCTGGACAACGTGAAGGCGCTCTCCGAAAACCGCAGCCTCTATTCCGCAGAATACGTGCAGATCGACGACGGCTATCAGGATAAACAGGGCGACTGGCTGACCCCGGATTCCAAATGGCCCTTCACTCTTGAATCCGCGGCCGCCAAGATCAAGGCCGCCGGCATGAAGCCCGGCATCTGGCTGATGCCTTTCGTGGTCTCCACCGCCAGCCGCATCTACCGGGAGCATCCCGACTGGGTGGTGAAGAACCCCCTCTCCGGCGGACCCGTGATCCAGAGAGGCTGGACCGCAGGCGAATCCGACTGGTGCTGCCTCGACGCCTCCATCCCGGAGGTCTGCGAGCATATCACCTCCGTTTTCAAGGAATTCTGGAAAAAGGGCTACGTCTATTTCAAGCTGGACGGCCTCTTCTTCGGCATGGCCCAGGGCATCCGCCGGAATCCCAAAATCACCGCCGCTGAAGCCTTCCGCAAACTCTGCAAGGCGATCCGGGAGGCGGTGCCGGAGGCGCTGATCATGGGCTGTGGAGAACCCTTCCATCTCTGCCTCGGATATTTTGATAATGCCCGCGGCAGCAACGACGCCAGCCGCCACTTCGCATGGCCCCGGAACAACAACGAAAACTCCCCCCTCAACGCCTGCGACATCGTGACGGCGGAACACATGACCATGGCAAACTTCTGGCGCTTCGACCGCTGGTTCCGGATCGACCCGGATTCGCTGATGGCGCGGCAGGACAACGCCTTCTACTCTGAGGGGGAAGCCCGCTTCTCCGTGCTCACCGGCATCTGTACCGGCGTCTGCATCACCAGCGACCGTCTGGATACCATCGCTCCCGAACGGCTGGCCCTTTTGGGCAAGGCGCAGAACTATCGGCTCCGGAACGCGCGTCCCATCCGCTGGCGGGGGGACCAGTGGCCCCAGTTCTTTGAAGGCACCGTCAACGGCAAGCGGGCCATCGCAGTCTTCAACGATTCGGAGACGGAACTGGTCTGCGATTTCGCGGAACTTGGTCTGCCGGAGCGCTGTCAGGAAGTTCTGACGGAAGCCGTCTATAAGAAGGTGCGGAAACTGCCGGTTCACGACGCGGCGCTCTTCATGCCGGCGGAGTGATTCCCGCCCTTTATCCCGATGACGAAAAAGGGACGCGGTCTTTGCGGATCGCGTCCCTTTCTTCGTGTTCCTCCTGACGAGGGCCAAAGGTTCCCCCCTTCGGAGAAACGGATTTTTCAGATGCGCCGCAGTCCTGCTTTTCCGCGGAACCGACGGCAAAAATGCATTAGAGTACCTCCCCGGAGATCAGTTCATCGGGGCAAATTCCTGCTCCGCGCCCATGGGCACGGCATTGGGAAGCTGTTCCTGCCGGGCCGGACGGAGTTTCGGCACGTTGTAGTGCAGCACAAAGCTGGTGTTGCTCTCGAAATCCTGCACGATGATGCCGCCGCGACGGGAGAGAAAGCAGTAGGAGAAATTCCACTTCTTCTGCATCTCGGTGTCCATGTCGAAGACAAGCTTTCCCTCCTTGTCCAAGGAGTATTTTCCGGCCCACATCCAATAGTTTTCCGCGGACGGAATGTTGTTCGGAGCCTTGATGTTGAGGAAGATCAGATCCTTGTAGATACAGATGTAATCGTTTCTGCCCTGCGCCTGATTCTGATAAAGTCCGGTGCCGAGGGTCTGACTGCTGCATCCGGCAAACACCAGCGCCGTCAGCGCCGCCGCGAACGTCAAAAGAAACTTTTTCATTTTTTTCTCCTTGTTGAGGGGGGATTATCCGACTACGATGTTCATGAGCCGTCCGGGGACGAAGATCACTTTGCGGACCGTTTTCCCGGCGATGGCCGCCGCCACGGCGGCATCCTTGAGCGCCAGTTCCCGGGCCGCGGCTTCGTCGCAATCCACCGGCATCATGATCCGCGCCTTGGGCTTGCCCAGCACCTGCACGAGGATCTCCTTCTCCGTCACCGTGAGCAGGGACTCGTCATACTTGGGCCAGGGCTCGTAAGCGAGGGTCTTGTCGTGGCCCAGCTTGCTCCAGAGTTCCTCGGCCATGTGGGGTGCGAAGGGAGCCAGCATCAGCACGAAGGTTTCCGCGGACTTCCGGGGCAGTTCCCTGCATTTGGCCAAGTCATTGAGGCAGATCATCAGCGCGCTGATGGCGGTGTTGAAACCGAAGGCGTCCAGATCGGACGTCACCTTCTTCACGGTGCCGTGGATCAAACGCTCCAGTTCCGCGGAGGGGGCGGCATCCGTGATGGTTCCCTCGTCGATGAGCCGCCACGCCCGCTTCAGGAAGCGGAACACGCCCTCCACGCCGGTGGTGCTCCAGGGCTTGGTGGCCTCCAGAGGCCCCATGAACATCTCGTACATCCGCATGCTGTCCGCGCCGTACTGCCGGACCACGTCGTCGGGATTGACCACGTTCCGCAGGGATTTGGACATCTTGGCGGGGAACTCCGTCAGTTTTTCGCCGTCGCTCTTGCGGACCGGTCCATCGGGGGTGAAATCCACTTGATCGGTGGGAACGAGAACACCCCGGCCATCCTTGTAGGAGGTCCCGAGAATCATGCCCTGATTGACCAGTTTCAGGAATGGCTCCTTGGTGGAGACCAAGCCTGCATCGAAGAGGACCTTGTGCCAGAAACGGGCGTAGAGCAGGTGAAGCACCGCATGCTCCGCTCCGCCCACGTAGAGGTCCACGGGCATCCAGTATTTCTCGATCTGCGGACTCCACGCCGCGGCGTTGTTCCCGGGGTCGAGATAGCGCAGATAGTACCAGCAGGAACCGGCCCACTGGGGCATGGTGTTGGTCTCCCGGCGGCCCTTGCGGCCGGTCTTGGGATCGACGTATTCCACCCACTCTTTCGCCTTGGCGAGGGGCGGTTCGCCGGTACCGGTTGGCTTGAAGTCGCTCATCTCCGGCAGCCGGACCGGCAGGTCGCAGTCATCCACCAGTTCGATGGAACCGTCCTCGTAGTGGATGATGGGGAAGGGTTCGCCCCAGTAACGCTGACGGCTGAAGAGCCAGTCGCGCAGTTTGTACTTCACCGCCTCTTTTCCCTCTCCGCGGGCGGCCAGCCAGCGGGTCGCCGCCGGCTTGGAGTCCTTGACGGAGAGTCCGTTGAGGTCCAGCCCTTCGGCGTTGGCGGAGTTGATGAGTTTGCCCTCTCCGGTCCAGCAGGCCTCGCCGCGGAGGACGGCCTCCACGTCCACGCCCTCAGCCTTGGCGGCTTCAGGATCGGGGGAGATGATGCACTTGATGGGAATGTTGAACTTCACGGCGAAGTCGTAATCCCGGGTATCGTGGGCCGGGACCGCCATGATGGCGCCAGTGCCGTAGCTGATGAGAACGTAGTCCGCGATCCAGATGGGGATCTTCACCCCGTTGACCGGATTGATGGCGTAGGCTCCGGTGAAGGCACCGGTTTTTTCCGTGGCCAGTTCAGTGCGGGCGAGATCGGTCTTCTTGGCGGCCTCGGCCTTGTAGGCATCGACCTCCGCCTTATGCTCCGGGGTGGTGATGGCATCCACGAGGGGATGTTCCGGAGAGAGCACCATGTAGGTGGCTCCGAAAAGGGTGTCGGGACGGGTGGTATAAACGGTGACTTTGCGGCCGCAGACGGTCTTGAAGATCACTTCCGCGCCGGTGGATTTGCCGATCCAGTTCCGCTGCATCTCCTTGATACCCTCCGGCCAATCCAGATCGTCGAGGTCCTGCAGGAGCCGTTCCGCATAGGCGGTGATCTTCAGCATCCACTGCTTCATGGGACGGCGTTCCACGGGGTGGTTTCCCCGCTCGCTGCGGCCGTCGATTACCTCCTCGTTGGCGAGGACGGTCCCCAGCGCGGGGCACCAGTTCACCGCCACTTCATCGAGGTAGGCGAGACCTTTCTTGTAGAGTTTGGTGAAAATCCACTGGGTCCACTTGTAGTAGCCGCTGTCGGTGGTATTGACCTCCCGGTCCCAGTCGTAACTGAAGCCGAGGGATTTGATCTGGCGGCGGAAGTTGTCCACGTTCTTCTGGGTGGTGACGGCGGGATGAGTGCCGGTATCCACCGCGTACTGCTCCGCCGGGAGGCCGAAGGCATCCCAGCCCATGGGATGGAGAACGTTGAACCCCTTCATCCGCTTGTAACGGCAGATGATGTCGGTGGCGGTGTAACCCTCGGGATGACCCACGTGAAGGCCGGCACCGGAGGGGTATGGGAACATATCCAGACAGTAGAACTTGGGACGGGAATCCAGGTTAACGGCCCGGAAAGTCTTGTTCTGTTCCCAGT
Source organism: Lentisphaeria bacterium UBA1784 (assembly GCA_002315455.1). Classification (GTDB taxonomy): domain Bacteria; phylum Verrucomicrobiota; class Lentisphaeria; order Victivallales; family Victivallaceae; genus UBA1784. The sequence goes on from DCGG01000103.1 coordinate 14,092, forward strand.
AGTTCTGCCACTTCTTCTCGATGGAGGAAAAATCGTACTCTGCCATATTTTCTGTTCTTTCGTTGTCCCCGGATGGGGTTCGTTGTTTCAGCGTTTCTCCCGGCGGCGAATGGAACCGCTCCGGGCGTGGGCGTCCAGTTGCTCCATGCGTCCGAAGCGCTCCACGACGTCGATCTCCCGGCGGACGGCCGCCTTGGAGTACTTCACGATACTGCTCCGGCGCATGAAGCTGGAACTCTCCAGCCCGTTGAAGGAGCGGGCGCTGGAGGCGGTCGGCAGCACGTGGGAGGGGCCGGCGCAGAAATCCCCGATGGGTTCCGGAGTCCAGCTGCCGAGGAACATGGCTCCGGCGGCGGCGATCTTCTTCGCCCACTTCTCCGGGGAGGCGGTCTGGATCTCCAGATGTTCCGGAGCATAGCGGCCGGCCAGTTCGGCGGCCTGTTCCAGATCCTTCACGCGGATGAGGAAAACGCCCTTGTCCAGCACCTTGTCCACGATGGCTTCCCTGGGGAGCGTCACCTTCTGGCGCAGGACCTCCTGCTCCACTTCGGCGATCAGGGAGGCGCTGGGAGTCACCAGCACCGCCTGTTCCAAACCGCTGCCGTGTTCTGCCTGACTGAGCAGATCGGCCGCGATGAAACCGGGATCCGCGCTCTCATCCGCGACGATGAGGATTTCGGAGGGGCCGGCCACGAGATCAATGCCGACTTCGCCGTAGAGCAGTTTCTTGGCGGCGGTGACGTAGGCGTTGCCGGGGCCGGCGATCTTCTCCACCTTGGGGATGCTCTCGGTCCCCAAGGCCATGGCGGCCACCGCATAGACTCCGCCCATGCGGTAAATCTCGGTGACGCCAGCGACCCGCATGGCGTAAAGGGTGGCCGGATGAAGTTTCCCCGGAGGCGTTGCCGCGGCAATCTCCTTCACGCCCACGGCATGGGCGATTCCGGCGGTGTGAAGCACGGTGGAGACCAGAGGAGCGGTCCCGCCCGGGACGTAGACTCCCACCCGTTCCATGGGCGAGAACTTCTCCCCGAGGACCACCCCCGGACGGACGGTCTTGGACCAGCTTTTCGGACAGGTGAGCCGGGCGAACTCCCGGACCTGTTTCGCCGCCGTGCGGATCGCCTTGCGGTCCGCAACCGGAAGGGCCTTCTCTGCGGCATCCAGTTCCGCCTCGGTGACCCGGAGGTTTTTGGCGGAGAGGGCGAAATGGTCGAATTTCTCCGCATAGCGGAAGAGGGCGGCATCACCCTCGGCCCGGATGTCGGCAATGATGGCGGCGGCGGACTTTTCCGCCTCCGGCGGGAAGGCGGCGCGTCCGTAGAGCGCGGAAAGCCGCTTCCGGAAATCCGGATCTTTGAAGTCGATCTTATTCATGGTGCGACCGGAAAATCAGTTCTTTTATTTATTGATTGATCAGAAGTCGATGAGTTCGTTGTCGATGAGCCGGGTAGTCCCGAACCATGCGGCGGCGGCCAGCAGAATCTGGGTCGTTCCCGCGGTCGGTTCCCGCAAAGTGGTCCGGTCCAGCGCGGAAACGTAATCCACTTTGCCGCCGGCGGCTGTGATGACCTCCTTGGCGGCCTCGATGAATTCGGACTTCACGGCCCTGGCGGCTTCGATCTTGGCCCGGGCCTCCACGAGAGAACGGTGCAGGTTCGTGGCCCGCAGATGCTCGTCAGGGGTGAGGTAGCGGTTCCGGGAACTGAGGGCGAGGCCGTCCTGCCCCCGAACCAGCGGAGCCGCGATGATCTCAATGGGGAAGTCCAGATCCCGGACCATCCTGGAGACCACCAGCAACTGCTGGGCATCCTTCTGGCCGAAGACGGCGATATCCGGCTGGGCCAGATGGAACAACTTGGAGACCACCGTGGTCACGCCCCGGAAAAAGGTGGGACGGCTGGCTCCGCAGAGGGGCTTGGAGAGACTGACCTCCTCCACCCACGTGGAAGCGGAGGGATCGTACATCTCCTCCGGCTCCGGGGCGAACACCGCATTGGCGCCGTGTTCCGCGCAGAGGGCGGCATCCCGGTCGAAATCCCGGGGATAACTGTCAAAGTCCTCGTTAGGAGCAAACTGCGTGGGATTAACGAATACGGAGACGATGACCGCATCCGCCTTGCCGCGGGCGATGTCGATCAGCGAGAGGTGCCCCTCGTGGAGGAAACCCATGGTGGGGACCAATCCGATGGTCTTGCCGGAACGCTTCAGTTCCCGGACGTGCGCTTTCAGTTCCGCTTTGGTCCTGATGATTCTCATTTTACGGCGAACTTCTTTCTGATGAGGTTTTTCCCGAAGGTCCGGGGTTACTTGACCACCACGGTCCAGTTGTGGGTGTCGGGATATTCGCCGTACTGGATTCCGGTCATGCGGTCGTAGAGTTTCTTCAGCACGGGACCGATCTCGGTGCAGTGGTAGTCATAGACCTTGTCGCCGTCGAAGATCCGGCTCACCGGGGTGATGACGACCGCAGTGCCGCAGGCGGCGACTTCGGCGAAGTCCGCCAGTTCCTCGACCCGGACCTTGCGCCGCTCCACGGGCATGCCCAGATCGGCGGCAACGGTCAGCAGCGAATCATTGGTGATGCTGGGCAGGATGGACTCGGAAAGACTTGTCACGTACTTGCCGTCCTTGGTGATGGCAAGGAAGTTGCTGGTGCCGAATTCGTCGATGTAGGTGTGGGAGCCGGGATCGAGGAAGAGGGCCACCGGGCAGTGGTTGTCCTTGGCGACCTTGCTGGAGAGCAGACTGGCGGCGTAGTTGCCGGCGGCCTTGATGTGGCCGGTGCCGTGGGGTGCCGCGCGGTCAAAATCCCGGGAAACCATGGCGTCCACGGGCTTGATGCCGTTCTTGTAGTAGGCGCCCACGGGCATCACCATGATGATCAATTCATAGGCCTTGCTGGGCCCCACGCCCATCTGGGGAGTGGAACCGAACATCACCGGCCGGATGTAGAGGGATCCGCCGCAACCGAAGGGCGGCACGTAATCGGCATTGTCGGCAACCACGGTCTTGACCGCCTCCACAAACTTGTCCTCGGGAAACTCCGGCATGAGGAGCTGGCGGGCGGAGCTGTTGATCCGGCGGGCGTTGGCATCGGGGCGGAACACCCGGATGGTGCCGTCCTTGCAGCGGAAGGCTTTCATGCCCTCGAAAATCGCCTGACCATAGTGGAAAACGTTGGCCGCCACGGACATATTGATGTCGAAGCTGGAGGTGAGGACGCCTTCGCTCCACGCGCCGTTCTCATAATGGAAACGGATGTTGCTCTTGGTGGGCATGAATCCAAAACCCAGTTTGTCCCATTCGATGTTCATCTTGATCCTCCTGAAGAATCGTTGCATTGTTTGGTTAGAAAGGAACTTTGCCGTTAATATACCATCCCCACGCATGAATATCAAGAAATTTGCACCAGTCTCCGCCTCTCTTCGCCATTTTTCTCAAGATTTTTGCAAAAAATGGAAAATTTTTGGATTTCCCACTTGGATTTTTCAATCTCAAGTGTATTTTATAAACAAGGTAACTCGAAACAGCAAAATACATCCTAAATTTTACGGAGGGAAAAGAAATGCTGAAACATCTGATGGGTGGTGTCGTGATCGCCGCTGCGCTGATCTTCGTTGGAACCGGTTGCGAGAGCGCTCCGGCCGAAGACACCCAGCCGGTCCCCGAAGCGGTGAATGATCCCGAAGGCGGCTTCAACGGCGGAGCCGGCGGCGGATTCGAAAACGGCGGAAAGCCCGGTTCCTGGCAGGCCGGCGGCGCGGTCGACGGCGCTGATCCCGATGGTTGGACTCTGGCCGATCCCTCCGGAAACCGTCTCGGCATGCCGATTATCTACTTCGCCTACGACTCCGATCTGCTGGTCCCCAGCGAGACCGCCAAGTTGGACAGCATTTCCGCCTATCTCGCCAACAAGCCGGTCCTGGCTCTGGTCATCGAAGGTCACTGCGACCAGCGCGGCACCGACGAATACAACCGCGCGCTGGGCGAACGCCGCGCCAATGCCATCCGGGAGTATCTGGTCGGACACGGCCTCGCCGACAACCGGATCAAGACCATCAGCTACGGCAAGGACAAGCCGGCCGTTCAGGGCAGCGGCGAGTCCGTTTGGTCCCAGAACCGTCGGGGCGTGCCGGTTCCCATGCGGATGCCCCGTTAAGTTGCGGACTGACTCTTCTGCGGCGGTCCGCCGCTTGAGAGATTGAGATTCGGCATTCGCGTTCTCCGGTTCCCCGGGCAACGCGGATGCCTTTTTTATGGGACCTCTGACCAAAAAAAGAAACATGGCACCCTTTTCCCTGAAGAAACAATTCCCGGAAGGCGGCGGATGTAGCTGGTGCGCGGCGGACGATGCCGCGGAACCGCTGGTCCGTATGCTTGCGGATTGCACCCGTCTCGTGCCCTGTTCCGAGCGGTTGGACTCCGGTTGCATCGTCCGCGGATTCACCGGAAAGGTCCCGGAAAACAGTTTCGCCATCATCCGGCAGGGCCTGCGCGTCGCACTGGACGATCGGGGTCGCGCCGACGTGATTTCCGCCCCTTGGGAGGCGACGAATACACAACTCCGCGGGTTCATGGTCCGGCAACTCTTCTTCATCGGAGTGCTTCCGGCCCTGCTCCGGGGCAACGCGTTTCTGGTCCACGGCGTGCTGGCGGAGCGCCGGGGGGAAGGCATCCTGATCTCCGGGCCCTCCGGGATCGGGAAAAGCACCACTGCCGCCCGCCTCAATTCGGACTTCACCGTTCTCTGCGATGACTGCATGCTGCTCTTCCGCTGCGGAGACGGCCGGTGGATCGCCTCCCCCGTCCCCACCTGGAGCCGCTGGATCCTCGGCAAGCCGGCCTTCCCTGTGGACAGCAACAAACAAATCGAACTGAAGGCGTTCTACCTGCTGGAGCGGGGAGAGCACGGCGTCTTCGATTTTCTGCCCGGAGAAGCGCTGCCCGGCGTGGCACCTTCCTTCACGGACATGGTCCGCTGGCACACGGGGAGCTACCCCGGCGATGTCGCAAAAAAACTCTTGAACAATGCCCTCTCCGGCGCCATGGCGCTGGCCGGCTCGTTGCCCGGGAAGAGATTCCGGGTGAAATTGGATGAAACCAAAGTGGGAGATCTGTTATGAAAGTCAATCCTGATATCGTCTGCCGGGAAGAGTTCGACGGCACCGGCTGTCTCTTCAACCCCGAGGACGGAAAAGTCTTCGGTCTCAACGCCACCAGCCTCTTTCTGTGGCGGCAGTTCGAAAGCGGCGCCTCTGCGGAGGATGCGCTGACCGCGCTGAGATCCGCCTGCGCCAAGCCCCTGCCGGAGAGCGCAGCGGCGGATATCGCAGCCTTCGTGACGGACCTCGTCGCCCGGGGCTTCCTCTCCCAAGAGTAGTATTTTCCTTCTCCGGACCGGATGATCTTCATGACGAGTTCAGACAAACGATTCGGTCTGCGGGATGCTCTGATGTTCATCCTGCCGGAACTGCGGCCCCGCATAAAGGTCCTTTGGGGCCTTGCCGGGGTCATGGTCCTTGCCAGCATCTGCCCGGTGCTTTCGCCGCTCTTCCAGCGCGGATTTGTGGATCGGATCACTCTCCGGGATTTTTCCGGGGCCATCTGGATGCTGGCGGGGATCGCCGCCGTGACCCTGCTCTCCGGCGGCGCGGAAACCTTGTCTTCTTTTCTCATCCGGCGGACCCAAGTGGGGATCAACACCTCCCTGCGCCAACGGATATTCCGCTCCCTGCTCGGTCTGCCGATGGAACGCATCTCCGGCCTGGGCGGGGGATATCTCTCCGGACGGCTTCACAGCGACGTGGCCTTCGTCGGTTATCTCTACAGCGGAGCCGCCTTCTCCGCGACCCGTAACCTGATCACCCTCGTCGGCACCACCGTCCTCATCGCCTTTCTGGATTGGAGAGCGCTTCTTCTTCTGGTCCCGGTGATCCCGGTCTATTGGATGCTGGTCCGCTACTTCAGCCGCCGTCAATTCGCCCTCTCCATGGATCGGTGCGAACAGGATGCCCGCAACTCCTGTTCCGTCTATGATGCCCTCCGCAACATTCAGCTGGTCAAAAGCCGGAACGGCGAACGGGAGTCCGGAGCGAAGTTCCAGACCGGGCAGAAGATCTCCCGCCAGCTTCAGTTCCAGCAGATCCGCATGGAGTCGGCCTTCCGAATGCTTCTTCTGCTGCTGCCCGGAGCGGCTTTCCTCGCGCTTTTTGCCATCGGGATCAAGTGGATCGCCGACGGCGCGTGGACCCTCGGATTGCTCTGGGCCATGAGCTGTTACTTCCGCCAACTTTTCGCGCCACTGCGAAGCCTGAGCGCCACCATCGTGACCGTCAGCCAGTCCCTCGCCGCCGCAAAGCGACTGTCGGAATTGACTTCGCTGAACCCCGAAGACGACCGGGGCGAAGCAGTGCATTCCCTGCGGGGCGACATCCGGATCGAGAGTCTGGACTATGCCTATCCCGGCGGCACACCGCTTTTCCACGGGCTGGACCTGACGATCCCGGCAGGAGAGCACGTCGTGCTTACCGGTCCCAGCGGCAAGGGGAAAAGCACGCTGATCGAACTTCTGCTCCGGCTTCGCACCCCCAGTCAGGGGCGCATTTCCATCGGCGGCAGGGACCTCGCCGGACTTCAGCCTTCCAGCTGCCGGAAACGGATGGGATTCATCGGTCAGACCAGCGAATTCTTCGCGGGAAGCCTCCGGGAAAACCTGCAATGCGGTCTGGACGCAATTCCCTCCGAAAAACGGATCGCCGACGTGATCGCCGCAGTCGGTCTCGCCTCGCGTCTGCCCAGAGGCGGGGAAGAGATCGTTTCCGAAGGCGGCGTCAACTTCTCGCCGGGGGAAAAGGTCCGGCTTGCTCTCGCCCGGGAACTGCTCCGGGAGGTCGATCTCCTGCTGATGGATGAACCTACTGCCGCGCTGGACGCGGAAAACGAAGCGATGTTCCTCGACCTGGTGGCGCAGACTTTTGCGGACCGCACCGTCATCGCCGTCTCTCACAGAGAGGGGACGGTGACCCGTTTCCCGCGGGAGATCCGTCTGGACGCAATCGCGGAGGAACGCCATGGATAGGCTGATCTACCGCGGCAACAGCATGCGGATGGTCTTCTGCCCCGGCGACTATTTGCTCCCGGAGGCGGTGGATTTTTCCGTGCTGAAACCGGGGGACGTCATCTGCTTTTGTTCCGGGAACGGACGGCATGTGGTCCACCGGATCATCCGCCGCACGCCGGAGGGCCTGATCACCATGGGCGACAACAATCCCCGCCCGGATAAGGAGATCGTCACTCCCGCCATGGGTCCGGTGCGGATCGTCGGCGCCGACCGGAACGGCCGCCGCATCGCCGTCACCCGGGGGCTCCGGGGAATGGTCAGCTTCGGCTGGCATCGCTTCCGGATCCGCATCCGCCGGGCCGCCGGATGGGGGATGAAACCGATTTTGGAGCGTTTCTCCGTGTTTTTTCAGAAAAGGAAGCTGGATGAAGTTTGCTTTCATGGAGAATTGTGCTATTTTAAAGAAAAGCGCCTGATCGCAAAAAGGAGCCAGACCGGCCAAGTCCAGTATGTAAAGTGGTACTACCGCGGACTTTACCGGATCCCGGCTCCGCAGAACTCCCGATCTGCAGACACCGAAAAACGGAGATAGCCGTTTCCCGAGTCCGCGGCCCGGGATACTTTGGTATTGAAACTTATCACTCGAAAGGAAACGATATGGCACTTCCAAACGGAATATTGTGCTTGAAGTTCGTTGCCTCTCAATTGCGTCGAAAAGTCAATTTTGATGCACTGGTCACCAATGAGGTGCTGGCAGAGTATGGCAATGATGCAGTGAAGGCCCTGACCGGATTGGCGGCAAAGCTGGACCTCGGGCCGGAAGGTTTTCAGGATTATCAGGAGCCGATCCGGCGCTTCCGCGGTGCGGCGCTGGCGCAGTTGACCGGCGGGAACTGGGTCCTGCTGTTCCGCATGGAGCAGTTGGGAACCTCCTCCGCCATCGCCATTCTGGATCCCTCCCAGCCTGCCGGACGCAATCAGTTGACGGTCCCCGCCGATCAGCTGAAGTCCAGAATGACAGGTTTCCTGCTGGTCTTCAGCAAGTTGCAGGAGGTGGACAGCCGCAAATACAGCAGTCTCTTCTGTCTCTCCAACATCGCCCGGCATCACGATCTGCGGTGCGACGTCCAGCAGTTGATCCACGATTACGCGGTGGGCGAGGAAGAACCGAACCTCCGCACCCTTCAGGAGATGGCGCTGGATCAGGGCATGAAGAGCAAGGTCTGTACCCTCACCTGGGAAAAACTTCTGCACTCCGAAAAGGCCATGCCGGCCATGGGGATCAAGAAGGACGGGAAGAACGCCATCATCTGCGGGTTCCGCCGCAAGAAGGACGAAGCGCCCGAGATGGCCATCATCGATCCGGCCTACATCGCAGAACACCCGGGAGAACAGTTCGAATTCCTCACGCAGGAGGAGTACGCCGAGCGTTTCTCCGGCAAAGTGATGCTGGTCAAACGCATCTACAAACTCTCCGACGAAAATCAGCCCTTCGGTCTGCGCTGGTTCATCCCCGAATTCATCAAACTCAAGGGGATCTTCGCACAGATCGCTCTGGCGGTCCTGCTGATTACGCTGGTCGCACTGATCACCCCGCTCTTCTTCCAGATCGTGGTCGATAAGGTGCTGGTCAACGCCAGTTTCCGTACCCTGAACGTGCTGGGGATCGGCATCCTCGGCGCAATCCTCTACAATTCGCTGTTGGAATACCTGAGGGGCTACCTGCTCCTCTTCGCCACCAACAAGATCGACATCTCCACCGCCACCAAGACCTTCGGACACCTGATGCGGCTGCCCATCAGCTTCTTCGAGCAGATCCCCTCGGGTGTTCTGCTGAAGCACATGCAGCAGACGGAGCGGATTCGGGGATTTCTCTCCGGAAACCTCTTCTTCACCATTCTGGAACTGGTGTCTCTGGTGGTCTTCATCCCCTTCCTGTTGCTGTACAGTTCGGTGCTGACGGCGGTGGTGGTGGGCTTCTCCCTGCTGATGGCAGTGGTCATCGCCCTCTTGATCAAGCCCTTCCAACGCTGTTTGGACGAATTGTATCAGGCGGAAGGAAAACGCCAGAGCCGTCTGGTGGAATCCATCCACGGCATCCGCACCGTGAAGTCCCTCGCTCTCGAGCCCATTGAGCGCAAAGAGTGGGACAACCGGACCGCTGCGGCGGTGATGTCCAGTTTCCGGGTCGGCCGAATCTCCCTCATCGCCCGCACCATCAGCCACGGCTTGGAAATGCTCATGACCGTAGCCATCATCTGGATCGGAGCGCTGCTGGTCTTCAGCGGCAAGATCTCCATCGGCGAATTAATCGCCTTCCAGATGCTCTCGGGCCGCGTCACCGGACCGCTGGTCAAGGTGGTCGGTCTGATCCATGAATATCAGCAGGTCGCCCTCTCCGTCCGGATGCTGGGCGTGGTCATGAATACCCCCATGGAAAGCAACGGCGGCGGCGTCCGTCAGCCTCTCAAGGGTTCCATCTCCATTGAGAACGTCAACTTCCGCTACCGTCCGGACGCTCCGGACGTCATCAAGCACTTCAGCATGGAGATCCAGCCGGGGACCACGGTGGGCATCGTGGGCCGTTCCGGTTCCGGAAAGTCCACGCTGACCAAGCTGATCCAGGGCCTCTATCCGGTGCATTCCGGCCTCATCAAGTTGGACGGCATCGACGTCCGCGAACTGGACAAGTCCTTCCTCCGCAGCAGCATCGGCGTGGTACTTCAGGAGAACTTCTTCTTCAACGGTACGGTCCGGGCGAACATCTGCCTCACCCGCCCCGGAGCTTCGCTTGAGGAGATCATCTACGTCTCCAAACTGGCGGGAGCCGACAGTTTCGTTCAGAAGCTTCAGCAGGGGTACGATACCGTTCTCGACGAAAACGCCTCCAACCTCTCCGGAGGGCAGAAGCAGCGTCTGGCCATCGCCCGGGCTCTGCTGACCAACCCCTCCATCCTCATCTTCGACGAGGCCACCAGCGCCCTCGATCCCGAGAGCGAAACGATCATTCAGAACAATCTGGCCGCCATCAGCAAGGGCCGTACGGTCATCATCATCAGCCACCGGCTGAGCATGACCGTCAACGCCGACAAGATCCTGGTCATGGACGCCGGTGAGATGAACGGCTACGGAACTCACAAGGAACTGCTGGCCCAGGAGGGGATCTACCGGGAATTCTGGCATCAGCAGATGGAAAGGAATTTCGTATAATGGATATAAAGAGCATGAAAGAGAAAGTACTGACTCTCCTGTCCAAATCGATTGATTCGGTCAAGGAGTTGTACGGGAAAGTCTCCGCCGCTGTGGAAAATCACTTCTGCAAGCCGACGGCGGAAGCGCCGGATGCCGGTCCCGGGACCACGCCCAAGGAACAGGAATCCTATCACAGCAAAGGTTCCGTGGAATTCTACCCCGATGCGCTGGAAATCAAATATCAGCAGCTTCCGTGGTTCGCCCAGAAAGGCGTTTTGTGGGCACTGATTTTCATGGTCGTCGCCGTGATCTGGGCCTCCCTGTGCAAGGTTGACGTGATCGTCGTCGGGCAGGGCAAACTGGTTTCCAACCGGGACATCGTCATGAAACCGCTGGAACGCGCCGTGATCAAAAGCATCGAAGTCCACGCCGGCGACGTGGTGAAAAAAGATCAGGTCCTGATCAACTTCGACCCGGAGCTGACCATGGCCGACGTGGAACGCCTCTCCGCCGACCTGAACACCTACACCGCGCTCTTCGAGCGGTTGAGGGCGGAGTTCTACGGCACCGAATACGATCCCAAGTTCAAGCCGACCGACAAGGGAGCCAAGGACATGACCCTTCAGCGGGCGATTTTCGTCCAGCGCACCCGGTACTACAACGAGCGGCTCCGCTACTACGACGAGTATCTGAACCGGCTGGACGCCTCCGTGAAGGCCACGTCGGACAGCATGCACAAGCAGGAGGAGATCCTGAAGGCCATGCAGAACATCGAAGGCATTTACAGTTCCCTCCACGAGAAGAAGATCACCTCCCTCAAGGAGCGACTGCAGATCGCCATCAACCGCATGGAGTCCGAATCCACGCTGGACAAACTGCGGAACTCTCTGGTCGAGCAGAGCCACCAGCGTCAGACGATTCTTTCCGAGAAGAAGTCCTTCATCGAAGAATGGCGGAACTCCCTCTCCGAAAAACTGGTGGAGGCCAGACAGAACCTGAACACCACCAACAAGCAGTACGATAAAGCCATGCAGATGATGTCCTACATCCAGTTGCGCGCACCCTGCGACGCGGTGGTGTTGGATATCGCATCCTTCAGCGAAGGTTCCGCCGTGCGGGAAGCGGAAGCGGTCATCACTTTGGTCCCGCTGGACAGCGCCATTGAGATGGAGGCGGAGATCCGCCCCATGGACATCGGCAAGATCCAGCCCGGTTCCGAAGCGCGGGTGAAGCTCAGCGCCTTCCCCTTCCAGAAGCATGGAACGCTGCTGGGGACCGTGCGCACCATCTCCGGCAACACCTTCTCCAAACAACAGGGAGAAGCCGGCGCCGCCGGCGGAGGCAGTTATTACAAGGCCCGTCTCTCCCTCTCCGGAAAACTTCATAATCTGGACGACCGGAACAAGATCTTCATGATCCCCGGCATGGAAGCGACGGCGGAGATCAAGACAGGTACCCGCCGGATCATCGAGTTCGTGACCTATCCTCTGATCCGCGGACTGGATGAATCCTTCCATGAGCCATAATTCACGAAAACACTATAGTTAATCAGGAGGAAATATCCATGGCAAACTTCACCATCAACAACAATCCTCAAGCGCCCCAGAGTTCCGGGAACATTGTGATCAACGGCAGTGCAAACAACTCGTTCCCGGTGGCCCAGACCCCGGCGGCGGCCCCCGCAGCCACGCCCCAGAATCAGGAGGCCCCCAAGCAGGCGTCCATCTACGGAGACATTCCGGCGGAACCCGTTCTGGAAGCGGTGGAGGGCATTCGCTTCGACTTCAACCACGGCATCCGGATCCTGATCCCCCGCAACGGCCGGGATTACCGGGTGGTCTTTTCCGATATCGACACCGGGATCATCCTGTACAGCGCGGATTCCGTTCCGGGCGCGTACATCACCAGCGTCAAGAAGTTCTTCATCCGGTTCCGGCTGGAGATCTACACCAAGGGCGAGCACAAACTGATCTTCCGTCATGACTACGACGCAAAGGACAAGGAGGTCATGATCCAGTTGCCCGTGGGGACCATCGGCGACAGCATCGGCTGGTTCAGTTACGTGGAGCGCTTCCAGAAGAAGCACCAGTGCAAAGTCATCTGCGTCATGGCGCCCTGGATCTCCGCGCTGGTTGAGAAACAGTATCCCGACATCACCTTCATCGCGCCTGCGGACACCATGAAATACCGGCCCTACGCCACCTACTTCATGGGACTCTTCTTCAAGGGCGACGTGGATAATCAGCCCATTGACTTCCGCTACATCGGTCTGCACCGGACCGCCGGATACATTCTGGGCGTGGATCCCTCCGACATTCCGCCCCGGTTCGACCTCTCCGCGCCCCGGAAGATCAAAGAGAAATACGTCTGCATCGCAGCCCAGAGTTCCAGTCAGGCCAAGTACTGGAACAATCCGCTGGGCTGGCGCGAAGTGATCCGGTTCCTGAAGGCCAACGGCTACCGGGTCCTCTGCATCGACAAGGAACCCGTCCACGGCGACGGACTGGTCTGGAACCACATCCCCTGGGGCACCGAGGACTGCACCGGTTCCCTGCCGCTGCAGGAACGGGTCAATCTGGTGAAGGATGCGGACTTCTTCATCGGGCTCTCCAGCGGACTCTCCTGGCTGGCATGGGGCTGCAAGGTGCCGGTGGTGATGATCTCCGGCTTCACCCATCCCACCAACGAGTTCGAAACGCCCTACCGGGTCATCAACTACCACACCTGCCACAGTTGCTGGAACGACATGCGCGTGGACTTTGACCATTACGATTTCCTGTGGTGCCCGCGGCACAAGGGGACCAACCGCCAGTTCGAGTGCACGCGGCTGATCTCTGCGGAGCAGGTGATCACCACCATCAAGAAGATCCCGACCTTCCGTCCGGATCCGAAGGCGGAAGAGATTCTGAAGCAGACGGCGACGGTGGTGGGCGACACGCCCGTATCGTCGGCTCCGAAGGCGGAGAAAAAGGGCAAGAAGTAAGACTCTTTTCTGCGCAAGCCCCAACCGGTCCGGGATCGTTCCCGGGCCGTTTTTTTTGTAGGGCGGCACAACAACGGGTCAGAAAAGGATTTTTCGGGGGAGAAACGGGAGAAAGTTGCATTTTCAGGAAGTTAGTGTATATTATATGAGGTAGATTGTATCCGGGAGGGGGGGTATTCAAATCCAAGCCTCCGCCACACGACATGAGGAGTTCCGGAGGGAGTTCCGGAACAGTTTCTAACGCCTAAAACAGGGGAATACTGTTTTGAAATATCTATTCGAAGGGATGTCCGACTACGACACTCCGGCCGACCGCAAGGTCTCCCGGTGGTTCCGCTGGACCGGCCGGAACCGGTGGTATTTCTATTTCGACAATTTCCGCACCTTCTGTCTCTCCGGCTATCTCGGCAAGAGAGGACGGCTGGATATGGAGCATCAGATCGCACTCTCCAGCCGCAACGTCTCCCTCATCGAACGCTGCGGCGGCAAACTTCACATCCGCGGTCTGGACCACCTCCGCGCCCTCAACGGCAAGCCCGTCGTCATCGTCAGCAACCACATGAGTCTGCTGGAGACCGGAATGCTTCACGCCATCATCCGCCCTTACGTGGATTTTTCCTTCGTTGTCAAGCAGTCGCTGATGACGATTCCCTATTTCAAGGACATTCTTTTCTCCCTGAAAGCGATCCCCGTCACCCGGACCAATCCCCGGGAGGACCTGCGCACCATGCTCACGCAGGGCAAAGAGATTCTGACCGGCGGCCGTTCCCTGATTGTTTTTCCGCAGGCCACCCGCAGCGTGAAGTTTATCCCGGAGCACTTCAACTCCATTGGAGTGAAACTGGCCAAGACCGCCGGAGTCCCGGTGGTCCCCATGGCCCTCAAGACGGACTTCATCTCCAATGGGAAACTGCTCCGGGACCTCGGCCCCATCCATCCGGAACGGGACGTTTGGTTCGAGATCGGCGCCCCCATGGAAGTCACGGGAAACGGTTCCGAACAGCAGCAGGCTCTGATCGACTTCATTCAGCCCCGGATCTCCGCGTGGCTGCAGATGGATAAGGAAAAATAATGCACCTTCGTTCCGCCATACTCCTCACTTTGCTGACGGCAGTTCTGACGGTCCTTCCGGCTCGTTCCACGGCGATGGATCTGACCGAGAAGGCCCTGAAGAGCGTTCATGCCGACGGCTGGAGCGTGGTCGGCAAAAACATCATCGCAAAAGGGCACGTCCACATCTCCTTCGGGGAGTTCGAATTCCTCGCGGATCAGGCGATCCTCAACATCGAAAGCCGGGACCTGGAGGCCGTTGGCGACATCCGGGTCACGCGCAACGTCACGGCGAACTTTCAGGTCCCGCTGAAGGATTTGGAAAAATATCAGAACCTTCCCGACGGCAAGGTCGAGATCACCGGTGTCAGCAACGACATTTGGGGCAAAAAAACCATCTCCATCAAGCGGACGTTCATCGACGGGACCATCAACGCGGAACGGGTCTCCGGCAATCTGGACAGCGGATATTTCCGCTTTGACAAGGCGGTGCTGCGCTTCAAAAATCTGGTCTGCAGAGCGGAATCCGGCGAACGGCGCAGCAACGGCGTCATCGAGATCAAAAACGCCGAAATCAGCGCCTGCAGTTATCTGAAGGACGGCAATCCCCACTACTCCATCGGAGCGCAGCGCGCCGAAGTGAAGCCCCACGAACCGACGCTCTACGGATTGAAGAACATCGAAAAGAATCCGGGAGACTATTCCGTTTGGGTTTACAACGGTCTGGCCAAGATCTACGGTATTCCGGTGCTGTGGGTCCCGCTTCTCTACAAGCCGAAAGACGAAAATCCGGGTATCGCCGGCGTTCAGTTCGGTAAACAGACGGATTGGGGCTACTATATTTCCTTCTACAAGCGCTTCAATTTTCTGGATTATCCCCACTTCTCCGTGAAGGTCCGGGGCGACTGGTATGAGAAGCGCGGCTTCGGATACGGCGCCATGGCCGAATTCGGCACGGAACAAAGTTCCACCCAGTTCTCGGTGTACAGCATCTACGATACCGGACGCTACCGCACGGACGACTACGAGAACTACCGTCTGGACATTCCGCATCAGCGGTATAATTTCAATCTGAACAACATCACGCACATCACGCCCAGATTGGATTTCCGCGGAAACTTCGATTACAGCAGCGACTACTACTTCCGCCGGGACTTTCTTGGCGGTCTGTACAACGCCGATCCGCGTCCCTCCACCTACGCGGCCTTGGAAAACCAGTTTGACTATTTCAGCGCCGCCGTCTATCTCCGGCTTCAGGTGATGAAGAGTTACTCCACGGTGGAAAAACTCCCCGAAGTGCGGATTGACATGCCGCGAATGGAGATCTTCGACACCAACATCTACCATCAGGGAGACATGAGCGCGGATTATCTGCGTATGCGGTGGATCGAATTCGACAAGCCGTCAAAGTTGCCCGACAGCGAATTGAAAAATTATGATGCGTTCCGGTACGATACCACCCATTTCCTGTACTATCCCATCCGGCTGGACTGGCTGACCGTGGTCCCCCGCGCCGGCTTCAAATTTTCGGCCTATTCCAACTCTTCCAAGTCCAAGGTCACCACAAATGACCTGATGCGGCTCTTCATGGCCTCCGATCCCCAATCCATGGGTGTCGCATTCCTGAAGAACTATGATGACAAGGGCGGCTCCGTAGTGCGGTTCCTCGGCGAACTCGGCGTGGAGGCATCCACCAAGATCCACAATACCTGGCAGAACGCCCGCAGTTCCTTCCTCGGACTGGATGGTCTCCGCCACGTGATGCGGCCTTACTTGAACTACACCATGATCGCAAACCCCTCCGAGAGTCCCGATTACCTCTACTACTTCGATGATACGGACCGGATCGATGATCAGAACTTCCTCCGCTTCGGATTGGAAAACCGCTTGCAGACCCGTTCCGGAAACACCATCACCGACTACTTCTACATGGAAAACTACTGGGACTTGCACTTCATCGATGATCCGAACGACCAATACAACAACATCGGCGCCCTCGGCACGATCATCCGCTCCAAGCCGATCAACCGCTTCTCGGTGTCCACGGAGTTGCTGGCGGACCTTGGAAACAACAACGAACTCCCCGATGTCCAGCGCCATGGCCGCACGGTGAGCGGGGTGGGGTTGGGCGCCAAGTGGATCGACCGCTGGCGGTTGTCACTCAATTACAGCGTCATCGATGACGTCAACCTGAACTTCAGTTACAACTATAACCGGGGCGCCAAGAGCAGGACCGCTTATTCCATGGGTTCCACGCTGACGCAGGTGGATTCCGGCGGGTACTTCAGCACCTATTCCAACACCTACTCTGAAACCTTCTCCTTCGGCGTTTCCGCTCCTCTGACCCCGGACCGCCGGATTATGGGTTCCGCGCAGGTGGAGTACGACGTGATTATGGGCAAAATGAAGAATCTCGCGTTCTCCGTTCTCCGGAAGTTCCACTGTGTGGAAGTGATGGCCACCCTCGAATTCGAGTACAACGACAGCATGGATGCCAGCAAGCGGGATTGGGAGACGGCTTTCTCCATTCAGGCGCGTCTGACTGGTCTGGAAGCTCCGGTGAACGACGTGCAGAGCAGCGCGCTGACTTCCGTACACAGCATTATGAGCCGCAACAGCGAAAACGGCAAACTCTGGTAAAACCGTTCCGTGAGCGGAAGGGCGGTTCCGCCGCCGAAAACGTTCCGTCCGGGATCATTTTTCCGTTTGAAGAAAGAAAAAAGGAAGGAAGCAGGCAATCATGTATATCGTCACCGGAGGAGCCGGGCTGATCGGCAGCGCCGTAGTTTGGTCCCTGAATCATCGCGGCATCACGGATATCCTGATCGTGGACCATCTCGGAAACTCCGACAAATGGAAAAATCTCGGACCGCTGCGTTATTCCGATTATCTGGAGAAAGGGGAGTTCCGGGAACTCCTGCGCACGCCCGGGGCGCTGGATCCCGGGAAGATCGAAGGCGTGTTCCACCTCGGAGCCTGCTCCTCCACCACCGAACGGGATGCCAGCTATCTCGTGGACAACAACTTCCACTACACCTGCGAACTGGCGGAGTTCTGCGTGAAGAACGGCATCCGCATGGTCTACGCCTCCAGCTGCGCCACCTACGGCGACGGCGCTCTCGGCTACGATGACGACGAAGACAGGATCGAAGCCCTCCGGCCTCTGAACATGTACGGCTATTCCAAGCAGATGTTCGATCTTTGGGCCAAGCGGCGGGGCTACCTCAAGCAGTTGGTGGGATGCAAGTTCTCCAACGTTTACGGTCCCAATGAGAGCCACAAAGGCGAAATGCGCAGCGTGGCACACCGGGCTTTCGAGCAGATTCGGGCGGAGCGGAAACTCAAACTTTTCCGCTCCTACCGTCCGGAGTACGCCGATGGGGAGCAGTTGCGGGACTTCCTCTACGTGAAGGACGCGGTGGAGATTATCCTCTTCCTCTTCGACAACAGCCGCGCCGCGGGAATCTATAACGTGGGCAGCGGCCGCGCCGAGACCTGGAACTCCATGGCCCGGGCCGCCTTTGCGGCGCTGGAAGTGCCATGCAACATCGAATACATCGAGATGCCGGAACACCTCCGGGACCGCTATCAATACTATACCTGCGCCAACATGGCCAAGGTGCGGGCGCTGGGCTACACCAGAGAAGCCCGGAGCATGAACGATGCCATTTCGGACTACTTCCGGAACTATCTGCTCCCCGGCCGGCATCTCGGTGACGAATGAACGGCAATCCTCCCCCCTCCGGGGCTTCCGGTAAGATCCTAAACGCCGCCATGGCGGGGATCCTCGCGGTGGATTCCGGCCGGACCACGCTGGACGACTGGCTGGACCGGGATGCCCCGCCGGAGTTGCGCCGGACGCTGGCGCACCTTCTCCTGACGGTCTATCGCAGAAAGGTCTTTCTGGAAGGCGTACTGGAACGCTTCTGTTCCCGGCCGCCCCGCCCCGAACTCCATGCGCTTCTTCTGACCGCCATGACGCAGGCGGCCTTTCAGAGTGCCATCGCGCCGGAATCCGCGGCAAACGTGGCTGTTTCCGTCGCTTCGATCAGAGAGAAGGGGTTCGTCAACGCCATCCTGCGCCGTTTTCTGCGGGAGAAACCGCAACCGGAGAGCCGGCCGGAACAGGTGTTGCCCCCCTTCCCGTGCGCCCGCTGGAAAAAACGCTTTTCTGCGGAAGAGTTGAATGGATTCACCAACGCTTTTCTCGGGGAGGCGGAGTTCACCTTCCGCATGGAGCAGGACTATTCGCCGGATTTTCCCTGTGACGCGGTCGCCTCTCCCGGCAAGTTCCGTTTTTTCCGAAGCGCCGATCCGGGGGCGGTCCTCAATTCTGAGGCTTTCCGGCAGGGATATCTCTACGTTCAGGACCCTGCCGCATCCATGGCCCCTTCGCTGGCAAACGGCGGCGAGAAAAGCATCCTCGACCTCTGCGCCGCGCCGGGCGGCAAGACTCTGATGCTGGCCGAATTGGCAGCCCCCGGAGCCAAAATCATCGCCGCCGACGTCTCCGCCCGCAGGCAGGAACAGACCCGGACCAACTTCGCCCTGCGGAAACTTCTGGCGGAAGTGCTGGTCTCCTCTCCCGAGGAGGTCTCCGGCGAATTCGACCTCGTGCTGGCGGACGTGCCCTGCTCCAATACCGGTGTATTCCGCCGACGTCCCGATGCGCTCTACCGCTTCTCCGGTGAGAGTCTGATCCGGGCGGTCACGCTGCAAAAAAAGATCCTCGATGCCGCCGTACCGCGGATCAAGCAAGGGGGGGCGTTGATCTACAGCACTTGCAGCATCGAGGAAGAAGAAGATTCCCGGCAGGTCCGGGGATTTTTGGAGCGGCATCCGGAATTCCGGCTGGCGGAGGAACGTCTGCTCCTCCCCGGCCCGGACCACGATGGCGCCTATGCCGCCAAACTGATCCGGAGTTGACCGCGGATCGTCATTCCGTCAAAGTGGTCTCCCCCTCCTGAAGTTCCCTTCTTCCCCGGAAAAACGCCTTCACGCCCGCAGGAACGGTGAACGTATATTCCACCTTCCCGGAGGGGAGCCGTTTCCATGCGGACTTAATCCGGCCGGCGGGGGAATCGTATTCCGCCTTCAGCCACTGCAGGCTCCCGCCCGGACGTGGATCCAGAAGCACCTTCCGGAAGCCCGGATCGTCCGTATCCGGCCGGATCCCGGCCGCCACGGCGTAGAGCCACTCCATGGCGGCACCGTAGGCGTAGTGATTGAAGGAGTTCATGCTGACGTCTCCGAATTGCCCGTCCCGGAAACTGTTCCAGCGTTCCCAAATGGTGGTGGCACCGCAGGTGACCGGGTAGAGCCACGAAGGATAGGTCGTCTGCTCCAGCAGGGCGTAAGCGGTCTCCAGAAAGCCGTTGTCGCTGAGGGCCCGGAGCAGGCAGGGCGTCCCGAGGAACCCGGTGGTAAGGTGGACGCCGTTCTCCCGGATGGCACGGTCCAGTTGCGCCGCGGTGCGGGCGATGCTCCGCCGGGGAGCCAAACCGAAGGCCAGCGTGATGGCTCTGGCGGTCTGGCTGACCTCAAGCAACTCTCCCTTGCGGTTAAAAAAGCGTTTCTGATAGGCCTTGCGCAGGGCCGCCTCCATCTGCCGGAGATATCCCAGTTCCGGGCGCCGGAGTTTCCGGGCGGCGAGGATCATGATCCGGGCATCCCGACAGGCGTAAGCGGTGGCCAGCAACTCCGGACTGGTGGGATCGTCCAGATTGAGCCAGTCCCCGAAGATGGCATCCTTGCAGATGAAATCCTCCGCCCGGCTCATCATCCCCCGGAAGGCCCGGAGCATGACGTCGAAACGGTCCGTAAAAAAACGGACGTCGCCATAGAAGAGGTAGCAGGTATAGGGACAGATGAAACCGGCATCTCCCCATCCGGCCTGTCCGCACATATCCCGGCCCCGGTCGGTGGTCCCCCGGCCCCACACGGGCGGGACCACGGCGGGATATTCCCCGGACAACGTGCGGCAGAGGTCCACGTCCGCCAGCCACTTGCGGAAGAATCCGGCGCCGTTCTGCTGGTAGAGGGCGGTGGGGATGAAGATCTGGGCGTCGCCCATCCATCCGAGGCGTTCGTCCCGCTGGGGGCAATCGGTGGGGATGTCGAAGAAGTTGCTCCTCTGCCCCCAGCGCACGTTCTCGGAGAAGCGGTTCAGAAGGGGGTTGGAACACTCGAAGCGGCTGGTCTGTTCCATATCGCTGGTGAGAACGCGGGCCTCGATGGTGAAGTCGTCACAGCCGCTCACCTCAAGATAGCGGAAACCGAAGAAAGTGAAGAGCGGTTCATAAGGCTCCGCCTTGCCGTTGGAAACGTACCACGTTTCGGCCTTGGCGCGCCGCAGATTGGCGGCGTAGAGAGAGCCGTCGTTTTGGAGCATTTCACCATGGCGCAGGTGGATTTTCGTCCCCGCCGGCGCCCGGAAAATGCACCGCTCCCGCCCCGTGAAGTTCTGCCCGAAGTCCAAGATCCATTCGCCAGACGGGCGCTTCACCCGGGAGACCGGTTTGCGGACCTCCACACAGCGCACCACGGGCGCCCCGTTGGCGGATACGATCTCCGCCCCCGGGAGCCGTTCCTGCTCATCCGGAACGGCATAGCGGACGTCCCGGGGCAGATATTCGTCCGCCGCCGGATGAAACTCCTCCCACGGCCGGTCGGCACGGAAGGATTCTCCCGTGTAGATGTCGCTGTACTCGTAGGGCCCCTTGCAGGAACAGAGCCAGGAACGGTCGGTCCCGATTACTTCGCTGCGGCCGTCGGAATAATCCAGCATCAGCGCCGCCCGCAGATAGGGATGAAATCCGTAAATGGAACTTTCCGGCCCGGATCCCGGCATTCCCTGCCGCTTCGCCATGGTCCCGCTGAACCAGCCGTCTCCCAGCAGGATCTCCAGCCGGTTGGCCCCGGATTCCGCGCCGGCGGTCAGGTCAAAGGTGTGATAGAGGACCCGCGAAGCGTATTCGGTCCAGCCGGGGAGCATGATGCCGTCCCCGATGGGGACCCCGTTGAAGGTGCCGCTCCAAGCGCCAAGCGCGGTGGCGTAGAGCCGGATGCGTACCGGTTTTTCCGGGCGGTCGAACCACTTCACGAACTTGGAGACGGGGTTCATTCGCTTCCACGCGCCGTGGAGGGAGGGATCGCTGATCCAGCGGGAGCCGGAATAGTCCCCCATCAGTCCGGTCTCGAACCCGGATGATGCGGAGCCGCCCCCTTCGCCAGTCAGTTCCCAGCAGTAAGCGGTGCGGGGACGCAGAGCCTTTCCCCGGTAGCAGACCGGAGACTCCACCAGCTTCCCGGAATCCCAGACCACGGTCTCTCCCCGGCGCACGACGATCCTGGCTTTCGGGCCCTGCCAGGAGAAGAGCGGTGCCGTCAGGTCGATCCCGAGAGGAGAATCCGCATATTCCGTGCGGAGCCGGAAAAACTGTTCGGAGCGCATCATGATCTCCCATGAAATAACTTTGATCCGGGATATAATATAACCCGCAGGAAAAGGATTTTACATGCAGAATAGTTGCAAAAAATATACTGCACTATCTCACCGGCGCGAAACGAGGAGAGTTTGCGTATTCCGGCACCCTTGGAAATGAGAGGGGAACTACCGCTGGGAAATGCGGAAGGTCATCCAGGCGCCGAGGGCCTGAAAGATGATGTTCGGCAACCACAGCAGATACTGCGGATAGAGTTTTGGGAAGGAGTCCAGCGATTCGCAGAGAATGATGGACATGAAGAAGATCCCCGCCAGAATCACGCTGAAAAAAATGCCGATGGAGGTCTCCCGGCGGCTGGTGCGGATAGCCAGAGGCAATCCCAGCAACAGGAAGGCGATGGGAGCCAGCGCGAACGCGATCCGCTGATTCAGTTCGATCTCAAGGTCCGTAGTATCCCGGTTCTGCTGCCGGGTCATCCGGATCCGGGCCATCAGGTCGGTGAGCCGCATGAACTTGGGCCGCTTGGTCACGTTGTCCTCGTTCAACTGCTGGCCGTAGTGGAAATCCGTACGGACCTCCTCGTTATAGAGCCGTTCGATGCTCATGGTCCGGTCGCTGACCTTGTCCGCAATCAGACAGTTCCGCAGAATGATCGTCAGGATCTTGTTTTCCTCATCGACGGTGATTTCCCCGGTTTCCGCAGAAACATCCTGCGCCACCGTATGTTCGTCGGTGATCCGGTAGAGCTGAACGCCGATCAGTTCGCTGTTTCCCCGCTTGTCATCAATGTAGATTATGGTGTCGTTGTACTCGATGGGCTTCCCCGGTTCAAAAAGCGCGAGGGGCTTGCTGATGACGGCTTCACTCATGATGGAACGGGACTTGCCCAAAAGAGGCGGCCCCACCTCCACCTGCAAATAGAGACAGAGTCCGGTCAGCAGCACCGTCAGCAGCAGGATCGGAGAGACGATCTGCAGAATGGAGACTCCGCAGGCGCGCATGGCGGTGATTTCGTTGTCGGCGGACATCCGTCCGAAGACCAGCATGACCGCCACCATGACCGCCCACGGCACCGTGAACGTCAGAATGATCGGCAGGATCGATAAGGTGAAACGGCAGAAATCCCATGCGGAAACCCCCTGCGAAACGTAGTCCAGCACCTTCACGAGGTTGGCGCCGGTCATGCCGAAGGTCAGCACGAGGATCGCCATGCCGAAGGCTACCAGAAATCCCCGGGTAACGTAGCGGTTGAGGATGCTCACTTATTCACCTACGCCTTTCCCGAGATCAACCAGTCCGCTGTCGGCGGGAGCCTTGGGAGTCGGCCGATTGGTGGCGTTGGGGACGCCCTCGCCCTTCAGCAACTGGTCCGCCGTGTAGAAACCCTTCTTCGGATCGCGGAAATCGATCCCGGGCTGCGCCTGCACTCCGCCGATCCGGGTCACGTTGCCCGTAGTGGAATCCCGGAACAGCATGGGGATGCTGCTGGTGGTCTTCCAGTAGGAATCCGCACGCAGATTGCCGTCTGTCCCGAAGGAGAGGTAGTGGAAAAGCCGAGGAGACATGGGGATCAGCAGGTGGATCCGGCTGAACATATCCACTTCCACCTGATACTTCTCCTGACCATAGACCTTGCCGAGGCGGGCAGTGCCGTAAATGCGGTCCGCATCCTCCACGACGAGGTAGTAGTAACGATCTCCCCCCTCCTGCATCACGCGGATCGTATAGGTGCGGGCAGGGACCACTTTCCCGGTGTGTTCAGGGGAGAGGTCCGGCACGCCGACCTCCCGTTTCCAAATGGGGATGCCTTCCTCCACCGAGAACGTCACTGTCTTGCTGCGGTACTCCTCGGGAAGCTGATTGTGGGAGACGAAACTATGGATCCGGTAACGCCCGGGCATATCCAGATCGTAGTAGCGGTTCACCGGGATGATGAGCCGTTTGATCTCTCCCGGACGCAGGACCAATCCGGTGGAGGATATCTCCGCGCCGGTGATCTTCGCCACCCGGCGGTCCCGGGAATCCAGGATCTCGAAGAGCAGAAATCCCTGCAGTTTCGGATCGTTGCCGAAGATCATCACCCGCCCGGTGTCGTTCCGCAGGGAAACGCAGGCGAAAACGTCCTCATACTGCATATAGGCGGAGCGGTTGAGAGAGAGTCCCACGGCAATCTGCCCGAAGAGCGGCAAAAAAGCGGACAATGCAAACAACAGCGACAGATTTTTCTTCATTTCAAGACTCCTTTCAGCCGTTCTTCCCGAACGGCAGAGGTCAAAGCAGCCGCAATGCACAGCGGATCCTGTTCAAAACACTCCCGGTTTCCGGCACATTCCCGGCGCATGCAACCAATACACGCCAAATCCTCCCGGCGGAACACCCGGGACTCCGGCC
>DCGG01000087.1 GCA_002315455.1 Lentisphaeria bacterium UBA1784
GGCGTGTAAGGATTGTCGCACTTGTAGGCAAACACGGCCTCCTCGCTCAGCACCGCGAAACCGTGGGCAAATCCCCGGGGGATGAAGAGCTGACGCTTATTTTCGCCGGAGAGTTCCACGGCGACGTGCTTCCCGTAGGTGGCGGACCCTTTGCGGATATCCACCGCCACGTCAAGCACCGCGCCGGAGATCACCCGGACCAGCTTCGCCTGCGTGTAAGGAGCCGCCTGCCAATGCAGTCCGCGCAGCACGCCGAAACTGGACTTGGACTCGTTGTCCTGCACCCACTTGCAATGGATGCCAGCTTCAGCAAAGGCGGCTTCGCTCCAGGACTCAAAGAAATAGCCCCGGGAATCTCCGAAAACTTTCGGTTCTAAAATAACGACGCCATCAATGGCAGTCCCGATCACGTTCATTCCGTCACCATCCGTTTCAAATACTGACCGTACTCGGTTTTCAAAAGATCGGAGATGTTCTCCAAAACGTCCGCTTTCGTCATCCAGCCGTTCTCGTAGGCGATCTCCTGCAGGCAGGCCACCTGCAACCCCTGCCGGGTCTCGATGGTACGGATGAAATTGCCGGCATCCAGCATGGCCTCGTGGGTACCGGTATCCAGCCAGGCGTAGCCGCGTCCCAGTCGTTCCACCTGCAGATCGCCGCGTTTCAGGTACTCGTTGTTGACAGTGGTGATCTCCAATTCCCCCCGGGCGGATGGCTTGATGGTCTTGGCGATCTGCACCACGTCATTGTCGTAGAAATAGAGGCCGGTCACGGCATAGTGCGACTTGGGGTTCGCAGGTTTCTCCTCGATGGAGAGCGCCTTGAAATTCTTGTCGAACTCCACCACGCCGAACCGTTCCGGGTCGCTGACGTAGTAACCGAAAACGGTGGCACCTTTCTCCCGCGCCGCCGCTCTCTTGACGAGGTCACGCAGATGAGCGCCGTAGAAAATGTTATCGCCGAGGACCAGCGCGACCTTGTCGCTTCCGATGAATTCCTCGCCAATCAGAAAAGCCTGCGCCAAGCCCTCCGGCTTCGGCTGGACCGCATAGGTAAGTTTGATGCCGAACCGGGTACCGTCCCCCAGCAGACGGACAAAACTCGCCTGATCCTCGGGGGTCGTAATGATGAGGATATCGCGGATCTGCGCCAGCATCAGCACGCTGATGGGGTAATAAATCATCGGCTTGTCATAGACAGCCAGAAGTTGTTTGGAAACACCGCGGGTGATGGGATGAAGACGCGTTCCCGCTCCGCCGGCTAAAACGATACCCTTCATTTTGCTTCTCCTGTTCCGAGTCGCTCCATTTTGTAGGAGCCGTTCAACACGTGGGCGCACCAATCATCCTTGTGTGCAAGATACCACTCCACCGTCTTGCGGATGCCGGTCTCGAAGGTCTCCTGCGGCTTCCAGCCCAGTTCCCGTCCGATCTTGGAGGGGTCGATGGCGTAGCGCAGATCGTGCCCGGGGCGATCCTTCACGTGAACGATCTGTTCCGCATAGGAGCGTCCGTCCTTGCGGGGCCGAAGTTCATCCAGCAGGGAGCAGATGGTCTTCACCACGCAGATGTTGGTCTTTTCATTATGACCTCCGATATTGTAGGTCTCTCCGGGCTTGCCGGAGGTAGCCACCAGATAGAGGGCGCGGGCGTGATCTTCCACGTAGAGCCAATCCCGGATCTGCAATCCTTCGCCGTAAATGGGCAGTTCCTTGCCGTCCAGAGCGTGGAGGATCACCAGCGGGATCAGTTTCTCGGGGAAGTGATACGGCCCGTAGTTGTTGGAGCAGTTGGTGACGACGGTGGGCAGTCCGAAGGTCCGCTTCCAAGCCCGGACGAGGTGGTCGCTGGAGGCCTTGCTGGCGCTGTAGGGCGAACTGGGCGCATAGGGCGTCGTCTCGCGGAAGAAATCCTCGGGGCCGTTCAGGTCGCCATAGACCTCATCCGTGGAGATGTGGTGAAAGCGGAAAGCGGCCTTCGCCTCATCGGACAGGGTCATCCAGTATTTGCGGGCAGCTTCCAGCAGGGTGTAAGTCCCCACGATGTTGGTCTGAATGAACTCCCCGGGACCATCAATGGAGCGGTCCACGTGGCTCTCCGCCGCAAGGTGCATCACGTGGGTGGGTCTGAAGTCGGCGAAGATCCGGTTCATGGCGGCGGCATCGCAGATATCCGCCTTCTCGAACCGGAACCGATCCGACTTGGAAACCGGAGCAAGATTTTCCAGATTTCCGGCGTAGGTCAGTTTGTCAACGACGCAGACAGAATCTGCGGTTTTCACAATGATGTGCCGCGCCACCGCAGAACCGATGAATCCGGCTCCGCCAGTCACAAGAATCCGAGCTGCCATTGCCCATCTCCTCATTTTTTTGAGTATTATTTCCCGTTTTTAGCGGAGAAACACGTATTTCAAATCAAGAACCAATTCCAACGTTGCTAATATACACCGGGAAAACTGGAAATGCAATCCTATTTGCACATACACCGCCTTTTTTGTTTTTCAGATGCCGTTGCCCCCCACCCTCCCCTTGATTTCATGCGCTTGAAAAAGTATATTATGAAATTATCTTTCGATCACAACAGCAGGAGAACAAGAACATGTTCTTCGGTATTATTGCACTCTCACTGGTGGGCTTGAGCTGGTTGCTCTGGGGGATCGTCATGGGACGGGCTCCCAAGGACGGAGTGGACGTCGGCTCTCTGCTTTTTCTGACGGCAGCCACGACGTTTCTGATCAGCGTTGGGGCGGGGCTTTTTCAGGAGCTCCCGGCCGATCTCAAAACGACCGGAGCGGTCTTTCTTTGCCTCTTCGCCTGCGGCATCGTCAACAACCTCCAGCTTGTCGTGCTGGCCAAGGCGATGCAGATGGGTCCCAACGGCGTGATCTGGAGCCTGACCCAATCGGGGTTTGTGATCCCCTTTCTCATGGGGGTGCTGATATTTCACACGGATGCCTCCGGGATCCGCTGGAGCGGCTTTCTCTCGATCATCCTCTCGTTGCTTCTGCTGGGCTTTGCCAAGGAGGACAATGGTCAAAACCAGACCGGATGGCGTTTTTTCACATTCCTCGCCTTCATCATCACGGGCGTTTCTCAATCATTGAGCAATCTTCCAAGCTACATTCCCGATGCGATGGCCGTCTCCACCATCTGGAAGACCGCGTTCTTCGGTCTCGGCCTGGCGGCGGGAACCCCCATCTGCCGGGCCTGCGACGGCTCTTGGAATACCTTTCTGCCCAAACTCCGAGAGGCGATTCTTTCGCGCCGAGTCTGGTACTACTGCCTGCTGATGCAGATCTTCTCGCTCGCGGCGAATTGGTTTCTGCTCTACAAAGGCATGGATTCCCTTGCGGCGGCAGGAGCGGGGGCCATCGCCTATCCGCTGATGGTGGGGGCATGTCTCATCGGATTCGAAGGGTACAGCATTCTCATTCTGCGGGAGAAACGGTCTGCGCTCCAACTGCTGATGCTGGTGCTGTGCCTCCTCGGCGTGGTCGCGCTCGCCTTCTGATGCCGATGTTTCCCGTGACGGGATCATCCTGACCTCCTTATTTTTTCAAAATTTTCCGTCAGCGGCTTGACAGCAGGTTTTTCCCATACTATGTTATTGCCGAGTCCCTCCCGATATGGGATCTTTGTTACCCTAAAAATAAGGAACTTTCTTCTATGAGACTTCGATTCCTTGCAACGATCGTCGCGTTTTGCACTGTGCTGGGACCGGTCTTCGGTCTCTCCGTCCGGGACGTCCGCAACAATAACATGACCAAGGGTCGGGCAGACTCCATCCAGTCGGCGCGGCTGGTCTATCGAATCGTCAGCGATTCCTCGAAGGAATCCACTCTGCTGATCCGGGCGGTGCGTCCCAACCGGTTCCGTTTGGACTTCTATTCCGGGAAGGATCACAAGTCCGTCTGCATCTCCGGGGGAAGCGGCTGGACCAGGCTTTCCGATCAGACGGTACAGGCGCTGACGGAAGCGGATGTTGCAGAAGTGGAGTATGATGCGGCCTTCCTGCCCTTTCCGATCCTGGACAGGCGCATCTACGTCGAACCGAAGCTGGTGAAAAAAGAAGTCGTCGACGGGATCCCGTGTGATCTCTACGAGACCCAGGGCATCAAAGACGAGGATTTTCAGTTGAAACTCTGGGTCGATACGCAGGCCACGCCCAACCACCTCTACAAGATGGAGACCAATGACCACGGCAAGATGACCGTCGTTGTCTTTTCCAACTACCGGGACGCCAACGGAGTGCTTCTTCCCGGGACCGTTCAGATCTCCAACGATGACGGATTCTCCACCATGAAACTGCGTACCGCCCAGTGGAATCTTGACATCGAGGATACCATCTTCGTCCAACCGGAAGGTGCAGTGCCCCGCCCGGGAGCCTCCGGGATCACCGGCGATGACCGGATGGTCTTAAACAGGACGATCGTTCCGATCAGCGATCAGGAAGCGGCCAAGATCCAACAGGAGATCGCAAATCTGGACATCCAGATCCAAGTCGCGAACGACGTGTTGAAACGTCTCGACGAAGGGATGCGCGCCAATCAGTCCTACGAAGTCCAGCTGGCCAGTCCCGGCGAAAACCGCTTCTACTACAGTTACTACCGTCACGCCTCCTGGTACCGGCATCACGACCGGTACCTCCGGCGGCGTGCCATGCGGGATTTGAGCCGGGCAAGTTCCAAGATGGCGAAGGATTACGACAGCGCCCAGAAGAAATTGGTGGAACTTCAGATGAAGCGGGGACGGTTGCAGACCCGACTGAAGGCGGCCGGGCGCGAGGTGCAGTAAAACCGGATTCTTCTGCAGAAAAAACCGCAGAAGTTCCGCGCTGAAATCAGAATCCGGGGCCGGATCGACGCAGAAACGCCGGTCCGGCCTTTTTATTTCTTCGTTTTGGGATATTTTCCCCGGGGGAAGGGAGAAAACAATCGGGCCACCGGCTTTCTGTCCTGATCGAAAAGCAGAAGTTCGTGTTCCTCGATTTGATAGAAGCGGACCTTCTCCAGCATCCCGAAGAAGCCTTTTTCAAGTTCCGGGTGTCCATCCTTGGTCCGGGAGACGGCCACGGAACCGATCTGCAACTTTCCGGCGCCTTCGTCGATCTCCAGCGGAGCGAAAAAACGGCTGCTCTCCACCGCGCCGACCAGCCGTCCGTCCTGCGTGATCTCCACGTAGACGAAGGGCGGAACGTGCTTCGGCCGCCACATGGTCCCGCAGAGCGCCGGCGACATCAGGTTTGAAGATATCCCGGAACAGCCTGCCACGCAGAGCAGAAGCAAAAAAGCAAGAAATGATGGAAATTTTTTCATTTTCCGTTTGTAGCCAGCGAAGTTTAAGTTATATTATTCAATGTACAGTCAACTCGTCACTTTTTCAAACGATCGGAGGTAATTTTTATGAAGTCGTTCCCCATGTTTCTCGCCGCCGCCATCATCGGCATCCCGGCCATCGCCGCGGAGGTTGCGTCCACCGCTCCGGCGTCCTCTCCTGCCGCCCAGACAGCAGTTGCAGGCGTTCCGGCGAAAGTCACGGCAAACGTTCTCAACGCCCGTCTTGCCGCTGACCTGAAGACCCCATCCGCGAAGAAACTCCGCAAGGGCGATGCAGTGGTCATCACCGGAGTCAAGGGAAACTGGTATGAGATCTCCGCGCCTCAGGGCACGGTTCTCTACGCATCCGGAGTCTTTTCCAGAGCCTTGCCGTCCCGGAGAAAGACTCCGGATGCGTAGAGAACC
>DCGG01000172.1:0-1045 GCA_002315455.1 Lentisphaeria bacterium UBA1784
CGGCGGCCTTGGCGAGGCGCGCCCACTGCCGCGGATCGTAATCCACCGGGTCGAACTGTCGGACGAGGGCCTCGTATTCCCCGGGTTCCCAGTGGTCGGAGGCGTAGGTCCACTCTCCTTTGGCCGGGATGGCGTAAAGCCCCCAGTGAATGAACATCCCGAAGCGGGCATCGATGAACCAGTCTGTTTTTTTCATGGTTTTTCCTGTATGATCCAAAGATCGTTTTTCGGCAGATATTCCGGCCAGCGGGGCGGGTTGTGAAAGGTCCCGGCGAGGAAGGGCCACGAACTCAGTTCCGGGGCATCCCCGGGAACGTCGGAGTAGTTGTAACGGGCGAAAAAGAACCGGCATCGCGGACCTTCCGCTCCGATCCCTGCGAAGGGAATGGTCATCCGGGAGTACCAGAGCCCCTCCTCGGGAAGGGGCCGATTTTCCACCTTCAGCCCCGCATCACAGCACTTGGACTCGTGAGAACACTCCTGAAACGTCAGATAGTCCGGCAGATGCAACTGCAGCCGGATGCCCTTCGGCGTGGAGTGAAATTCATGGTAGTCCGCGTGCCCCGGCAACTGGATGAAGAACTCGAAGGCATCTCCCAGCCGCCAGGTCTGCTGATTATCCGCAGTCGCCCGGTTCCGCGGATGCTTCGCCCGCATGAGGGCGGAAGCGTAGAAGTTCCGGGCGTCGTGGGTCAGACGGCAGACGGCGGCAGACCTCGGGAGTTCCCCCGGGGTCGCTTCCGCGTGATGCGCCCGGAAGTGAAAGGGGGCGTCCGCCGGTTCCCGGGTCAGCGCATGGTACAGTTTCTCAAAATCCATTTTCTTCTAAAAACAGAGCGTTTCAGCGTTGAACTTTATTTCCTGCACTTGTAATAACATACTCCGGAAAGCCTCTTGTTGCAAATAGAATAAACAGGTGAAAAGATGAAGGAAAGATCCGGGGACGGACTCCGCATTCACCGGGGGAGGTCGCGAGTGATTTCCCGGAGATTTTCCGGAGGAATGGATGGATCGCGCCTTCCGGGGGGGCCGAAGGCACGGCGGT
>DCGG01000172.1:1074-5005 GCA_002315455.1 Lentisphaeria bacterium UBA1784
GGGGGCTTGGAAGCCGGGCTATTTCCTGCCCCGCCGGAAGAAGGCGGCGAACCTTGAGAAATGCCGCTTTCTGGCTTTGCGGATGGAATCCCGGATCTGCTTTGAATTTTTCAGGTGGTGGTAATTGCTGCCGGGAAACGTGGTGTCCGCGATCTGCTGGATCGTGGAGGCCTCTCCCATGATGAAAAGACCGTCTCCGGGGATCAGTTTCGTGGTTCCGTCCGGCGAAAGAAAGTGGTCGTCTCTCCGGATCAGCATGATCCGGGCTCCCTTCGGGAAGCGGGTCTCTCTGATCTCCTTTCCGGCCAGCGGATTCCCGTCTTTGACGGTGAATTCATACATTTCGTACTGCTCTTTCCCATCCTCCTGCGGGATCTCCAGCTCCAGCGGCGCCCGTTTCAGGTCCTCCACGGGAGCGTCCAGTTTCAGCAGGCGCGCCAGCGGCATCATCGTCCAGCCCTGGATCAGCACCGAGGTGAGCACGGTACAGAAGACAACGTGGAAGGAGGTTTCCGCCCCCTCGATCTCACAGGCAAGGGGATAGGTCGCCAGCACAATGGGGGCGGCTCCCCGCAATCCCACCCAGGAGATCAGAACCTTTTCCTTGGTGGTGAAGCGGCTCCGGCAGAGGCAGAGAAACACCGCCAGCGGCCGTGCCAGAAGCATCATGGAAACTGCAACTACCAGCCCCTGAATGATGTTGTCGCGGGTGAACAGGTTATTGGTGTCCACCAGAAAGCCTAGCAGCAAGAACAGCGCCACCTGCATCAGCCAGGAGATCCCGTCGCAGAATTGGTTCAGTCCTTTCTGGAGGTAAAAGCGCATGTTGCCCATGACCATGCCGCAGACGTAGACCGCCATGAATCCGTTGGCCCCCATTGTGTCCGCCACGCCGTAACTCAACAGCACCAGCCCTACGCCGAAAACGAAGTAGAGACCATCGTATTCCAGTTTCAGGCGGAAGAGATATTGGCCGAGGAATCCGACGAGGATGCCGATCACAACGCCGACGGTCAGAGCATAGAAAAGCCATGGCAGTACCATCCATGAAAACTCCCCTTTCCCCTGAACGAGCGAAAGCATGAAGATGGTCAGGATCGCCGCCATGGGGTCGTTGCTGCCGGATTCCAGTTCCAACAAGGGCGCGAGGTCTCCCTTCAGACCGATTCCCTTCCCGCGCAGAATGGAGAATACTGCAGAGGCATCGGTGGAAGAGATCAGCGATCCGAAGAGGAGACATTCAACAAAAGTCACCCTCTGATTTAAGCATCGGCTCAGCCCGAAAAAGATCCCGCCCAGCGTCAGCGCGGTGAAGAGAACTCCGAAAACAGCGAGGACACCGCCCGGCAGCAGGACTTTCCGGACGGAACTGAACTTTGTTCCGAATCCGCCTGCATAGAGGATGAAGCACATGGCAACGGTGCCGAAGAAATTGATGAACGACCGCAGATTCTGATTGGCGATGGTCAGCCCTTCGCGATTATCACTTCCGAGAAACAGACCCAACCCGAGGAACATCAGCATCACCGGAAGGTTGAACCTCCGGCTGATCTTGTTGGAGAGCGCTCCGATGATCAGAAAAGTTCCCCAGAAGAGGATGTGTACTGTCGGGCTTGTGCTCATATTTCCGGATTCTGCGTCACTCTTTGTCCGCCAGCGTCGCCATCAGGCGGGCAGGCGTGGGCGCATTGATGGCTTCCTGCAGTTTCCCTGCCTTCGCCAGCACCTTGGTGATGGCCGCGATGAATTTGATGTAGGGACTGTAAGCCTCCTTGGGGCAGAGACAGAGGAAGAAAATCTGGACCGGCTTCCCGTCCATGGCGTCAAAATCGTAACCGCCCCGGCGGATGCCCACCGCCGTCACCATGGTGGTGACGCCGTCCGTCTTGGCGTGAGGCATGGCAAGACCGTCCTGCAGACAGGTGGTGACTACCTGTTCCCGGTCCAGAACGTCCTTGAGGCAGATGTCCCGGTCCTTGACGGCGCCGGTTTCGGCCCGGAGCAGGTCGATGAGTTCGGCGAAAACGCCTTCCTTGGTATTGGCCTTCAGGTCCATGATGATGCACTTTTCCTGCAGATGGCGTTCGATCAGGGAGATGTCGCTGCTGGACTTGGCCGTGGCCTCCTTTTCGGCGACGAAGAGGTCCCGCTGGATCTCGTCGGGCTTGGCCAGACTCTTCAGTTTTTCCAGAGTATGGTGGAGGTCCACCACGGTCTCATAGAGCATGGAGCGGATGTAAACCACCTCTTCCGGCGCAATCTCGAAGTGGATCCCCTTGGAATGCGCCGTCATGGTGAAGGAGAGATTGTCGTAGCGCAGATGCATCATACCGGTCTCCTTGTCCAGAGAACTCATGAGGAAACCTTCGCTCTCGAAGCGGGAATAGAGCTTGTCCACCACCAACTTCAGGATGGTCTCCGAGGGACAGTCGAAATCCACGTGGGCGCTGGTGGTATCCTTGACCTCCTTGCGGATGCCCTTCTTCCGGATGTTCAGGACGAGTGTCAGCAACGGCGGCGCCAGCAGCGTGGTGGCGATGGTCATGATGATGGCAATGCCGAAAAGCCTTGCATCGAGGATCATGGTCTTCTCGCCGTTGAGGATCATGGGGGTGACGGCTCCGATGCCGCCGATGATCAGCGCAACTTCTCCGCGGGGGATCATGCCGCAACCGATCCGGAGGGCGCCGACGCCGTTGAAGTTCATGAAGAGCGAGGGGAGGGCGCAGCCGATCACCTTGGCCAGCACCGCGAGGACGGAGTAAATCAGCCCGTAGCAGAGGACCTCGCCGTCCAGAAAGACCCGGATATCCACCAGCATACCCATGACCACGAAGAACACCGGCACAAGGAAGGCGTACAGGACTTCCAGTTTCGGGCGGATGGCAAAGGAGACGTCCGTCTTGGAGAGGCTCAGCCCCATGACGTAGGCACCGATGATCATGGCGAGGCCGGCCTCCTCGAAGAGTCCGGCGACCAGCAGGGAGAATCCCAGCGAGAGCGTGGCGAAAATGGTGGGATTGTCATAGATGCGCAGGAACTTTGCGATGTGGCGGGCGAGCAGCAGTCCGAGAACGGTGGCGCCCAGCCAGATGCCGAAGGATTTGAGGGCGATGGCTCCGATGGCGCCCCACTGCACGCCGTCGGAACTGATGGTGACGATCCCCATGACGATGGCGAGACAGACGATGCCCAGCACGTCGTCGATCACCGCCGCGGCGAGAATGGTGACGCCCTCCGGGGAGTCGATCTGCCGCCGTTCGGAAAGGATCCGGGCGGTGATGCCGACGCTGGTGGCCGTGCAGAGGATGCCGAGGAAGAGGCAGCGGGGATCCATGAAACCGGAACGGAGCAGAACCGTCCCGAGGAAGTCTCCGAATGCGAAGGAGAATACTACGCCGCCGATGCCGACGAGGGTCCCGGCGACGCTGTAGCGGAAGAACATCCGCAGGTCGGTCTCCAGACCGGACATGAAAAGCAAAATGATGGACCCTACCGTGGAGAAGGCGTAGAGGTTCTGATAGCGTTGACTGAAAAGTTGTCCGTCATCCAGGGGGAAGAGCCCGTTGCAGAGCCCTTCCAGCGGGATCCCGATCCGGCCGAGGACATAGGGGCCGATGAGAATGCCGGCGAGGAGTTCGCCGAGCACAGAGGGCATTTTGCATTTCTTTGCAAGGTCGCCGCAGAACTTCGCCGCGAAGATGATCACACCCAGTTGAAGTGCAAGAATCGCCATTTCCATGGAAAATACCCCCTGTTTGCTTATATATTTGACATTTCTGTCTTTTGACGATGCGTATGCTTATTCATTAATATAACCCATCACCCCCCATAAAACAAGTTGAAGGATCTCTTTTGCGTGCGTGTATGATATATAAGAGGATGAGAGAAGACGGTTTCTGCGTGTTTCAGCGGTGTTTTTTGCGGGAAA
>DCGG01000063.1 GCA_002315455.1 Lentisphaeria bacterium UBA1784
ACATCTTGCGCCGGTCCTTGCTGAGGGTGACGTGCGTACAGTAGTGGCGGATCGTTCCCATGGCCTTCAGTTCAGCGGGGATGGGGCAGAGTTTGATTTCCTTCATGGGATCGGTGTTGAGGTCCCGCATGAAGATGCCGTCATGGTTGATGTAGTAGAGTTTGTTGTTTTCCGTGTCGAAGCCGGGGATGTTGGCTTGGCCGTGTTCGGCGCCGAGGATACGCATGGATTCGTTCTTGAAGTCGATCATGGCGACCTGCCGCTTTTTGCCCCGGGACTGGGAGGCGTAGAAGAGCAGAAATCGCCCGTCCTCGCTCATGGATTTCTGCGTGAAGTAAAAACTCTGCTGGTTTTCGGCGACGCGTTTTTCCAGTAGATAGGAGACCACGCCGTCAGGGGAGACGGTCTTGCGGAAGAGTTTGCTGGTCTCCGGCGTCTTGTACTGGGGATCTGCCGCTGCGGAGAAGATCAGCGCGGTTGCCGCCATGCAGGTGAGAAGTTTCTTCCGATTCATGAAGGACCTCCGGTTGTTTTCGTTATTTACTATTGCTCGTCTGTTGCCTCGTAGCGGGGACGGGGAATGGTCGGGAGTTTTTCGCCGGGGCGCAACGCTCCGGAATAGAAGGGTTTGGCTCGGTCGATGCCGGGGAGGTCGCGTCCGCAGAACTTCTCGGGATCGGTGTCGGACTTCCGATACTCATCGGGAATCAGAAGCATATTCCACTCTTTTTCAAAGGAGAGTCCTTCGATCCATTTGCTGTGGAGATCAATGCCCAGTTTCCGGGCGAAGGCTTTGGACTTGGCCCAGTCCGGGGATCCGCCCCTCCGGAGGTACACGTTGAAATCCCCGTGCCAGTCAGGATCGGCGAAATTCCCGCGGAACCATGATTCGCAGAGAAAGACGTTGTTCACGTAGAAGTAATTCGGGGTCCCCACGTTTTTCGGAACGCCGTTGTTGGTGATGGCGGTGGGAGAGGAACTGGTGTTGTTGTAGACGTAGAGCCATGCTTTCCGCAGATCGGCGCAGCCGAAGTTTCGGAAGTCCTCCTTATTGTCCCAAAGGAGGTTGTTGTAGGCAAAGAACGGACCGTGGAAAATATCCTTCAGGCGGACGGCGCAACGGCTCCGGGAAACCATGTTGTGGTGCCAGCGTCCGTTGATCCCGGAGCCATTGGGTTCCAGCGCATCGTCGGTGATGATGTGAATGCGGTTGTGGTGGACGTTGAGGTCCCGGTTGAAGGTAACTTGGCCGGGGCGCTTCGTGTGGTCGAAGGCATCCTGAATGCCGCCCCAATGATCCACAATGCGGTTGTCGTGGATCTCGTGACGGTCGCCGGAACTCTCGACGTAGATGGCGATTCGGTCGTAGTATCCGCCGACTTTGTGGGCTTTCCACGTGTCCCACGACTCCTTTGCCCATGGATCGGTGACGGAGCAGGAGGGCAACGTGAAGTAACAACTCCGGACTTTGCAGTCGTTGCACTCCTCCTTGATGCGGACGCCGAATTCGCAGAGCAGGAAATTGCAATCTTCCACAATGGCGCGGTTGGCCCGGATCATTTCGATGCCGGTCGTGGCGTTGCGGATGGTGATGCCGCGGATGACGCATCCGTCGGCACCATGGAGCCGGATAGCCGGATCGTTCTGACGGGAGAAGGTGAACTTCAGGTCATTTGGTTCCGCATTTTTCTCATCCCGGAAATAGATCACTTTCTTCTTGGGATGATACATGCCGATCCGGTGGATCCCCAGCCAGCCGTATTTGCCTGCGCCCCTGTCGAAGATCGTATTGTAATCCCAGATGTTGACCAGTTTGCCGTCGATCTCCTGCCGGACCTCCTCCCCATAGGAACGCCGCGGCATCTTTGCGGCGGCTTCCTGGCTGACCCGCTTATAGTTGAGCATGGTGAGCCATTTCCCGTCGACGGTGATGGTGCGGAACTCCTCCTGCGCGGGGGTTTCCCATGTGCCGTCCGGCATATCCTTCGAACGGGACCACGTCGGTTTATACTTGAGGTCAGAGGCGTCTAAAATCGCTTTCGGGGTCCCCTCCAAGGTGATGGAGAAGCCGGGTTTGAAACGGACGTGTTCCTGATAGATCCCGGGGGTGAGGTGGATGGTATCTCCGTTTTGAGCCAGTTTCATGGCGTAGGCGATGGTACGGAAAGGAGTCGCCTTACCGCCGTCCATCCAGTCGCTTCCCAAGGGGGAGACGTACCAGGTGGTTGCCGCGGGGAGGGCTCCCGCCGAAAAGAGCAGAAGCAGGGACAGAATGGAATACGTGGTTCTTATCATTTTTTCCTCCATGAAGTGCAGAGAGAGGTGAAAGCCGGAAAAACGGGGGACGCACAAATTCCGGTACCGGATGTTTCACCATCGCTCCCCTATGGTGTAAATATAGCACCGCTTGCTGGATTTACAACCCGGATACGGTTTGAAATCATAAGAAAATCGTCTGCCGGATCGGCAGATGTTCCTGCCATCTGTATAAAAAAGAGACTGCAGAAAATTTTTCCGCAGTCCCTTTGGGCGCGGAGAGCAAAGTGGGAACTCTCCGCCGTGTCAGCAGGAATTTACTGCTGCTCTTCCGCCGGTTTCTCCGCAACGGCGACCGCTTCTGCGGCTTCCGCACTCATCTCTTCGGCAGAGGGGAACTCGTAGGTCAGAAGACCCTCGGCGATCTCCAGCAGCGCCACGTCCAGCAGATTGGTCATGTCGCATTTGATCATGGGGCGTCCACCCAGCGCAAGCTGTTTGGCGCGTTTCGCCGCGACCACAGCCAGGATCTGGGAATCCGGAATGTTTTCTTTTGCACGGGCAAGGTAACTGTTGTTCATGGTATCTCCTTTATATGGATTGAAATATGGTTCAATAGTCGATGATGTCACGATTGTTGGTGATGAGAACCCCGTCCCCGGAGGTCACGCGCAGACTGCGCTGTTTCAACTCCAGCATGCCGTCGAGGATGTACCGCTCCGCGATGGGGGCGCGATCGGCGCAGAGGGCGGCGTCTCGCAGAAGCAGCGCTCCCACCAGCACAATGGTCTGCATTTCCACCAGCGCACGGGCCATCAGATCGTGATAAGCCGGATCTTTCCGTCCGGAAACGAAGATGATCGCCTCGTCCAGCATTTTGCGACCTTCCGCCAGCTGAGTTCGGAGCGCAGTTCCCTTTTCATCCAGCGGAATGGCAAACAGCTCATCCAGACGCTGATCCAGATCGTGCTGAACGATCCCGCCGATGGCCGCCACCACCTGAAGCTGGGTGGTACCTTCGTAGATGTTGGTGATGCGGGCATCCCGGCTGTAGCGTTCCGCGTTGAAGTCCTTCATGTATCCGGCACCGCCGTGGATCTGCAGACCGTCGTAGGCGATCTGGTTCGCGGACTCCGTGGCAAGGGCTTTGCACATGGGGGTGAGGACCGCCGCCAGTTTGGTGTAATACTTGGAAAGGTTCCGCACCTCGGGGGTGGGATTCTCCTGATCCGCAAGTCGGGTATAGGCATTTCGCAGATCCACCACGCGGGTGGTCTCGTAGAGCAACGCGCGGGCCGCGGTCAGCTTCACCTTCATGGAGCTGAGCATGGAATAGACCGCCGGGAACTGGTCGATGCTCTTCTTGAACTGTTCCCGTTCTGCGGCGTACTTGCGGGCATCCCGGAAGGCGGCTTCGGCGATGCCCACTGCCTGCGCACTGATGGCCACCCTGGCACCATTCATGAGGCTCATGACGTAGCGGATCAGACCCATGCGGCGCTTGCCGCAGAGTTGGGCAGGGACGTCGTTGAACTGCAGTTCGCAGGTGGCGACGCCGTGGATGCCGTGTTTGTTCTCAATGCGGCGCACCACCAACTGGGGGCACTTCTCGCAGATGAACATGGAGAGCCCGCGGCCGTCGGTGGTTCCTTCCTCGGAGCGGGCGAGGACCAGATGGACCTGCGCGCAACCGTTGGTAATGAAGCGCTTCATGCCGTTGAGATACCACTGGCCGTTCTCGTCCTGCCATGCGCGGAGGCGGACCGACTGCAAATCGGAGCCGAAGTCCGGCTCGGTAAGGTCCATGGCGCCATCCACTTTTCCGGCGGAGAAGAGCGGCAGGTACTTATCCTTCTGCTCATCGTTGCCGAAGCGGCTGATGGTGTCGGCGATATCCTGCAGACCGAAGATGTTCTGCAGAGAACCGTCGGCGCGGGAGACCATTTCGGTCATCATGGTATAGATGGTGACGGGGAAATTCAGACCGCCGTACTTGTGGCCGAGGGTGACTCCCATCACGCCCGCCTGACTTAAATCTTTCAGGTTCAGGAGGGTCAGCGGATTGTAGGTGACCACGCCGTTGACGCAGGTGGGACCGTTGGCATCCACTTCGCGGCTCCGGGGTTCAATGCGGTCTCCGCAGATCTCCCCCACTACGTCAAGCGAACGGCGGTAGTTGTCATGGGCGTCCTCGTAATTCCGGGGGGCATTTTCATAATCCCGGGAGAAGGCGTAACCATTCTCCAGCAGGTCGGTGACAGGTTTGAGTTCGAGAGTGTCGAGGACGAACTCCAGATCCGGATTGTCTTTCAGAAAGTTTGCCATGTCCGATATCTCCTGTTCAGTCCTGTTTGGCCTTGAAGGCCTTGATCATTTCCGGGATCACGGTGTTGAGGTCCCCGACGATGGAATAGTCGGCACAGCAGAAAATCGGCGCGCCGGGATCGGTGTTGATGGCGATGACTTTCTTGGACTCCGCCATGCCTGCCCGGTGCTGGATGGCTCCCGAGATGCCGCAGGCGATGTAGAGCCGGGGCCGGACCGTGACGCCGGTCTGACCGACCTGATGATCGTGGCTGATCCAACCGGCATCCACGGCTGCGCGGGAGGCTCCCACTTCGCCGCCGATGGCTTCCGCCAGATCGTGGATCAGTTTGAAATTCGCCTTGGAACCGACGCCATAACCGCCGGCGACAATGATCTGGGCGGACTTGAGATCCACCTCTTTGTCGGCGCGGACCCGCTCGAGGACCTCCACTACGGTCTCCGCATCGGAGAGTTGGACTTTGACCTCCTCCACCTCGCCCTTGCGGCCGGGGGCGGGAGTGCCGAGTTTCATGACGCCCTCGCGGACCGTCACCATCTGGGGATCGTCCCAGGTATTGACGATGGTCGCGATGATGTTGCCGCCAAAGGCGGGGCGGATCTGCAAGAGTTTGTCCTTGTAGGACTTGTGGTTGCGCAGATCCTCGAAGTCGTCGATCTTGAGATCGGTGCAGTCGGCGGTGAG
>DCGG01000109.1:0-1241 GCA_002315455.1 Lentisphaeria bacterium UBA1784
GGCCGAGATCGAACGGATCGCCAAGGCCTACTCCGAAGCCCCGGAACTGCCGCCGGAATTCTCCGAACTGCTGGACAAGCGCTTCGCCGAAGCCAAGTCCGCCGCCGCCGCCGGCGAGGAAAAGTTCGCCCGCCGCAAAGAACAGGGCGCTCAACTGCTGAAGCAACTGGATGCCCTCGCGGCCGCCGGGGAACTCGCCACAAGTCAGGAGGCCGAAGCGCTGGCCAAACATTTCGCCGCCTTCACCGCGGAGGGAGCCGACCTCCCCGCTGAACTCGCGGATTTCTCCGCCCGGCTGGAACCCATCCGCGCCAAGCTGGCGGCCGAGGTGCAGGCGCTGAACGAACGCGCCGCCGCCGCCAATGCCATCTGCGACGAATTCTCCGTCCTCTGCGACGGCGAGAATGTCGCGCCCCTCCACGACCGCAAGGAGGAGTTCGAGAAAAAGATCGCAGCGCTCGGCGAACTGGCCGCTCCGGAACGAAAGCGCTGGCAGGAACTCCTCCACAAGGCTTCCGCCAAACTGGCCCGCCACTACGAAACGCTGGACTTCGCCCGGTGGGAGAGTTATACCCTGAAACTGGACCTCTGCACCGAACTGGAAAAACTGATGGAACTCCCCCCCGTGGAGATCTTCAAGGCCGCCAAACCCCTCGTCTCCATCCGGGAGAAGTGGAAAACCCTCGGCAGCGTCCCCCGGGAGAAAAACGAGGAGATCAACGCCCGCTATCTGGAATTGACCCGCGCCCTTCAGCACCGGGTGGACGAGAGTTTCTCCCTCCGCCGTCAGGAGCAGAAACAGGCGCAGGCCGAAAAACAGAAACTCTGCGAAGAAGCCGCCAGACTGGCCGATTCCACCCATTGGAACGAGGGCGCCGCCGCCTTCCGGGATCTGCAGGCCAAGTGGAAGGCCCTCCCCCTCTGCGGCGCCAAGGAGAAGGAACTTTTCGCGGCCTTCCGGGCTCCTGCGGACAAGTTCTTCACCGCCCGCAGCGAATACTTCTCCAAGCGGGACGCCCAGAGCAAGAGCGCCGCAGAAGCCAAGGAGGCTTTGATCGTCAGGGCCGAAGCTCTCACCGACGTCCGCAGTGCCAAGGCCCTCCGGGAGGAGTTCCGGGGTATCCCCAGCGCCGGCAAGCAGGAGCATGAACTTTATCAGCGCTTCAACGCCGCCATGGAGAAGTTCTTCGACGGGCTGAAGGCCGCCGGTGCCGAAAAAGAGGCCCAAAGCCGCGCCCTCT
>DCGG01000109.1:1282-1995 GCA_002315455.1 Lentisphaeria bacterium UBA1784
CGCACCCGCCGGAGCCGGTGCCCGCGTGACCGCCATCCGCGAGGAACTCCGCAAGATCGCATGCCGCTCCACCTTTGCCGAGGAGCGCAAGGCCTTCGAGCGTTTCGACAAGGCCGCAACCGCCGGACGCCGCGCCGAAGCCGGGCGCAAGTTCGATAACTACCGCCTCGTGTCCCTGAAACTGGCCGCCGTTCTCTCCGGCGCGGAAGGGGCCGAGATGCCCGTGGACGCCGAACTGGAAGGCTTCCAGAAACTCAAGCAGGGCGCCGCGCTTCTCGCAGGAGACGATCCCGACAAAGCCGCGAAACTGGAGAAGTACACCCGTACCGCCGCCGCGGATTTCGACCGGGCGCTAGAGGAACTGGAAGGACTTTCCGCCGCACCCGCACCCGCCGCTTCGCTCGCGGCGGAACTGGAAGCCGCCATCCTCGGCAACTTCGCCAAGTCCGAAGCCAAGGCCGCGGAGAAAAAACTGGACCCTGACAAAGCCCGCAACGAGATCCTCGGCTGCGGATTCTTCGCCCTCGCCGACATGGAGAAGGCGTTTCAGCGGTTCGACGCCGCCTACGAAGCGGTCCGCAAGGCCAACGCAGGGGAGAAGTGATGTCGTTCCCCGTGGAACTGCGGCGTTTTCCCGTTGGGGACGCCGGCGCGCTCCGGGAACTTCTGGAACTCTACCGATGTGCCGGCTGGGTGGGCAGAGAGGAGCCGGG
>DCGG01000109.1:2014-7529 GCA_002315455.1 Lentisphaeria bacterium UBA1784
GTTTCTGCCCGCCGCACTGAAGGGTTCCACGGTGGCGGTCGGCGCCTTCTCCGGCGGGAGACTGGCGGGGTTCGCCCGGCTGATCTCCGACGGGACCTCCGACGGATACGTTCAGGACGTGGTGGTCCATCCGGAGTTCCGCAGGCAGGGCATCGGCGGCAGGCTGGTGAGGTACGCCGTCGCCGAGGGCAGGAAGGCCGGGCTGGACTGGATCGGCATCGTGGGAGTCCCCGGAAGCGAAGGCTTCTACCGTGGTCTCGGCCTCACGGAACGCCCCGGACATACCCTGTGGAATGCAGAAGTTGATTTCCATGCCGACAGGAGTGACGCAATGCCGGACACCAAAGAATACCACTTTGCGAATTCCCCCGAAGTCTGCAGTGAGAGCATCGACCTCACTCTGCAGGCAGGACGCATCGCAAGCGTCCATTTCAACGGCGGCTGTCCCGGTTCCCTCGCCGCGGTCGCAGTGCTGGTCCGGGGGAAGCGCCCGGCGGAAGCCGCAGAACTTCTCTCCGGCATTTGCTGCGGAGAAAAATCCACCAGCTGCCCCGACCAATTGGCGCAGATGCTCAAAAAGATCATAACCGAAAACCCGGAGTTGTCCCGATGACACAGATCAAGATCCGCATGCAGGAAGGGTGCCAGGACCTCTTTCCCCGCAAAGCCCACCCCGATGACGCCGCATCCGATCTCCGTTCCAGGATCGATCTGGACCTCGTCCCGGGACGAAGCACCCTCGTCCCCACCGGCATCTTCATGGAACTGCCTCCCGGCTGGGAGGCACAGGTGCGTCCCCGCAGCGGCCTCGCCCTGAAACACGACCTGATGCTGACCAACTCCCCCGGCACCATCGATGCCGGATACCGGGGCGAAGTGGGGGTGATCCTCTACAACGCCGGACGGGAGGTCTTTCACGTCTCCCGGGGGGACCGGATCGCCCAGATGGTCATCGCCCGCCTCGCAGAAGCGGAACTGGTCCCGGCGGATGCGCTCTCGGATTCCGGCAGAGGGACCGGCGGTTTCGGCAGCACCGGCAAGGAATAACGAAAAAATCACTTGAAAAAG
Organism: Lentisphaeria bacterium UBA1784; assembly: GCA_002315455.1. GTDB lineage: Bacteria > Verrucomicrobiota > Lentisphaeria > Victivallales > Victivallaceae > UBA1784. The sequence continues at coordinate 3,083 of DCGG01000109.1, forward strand.
CCGCGACCTGACAGTATTTTAATAGAAGTACTCCGTTGAAGAACCCTTTCAACGGCTTTCAGAGAAAGGACAGCACTGTATGAATCCGATTTTCGAGAATGCCGGAGCGGCTCTGGTCGCCCGTTCTCCCATGCTGGCTCCCGTCAAGGCCGCCTTCATCGCGGTGCTGGAGGCGATCTGGAGTTCCTACTGCGCCGGAGGCAAACTTCTGCTGGCAGGCAACGGCGGAAGCGCCGCCGATGCCGATCATATCTGCGGCGAACTGCTGAAGGGCTTCAAATCCCGCCGTCCCCTCTCCGCAGAGGAGAAAGCAAGGTTTCTGGAACGCTCCGGAGCGGAGGGCGCCGCCATCGCGGAGAAACTGCAGGAAGGCCTGCCCGCCCTGTCGCTGCTCTCCCACCCCGGACTCTGTTCCGCTTTCGCCAACGACGTGGATCCTGACCTCGTCTTCGCCCAGCAGTTGTGGGCGCAGGGAACCGCGGGAGACGTCTTCATTGGCATCTCCACCGGTGGCGGAGCCAAAAACATCCGGGCGGCCTTCCTGACAGCCCGGGCCAAAGGTATCACCACCATTCTGTTCACCGGCAACAAGCATGGCGCCTGCGAGCAGTTTGCGGATATCGTCCTCGCGGTCCCGGAATCCGAGACCTACCTCATCCAGGAGGAACACATCAAGATCTACCACACGCTGTGCATCGCTCTGGAACAGGCGGCCTTCGGAAAGGGGGAGTGACCCGTGCTGAAATCCCGTCTGATCAGTTTTCCTCTGCTTCTCGGGCTGGTGGCAACGGTGTTCTTCTGCCGCTGCGGACAGCAGGTTTTCTTCGCGCTGGTCACGCTGATCGGCGCGCCCGCCGCCTATGAACTCTCCTGTCTCGCCCGCAAACTGGTATTTCCGGTTTACCCCAAGGTGACGGCGGCGGCGGCCCTGCTTCTGACGGGGATGTTCACCACCGTCCTGCTCCGGGGCGCGCACCTCGCTCTTGCCGCCGGCATCGGATACTTTGTGCTGCTGGCGCTGATCTTCGCGCCGTGGATCGCTGTCCTCTGCCGGAAAACCGAAGTCTTCAAGGGACTTCTCGGGAGTTTCGCCATGGCCTTCTGGGTGCTGATCCCGCTGCTTTTCTGCGAAGTTTTCTATACGGAACACTTCCCCAAGGCGGGCGTCAATCCCCTGCTCTTCCTCATCCTCGTGACCAAGTCCATGGACACCGGCGGCTACATCGCCGGAATGCTCACGGCAAAATATCTTCCCGGCGGCAACCACAAGATCGCCCCCGGCATCAGCCCCAAGAAATCCTGGGAGGGATTTGCGGGTGGCATGGCGCTCTCCACCGGAGTGGCTTTCGCGCTGATGCCAGCCAGCGGGATCAGTTGGTACTTCGCGCTGATCTCCGGGATCGTGCTTGCCGTCGGCAGTTTCTTCGGGGACCTCACGGAATCCGCCCTGAAGCGCGCCGCGGAAGTGAAGGATTCCGGCAGTTGGATCCCCGGCATGGGCGGCATCTGCGACGTGCTGGACAGTTTTATCTATAACGGAGCGCTCTTCGCGCTTCTCTTCTTCACCATGGGAAAATAGAACATGAAAAAAATCATACTGGAACTGCTCCGGGAAAACGCCCGGATGAGTCTGGAAGAACTGGCCGAACGCACCGGCGCCTCCGTGGAGGAGGTCCGCAAAGGGATCAAGGAGTTGGAGATGTCCGGCGTGATCTGCGGCTACACCGCGATCCTCAACGAGGCGGAACTCTCCGACAACCGGGTCAAAGCCCTCATCGAAGTCCGGGTCACCCCCAAGCGGGAGGGCGGATTCGACTCCGTGGCCCGGCGCATCGCCAAGTTCCCGGAGGTGACGGACCTCATCCTCATCTCCGGCAGTTACGACCTTCAGCTGACCGTGGTGGGCAACTCCCTGCAGGAGGTGGCAAACTTCGTCGCCTCCCGTCTGGCCACCATCGACGGTGTGCTTTCCACCTCCACCGGCTTCATGCTCCGCAAATACAAGGAGTCCGGCCGGATCATGCAGGACGACGAAGAATATGAGCGCCTCAAAGTCAGCTTCTGATTTCGTTGCGGACCACATCCGCACCCTGCCGAAAAGCGGTATCCGCAAGTTCTTCGACCTCGTCAATACCATGGACGACGTGATCTCCCTCGGCGTCGGCGAACCGGATTTCACTACGCCGTGGTGCATCCGGGAGAGCGGACTCTACTCCATCGAGCGGGGCCATACCGCCTACACCTCCAACCTCGGCATGCTTTCGCTCCGCAAGGCCATCTGCTCCTACGTGGAACGACACTACGGAGCAAGTTACGATCCGGCCAGGGAGTGCATCGTCACCGTCGGCGTCAGCGAAGCGCTGGACCTCACCCTCCGTACCCTGCTGAATCCCGGTGAGGAGGTGATCTACACCGAGCCCTGTTACGTCTCCTATCCGGCGGAGATCGTCATGGCCCACGGTGTCCCGGTGCCGGTGACGACCCGCGTAGAGGACGGTTTCGCCATCACGCCGGAGGCGCTGGCCGCGAAAATCACTCCCCGGACCAAGGCGATCCTGCTGAACTTCCCCTGCAATCCCACGGGAGCTACCATGCCCATGAAGTATCTCCGGGCCGTGGCCGACCTCGCAAAGAAACACGACCTCGTGGTCATCACCGACGAGATTTACTCCGAACTCACCTACGACGAAGAGCACGCCTCCATCGCATCCCTGCCGGGGATGACCGAACGGACCATCTTCCTCCACGGCTTCTCCAAAGCCTTCGCCATGACCGGCTGGCGTGTGGGATACGCCTGCGGCCCCAAGGAGATCATCGATGGCATGATGAAGATCCACCAGTATGCGATCATGTGCGCCTCCACCGTGGCGCAGGAGGCCGCACTGGAAGCCTTGAACCGGGGCGAGAAAGAGATGCTCAAAATGCGCGAGAGCTATCGGCTCCGCCGCAATTTCTTCGTAAAGGAACTCAACGAACTGGGCCTGCCCTGCCTCATGCCCAAAGGGGCTTTCTACGCCTTTCCCTCCATCAAGGGGAGCGGCATGGACGACGTGGAGTTCGCCTCCGAACTCCTGAAACGGGAACACGTGGCCGTGGTCCCGGGCAGCGCCTTCGGTCCCGGAGGAACCGGATTCGTCCGGTGCTGCTACGCCACCAGCCGCGAGGACCTCAAGGAGGCGCTGGCCAGAATGAAACGGAGCGGACTGTGTACAACTGCGTGATCTGCCGTTACCACGAGATCGCCACCAAAGGCAACAACCGCGGCATGTTCGAGCGGTGTCTCCATGAGAACATGCGGCATCTGCTGGCCGACGTACCCGGGTGCAAAGTCCGCCGGGTCCGGGGCCGCTTCTGGGTGGAGAAGGAGGATAACGCCGACTTCACCGACGCGGAACTGGAGGCGATCCGGCTGCGGCTGAAACGGGCCTTCGGGCTGGAATCCAGTTCGCCTGCACGGCTTCTCCCGGTGGATATGGACGTCATCCGGCAGGCGGCCTGCGACATGGCTCCGGCCGTTTTCGCGCCCTTCCGGGAGCCGGCGGGGAAGGTCACCTTCCGCATCCGCGCCCGCCGGAGCAACAAGCGCTTCCCCCTGACCAGCAAGGAGATCGAGATCGACCTCATCAGCGCCATCGCAGGTGCCGTGGGCAACGACGTTTTCACCATCGATCTCGACGACGCCGAACTGACCCTCGGAGTGGAGGTACGGGACGAGTTCGCGGTGCTCTTTTTCCACAAGTGGCCCTCTCCCGGCGGCCTGCCGGTGGGATGCAATCCCAAGGTGCTGACCCTGCTCTCCGGCGGGATCGATTCGCCGGTGGCAGCCTACCTCATCATGAAGCGGGGATCGCCCACGGACTTCATCACCTTCCACAGTTCGCCCTATACGCCTCCGGAAACAACGGAAAAGGTGACGGAAATCGCCCGCTTCATCGGGAAGTACGAAAAAAACGGCACTCTCCATCTGGTCAATCTCTCCGAGATGCAGAAGGCCATCCGGGATTGCTGCAAGGAGCGGTTCCGCACGGTGCTCTACCGGCGGGCCATGCTCCGCATCGCCGAGATGGTGGCCCGCCGTACCCACTGCGGCGCCCTCGTTACCGGGGATGCACTGGGACAGGTGGCGAGCCAGACCCTCTCCAACATGGACACCATCAGCGCGGCGGTGGATATGCTGATCCTGCGGCCTATCGTGGGTGCGGACAAGCTGGAGACCATCCGCATCGCGGAGGAGATCGGCACCATGGGGATGTCCAGTGTGCAGGTCCCGGACAGCTGTACGGTTTTTGCCCCCTCCGGCCCGGCCACCAGTTCCACCCGGGAACTGGCCGAAGCGGAGGAGCGCAAGATCACCAACTACGGCGAACTCCTCCAGCAGATCGTGGACAGCATCGAGAGCATCAAACTGTAAAACGGGAAAATAAGTCTGCAAACTCCCTGATTGCGC
>DCGG01000107.1 GCA_002315455.1 Lentisphaeria bacterium UBA1784
TCTGGCTCCGGGTGCTGAACTCGGAAGCATCCCCGAAGAGGACGTAATCCCCCGTGTAAACCCCGAAATGCGCCGTGATGGTGATGGCTTCGCCGACGGTGGCATCTTTCGCCTTGTTCAGGTTGTTGTAACTGCCGACGTAGGCGGTCCCTCCTGCCGCGACCGTGGCGAGGTCGAAGTTCAGACTTGCATTATCGCCGAAGATCCACGCATGTCCGGCCGACAGCGTGCTGTTTTTGATATAGGCGCCGCTGAGGTTGATGGTGCCGTTGATGGTGAGGTTGGCGGTGGCGGTGGCGTCGCCGATGTAACTGCCTTCACAGGCGTTGACGATGGCTCCCCCGGTGATCATGGAATCGAGGGTGGCGTTGTTGTGATAGACCCGCAGGTAGGTCGTGGAATCCAGCAGGTTCAGCGTTCCGGCGATCTTTCCGCTGGCGTACGCGAGGTCAACGGAGCCGCCCTTGGAGACGTTGATGGTCCCCTTCAGAACTCCGGCGCCGAAGGTCCGGACCTGTCCGTTCTTGATCTCGGCATTGCTGAGAGTACCGGAGACGCGCATGCCGACGCTGATCTCGGCGTTTTCCATGACGCCGCCGGCGCAGACGTTCACGCCATTGGTGGCACCCAGCACCACTGTGTCCCGCGCGGAACCGAAGAGGTAGATCGCGGAACCGACCGCCCCATTGAGGATCACGTTGCTGACGAGGGCGCCCTCCCTGATCAAGGTGCCTGCCGAAGGGTTCGTTTTAGTGATACCGATGTTTTCATAGATGGAACCGCCGTTGATCACCGCTCCGCTCTTGATGTCCAGCTGGGCACCGGAGGCGTTGAAGGTGGTGATGGTTCCGCCGTCAATCACCACGTCGGCGGTCTTCTCGATGGTGAGACCGTTGATGTCCTGACTGGTGATGATGGCGGAAGCCCCGACGTCGACCTTCACGGTGGTCGCGGCACCGCTGGTCAGATGGGCCGTTCCGCCGGAAACTGTGACGCCGGTGACGGTGCCGGTCTCGATCAGGAGTTCGCCGCCGAAGAGCGTGGTATTCTGCAGGGAGCCGTTGATGACTTCGATGTCGGTCTCGGGGTTGACGATGGTTCCGGTGGCGGCGCCGCCGGAGAGGACCATCCGGTCATAGTTGGTTCCGTCGAGGGTGACGTTGGTGAAGGACTCCTGCCGGTCGACGATGTAGCCATTCAGCATCAGCATGGCGGGAGCCAGTGGCACTGCGACCACGGTGAGGGCGAGGTTGTTGTTGGCGTCCACCGCGAGGGTGTAGGTGCCGAGCTTGCCTGCCACCTCCGCTCCGTTGACGACGATGTCGATGGTCTGAACGTCTCCGACCTGCAAAGTGAAGGTCTTGCCGTCCAGTCCGGCGGCGTTGCCGACGATGAGGTAGGTGTCGGATTTCTGATCGGCTTCCACGTCGATGGTGTAGGTGGCTCCGGTCCTGGTGTAGGCGAAGTCATCAATGAATACGGTGCTGGCGCCGGTCCTGCCGTCCAGGGCGAAGAAGTAGCTGGCGGCGGAGTCGTCGATCCAGTTGTAGTTAACCGCGGCTCCGCTGGTGTAGGCGGCAACCGTGGCAACGGCATTCCCGGCGAAGGTGATGGCGCCGGAGAGATAGGTGCCGCTGCTTTTAGTCTGATCCGTGCTGTTGTCCTTGGTAGTGAATTTCACGGTTCCGCCGGAGAACACTTCATCTTTGTGATGTCCGCCCTGCACGTTGATGAGACCGTCGGCGATCACGTTGTTGCTGTAAACGTTATTGACCCAGCGGACGAAAACGCCTTTGTTGGCGCTGTAATAGTTGCCGCCCATCACGGTGGTCCCGCCGCTGATGAAAGAACCGCTCAGGTTGTCGCCGATGCCGGTGACGTCGAGCTTTCCGCCGGAAACGGTGACGTTGGCGCCGCTGACGGTGGCTCCGAATACGATGGTGCCGCCTCTGAGAACGATGTCATTGAACTCCGTGCCGTTGCCGTAGCCGCTGAGAATTCCGTTGCTGACGGTACCGCCGCTGACGTTTCCGCTCCAGAGGATGACGGTGCCGCCGTTCAGATCAAGGTCGATGACGTTGCAGCGCCACGCGCCGCCGCCACGATGGTCCCTGCCGCCTGCCCCAAGGTGCCGCAGGTCGCCATGACCCGGCAGGAACTCAATGCGGTGTGGCTGGCGCTGATGTTGCGCCCGGCGAAGAGCAGGTTTTCGACGTTTCTGGAGTAGAGGCACCGCGCCGGGATGCCGTAGGGACGCTCCGGGATGATGTTGGTGTTGGGCGGTCCGTCGTGGCGGAAGCCCCCCGGATGGTGGTCGTCGATGGGCCATCCGCCATAGGCGACGGTGTCGGGGAAATGGCCTCCGCCGAGGACGTCCTGCTGGTTGAGGATGTGGTCGCCGATGCACCGGCGGCTCTCCCGTTTCCCCGGGAGAAATCCGACCCAATCCAGTTCCCAGTTGTCAGCCCCGTGATCGCCCCGGTTCTTGATGTGGTCCCAAATGCCGAAGGCGGCCTTCAGCAGATCGTCGCGGATCTCCTCCGTATCCCGGATGGAGTCCTGATCGCCGCCGAACTCCAGCCACCAGAAATTCTGCAGTTTCTCCAGTTTGTGACCCCGCGCGGGGAAACTGGCGTCGTCGGGATAGCAATACGCCCACGCCGGCGGGATGAATTTCCTGGGCGAATCCGTCTCCCGCGCCTGCAGAATACAGCTGAGCCCCATGGTCTTGCGGTCGGGGACGTCCTGCGCGAGAGATTCGCCGAACTCGCTTTTCGTCTCCCTGCCGATGCGGAACTCCGCGCCGGAGAGCAGCGCGAGGATGCTGTCGCCGGAGCAGTCGGCGAAGTAGTCCGCCTCCACCTTGTGGAAGGTCTGGGTGGTGGACTGCCAGCCGGTAACGGAACGGATCCTGCCGTTTTCGGTAACGGCATCCTGACAGGAGCAGTTGAGCAGGCTGATCAGGTTCTCCTGAAACCGGACCTTCTCGAAGAGGATGCTGTCCCACACCGAGTAGTTGGGATACGTGTTGCGGTAGAGGTTTTCCAGCCGGAACTCCTCCACCAGTCCGGTCTCCGGGAAGCCCGGGGTGCCGCAGACCCACATCCGCACTTCGCTGGAAGCGTTTCCGCCGAACACGGGCCGCTCCTGCATGATGAGGGTTTTGATGCCCTTCCGGGCGGCGGCGATGGCGGCGCACATACCGGCAATGCCTCCGCCGACAACGCAGAATGAAACCTTGTGGACGATCGTTTCCACGGGGAATGGACGTTTCATTTTCCTTTACTCCTTGATTACGCAGAGGGTCAGTTCCGAAGGTTCGGGGAGCGGCCCTTTCCGGGGCTTGTCCCGGTGGGGGCCGAGGGTCTCCCAGCGGAGGTAATATTTTTCCCCGTTGGGACCTGCGGTGCCCCGGCCCGGCAGAAGATGCAGTTCCAGTCCGGGGAAGTCGCCGCGGATTTTCCTGTATGCGGGGCGGGGCCCGGCGGACTTCTGCTTGCGGACCGTCACCGGTTTCAGCGTGGCGGCATCCAGTTCGATGCATTGACCCTTGCTCCATTTGCTGGAAACGCTGATTTCCGGATTGCCGTTGGGCAGGATGGCGAGAGCGCCGATGTTGACCATCTTGACGACGGTCCCGCCCGCGCTGAAGTCCCAGCGCTGATCCCAATTGGTGACGGGACGGGTCAGCCATGCGCTCTTCTCAAACCGGGAGACGAAGATCTGACTTTTGCCCTCGGCATCGTACTTGTGGCAGAAGACGAGGGGGCGCTTCTGCCCGTCGAACCGGAGCGAGAAACAGTTATTGATGAGTCCGGAACCCGTCGGCTCCGTGGAAAAAATCAGGAGTTTCGGATCTCCGGGACGGAAGGGCAGCGGGACCGCTTCGCCCCGCACGCTCTCCCAATGGACCATGTCTTTGCTCCGCGCGTAGTTGAGGTCATGGTTGGTCTCGCAGGCGTAGTCGCTGCGCCACATCCAAAGCAAATGGATGTACCCGTCCGGTCCGGCGGTGGGGCCGGAAAAGTAGGCGCTCGCCTTGTTTTCGCCGTCGGAGAGGGGAGTATCCAGCAGGCGGCGCCAGGTATGGGTCTTGCGGTCATAGATGTTGTAGATCTCATCGCCTCTGCCGCTGCGACCGATGCGGTAGTGGAAGAGCAGGTTCCCGTCCTTGTCGAAGAAGAAGTTGGGATAGGTGCAGCGCTCCTCGTCCTTCCCCGTCATGGGGAACGTCCGGAGCGTGGTGACGTCTCCGGGGACCGTGGTGCGGAAGTAGATCAGCGGCACCACGTGCATGTTGCCGGAGACGTGGAGGTCGCCGTTGCCGTCCACCGCCATGGTGATGAAGTTGTGGGAGTCCCAGCCGACCTTGGTGGGCAGGACCTTTTTCGTCCACTTCTTTTCCGTGAGGCGCCGGGAGGCAACCACCAGATTCCGGTCCTGATCGTAGTAGCCGGCGTACTGGCGGTCTCCCTCCGTCAGGAGGCAGAAGTTCACAGAGTGCCCGGACCACACCTCGGAGATGGGAATCTCCTCCATGAGTTTTTCGCCGAAGAGCGGAGCGCAGAACCCGATGGCGAGGGCGGACAACAGCGTGGGAAAAAGCATGTTTTTCATCAGTTAAAACTCCATATTGGATCCGGTTTTCTCCGATTAAGATAACCGGGACTTCGCCGGAAAACAATTGACCGAAACTCTTTTTTTTTGACTTTTTCTATGGCTTTCTCCCGAAATCTTCCTATTTGAGGAAAAGTTCGATGACGGGGTTGATCCCCGGAGGCGGCGGCACGGGAAGGTCCAGAGTGAGGCAGCCTTCCGGCGTCGTGGCGGCGAGGTGCAGAGCGCCTTCCCGGCGGAGGATCTCACTGCCGTCCTGCAACAGTTGGGCGTATTTGACCTTGCCTGCCAGCCCCGGCAGATGGATGCTCTTGAAGGGCCACACGAGAAGATGCAGATAGAGCCGTTTTGTCTCGGGATCGTAGGTGTAGCGGCAGTCCTGCGGTGGCACGAACTCCGCCGGAGCCGGACCGCATCCGTAGATGGAACGGCTGTTGAACTTCATCCATTCGGCGTATGCGGCGAGGCGCTCCTCCGCCCGGTAATCGAGGTAACCCCTGCTGGTGGGGCCCACGTTCATCAGCAGGTTGCCGCCTGCGGAGACCAGATTGACCAGCAGATCAATGCATTGCTTCGGCGTTTTCCAGGTGGTCTCGTCTCGGTGGTATCCCCAGGACCCGGAGAAGGTGTGACATCCTTCCCACACCAGCGGCTTGCCGTCGGCGTCCACCATGGGCTGGGAGGGAAGGTACTGTTCCGGGGTGGTGAGGTCCGCTTCGTCGGGGAGATTCAGGCGGTTGTCGAGGATGATGCCGGGCTGAAGGGAACGGATGAGTTTCACCAGTTCCTCGGATTCCCAGTCGTCCTTGCCCTTCCACTTCCAGTCGTCGGCGGGATCGGCGCCTTCCGGCTTGGGGTAGGAGAAGTCGAACCACAGAATGTCGATCTTGCCGTATTGGGTCAGGAGTTCCGTCACCTGATCGCGCATGTATTGGGCATAGCGGTGCATGTCTTTCGCGGCGTTGAGTTTGTCGCGCTCTTTGGCTGGCAGGTCCCGGAGGGGATGGTTCTGGTCGATGGTGAAGTCCGGGTGATGCCAGTCGATGAGGGAGTAGTACAAGCCAACACGGAGCCCTTCGGCGCGGAAGGCGTCCACGATCTCCCGGAGGGCATCCCGTCCGAAGGGGGTGTTGGTGATCTTGTAGTCGGTGTATTGGCTGTCCCAGAGGCAGAATCCCTCATGGTGCTTGGTGGTGATGACGAAGTACTTCATGCCGGCGGCCTTGGCGGATTTCGCCCACGCTTTGGGGGCGAAAAGGTCGGGGTTGAAGAGGTCGAAGTAGATCTGATAATCCTCGTCCCGGACGAAGGAACGGCTCTTGAACCATTCATGCCGGGCGGGCATGGAGTAAAGTCCCCAGTGGATGAACATTCCGAACCGGTCGTGCTGAAACCATTTCGTATCGCCCTTGCCGTACTTGCCCATGAGAAGAATCTCCGTTTTTTTGTGTTTTTCCGCGGAAAGCCACATTCTCTATCCGCTTTTAATATAGGTCTCCCGGAAATCAAAAGCAAGCGTGATGGGTATGGAAAATATGTGTTATTTTGTGGGGAATATCACCATTTCGCGTAGGTTATCGCTTCTTGCCTGGCCAGAAAAAGGGAAAGCCGCGGCGGAGTGATCCGCCGCGGCTTATGGCGTTTAGGGCACCTCTAAAAATTCATTCCGGCGGCTTGCGGCCTTTGAGGAAAGTCCCCAACGCGCGACTTTTTCCCCACAGGCTCGCAATCTATCCGTTTGAATTTTTAGAGGTACCCTTTATTCTTCTGCGCGAAGCGGTCAGAAGTTCAGCGCTTCGATCTCGAAGTAGGCTCTGGGATGCTTGCACACCGGGCAGAGTTCCGGAGCCTTTTCGCCCACGTAGACGTGGCCGCAGTTCCGGCACATCCAGCGGTTGGGGCCGATCTTCTCGAAGACTTCGCCCTGCTCGACGTTCTTGAGCAACTTGAGGTAGCGCTCCTCGTGGTGTTTCTCGATCTGCGCGACGGCGGCGAACTGCGCGGCAAGTTCGGTGAATCCCTCGGCGGCGGCTTCCTCGGAGAAGCGCTTGTACATGTCGGTCCAC
>DCGG01000102.1:0-3796 GCA_002315455.1 Lentisphaeria bacterium UBA1784
TCGGCGCGGGAATGTGAATTTGCCATTTTCACGGAAGCGGCGTTTCTGGCAATCTTCGGGGCATTCGTGCTGATGACCGGCGGACTCTCGCTTTCGCTGTCGCTGGTATGGAATTCCCCGGTGCAGGGAGCCGTGGAACTGACGGGGGTCGTACTGATGCTCCTTTCGCTCTTCATCGTCATCCTTGCGGAATGTTGCCGGGTTCCGGTGGATGACCCGGAAACGCATCTGGAACTCACCATGATCCATGAAGCGATGATCCTTGACCATTCCGGGAGCGACCTTGCGCTGATCCATTATGCGGCATTCCTCAAAATGTGGGTGCTGTTCAGTTTCTGGATGCTGATCCTGCTGCCGCACATGGATCCGGTGCTGATGCTGATCCTGCAATTCATCGGCGTACTGATCTGCGCGGCGGCGGTCGGCACGGTGGAGTCCGTCATGGCGCGCTGCCGGTTCCTGAAAGTTCCGCAGCTCCTGGGCGGAGCGGCAATTCTGAGCATCCTCGCCGTCATCTTACTGTTGTTCTGAAAGAAGGAGACCGAATCAATCATGATGTTTTTTTCCGAGATCCTGCTGGCGGTCTTTCTGCTGCTCTGCATTGAGCTTACGGCATCCAGCCGTCTCCTGCACTGCATCCGCCTGACGGCACTGCAAGGGGTGGTGATCGCGCTCTATCCGGTCGCGGTCCGGGACTGGAGTGCCGGCACGCCCGGCCTTGAGTTTTACTTGCTTGCATTCGCCAGTCTGGGTGTGAAAGCGCTGCTGCTGCCGAAACTGCTGGACCGGGCAATGCGCAAGGCGCACGTCAACCGGGAACTGGAGCCGCTGGTGGGGTACACTGCGTCACTCCTCATTGTGCTTGCCGCCGGAGCGCTGGCGTTTGCCGGATGCCGCAATATGACGCTGCCGGAAGGCTCGCTCCGGCTGGGGGCTCCGGTCGCCTTCACGGCAATGTTCACGGGCCTCTTCCTCCTCTGTTCGCGCCGCAAAGCCATCACGCAGGTCATCGGGTTCCTGACGTTTGAAAACGGCATCGGGCTCTTCGGCATGAGCACGCATATCGAATCCGGATTTCTGGTGGAACTGGGGATCCTGCTGGACGTTTTCGTGCTGGTCTTCGTCATGGGGATCGCGGTGTTCCAGATCAGCCGGGAGTTCTCACACATTGATTCGGACCGGCTCCATGAGTTGAGTGATCTTACCCAAAACAGCGCCGCTCCGGCGGAAGGGGAGGTGAAGTGATGTTTGCTTTGATCTTGACGTTGTTGCCTCTCGCCGCCGCCGGGATCGTGTGGATGCGGGGCCGGGACCGGAGGAGTTTCTGCACCTGGACTCTCTGCATCACGGGAATCCTGCATCTTCTGCTTACGGTCTGCACTTGGAAGTATCCGGATCCCTGCCGCTTTCTCGGCGCGTGGCTCGGTCTGGACGGCCTCTCCCGGATCTTTCTCACGGTGACCAGCATCCTCTTCTGCGGAGCGGCGTGGTACATCCGGCGCTGGCTCCCGCTGGAACTGGACCTTCACACCGCCGGGGGCGGCAAGGCGGAAAGTTTTCTGCAGACCCGCACCTTCACCGTCTGCCTGCTGGGGTTCCTCGGGACCATGACTTTGGTGTTGAGTTCCCGGAATTTCGGACTGCTCTGGGTGGCGGTGGAAGCCACCACTCTGGCGAGCGCGCCGCTGATCCTCTTTCACCGTTCGGCCCATTCGCTGGAGGCCATGTGGAAATATCTGCTGATCTGTTCGGTGGGAATCGGTCTTGCCCTCTTCGGCACCATGCTCCTTGCCGTGGCGGACAAAGGAGGTCACTGCGCCCTCAATATTTCCGCCATGGTGCAAATCTCGGAGACGCTGGATCCCCGCTGGTTCAAGGCGGGATTCATCTTCCTGCTGGCGGGATACGGCACCAAGATGGGCCTCGTCCCCTTCCACACGTGGCTGCCCGACGCTCACAGCGAAGCCCCGGGCGCGGTCTCCGCACTGCTTTCCGGCTCGCTGCTCAACTGCAGTTTCTTCGGGATCATCCGGGTGCTGGAGTGCGCCCCTGATGCGCTGGTACCCTTCTGCCACACGTTGCTGACCGCCCTGGGATTGCTCTCTCTCGGCGCGGCGGCGTTCTTCGTGATCCGGCAGGGGGATTTTAAGCGGATGCTGGCCTACTCCAGCGTGGAGCACATGGGGCTGATCGCCATTCTCTGGTGTCTCTTTCCGGGGGTGGCCGTGATCCACCTCTGCGGACACAGCCTGATCAAACTCGCCCTCTTTCTGACGGCGGGGAACCTGCTTTTCGCCGCCCGCACCCGGAACGTGGCGCAGGTGAGCGGACTCTTCGGCGTCCTGCCGAAGAACGCCGCCGTCTGGACCATCGGGATCATGATGATCTGCGGGATGCCGCCTTCGCCGCTCTTCTTCACGGAACTTTCGCTGATTACCGGATGCTCCATCTGGCTGGGGATCGCGCTCACGGTGCTGTTGTTCGGCGTATTCGCCGGCATGACCTTCAACGCGCTCCGGATGGTCATGGGGTCACCCTCCGAACTGGCTCCGGAGCGCCGGACCGCGGCGGAGAGTTTCTGCAGGGTTCCCGGTATCGCCCTCGGGATCGCCATCCTTGCCGGGATCGTTCTCACGGCTTCACTTCTGGAGGACTTCTGATATGGGAACCTTTGCCGTTTTTGCCAATGGCGGAAACCTTCCGCTGACCGATCTTCCGATCCTTGGCGCGGAGGAGTTCCGTTCCGCCGCGGTCCATGCCGTTTCCGGAGAGGGGATGCGGGTGCTCGCCCTCTTCGCTCTGCCGGAGGATGGACCGCAGGGGAATAAGAATTTTCTGCTGATCGTCATCCTCGGCGATCCCGCGGCGCATCGGTTGAACGCCGCCGGATGCCGGATCGGGACGCACTATCCCGCGCTGACCTGCGAAGCGCCTGCGTTTCAGCTGTTCGAGCGGGAGTTGTACGAAGAGTACGGCATCGTTCCGGAAGGCCATCCGTGGCTGAAGCCGGTGCGCTTCTGCAAACCGGCCGGGGCAGGGGAGGAGACTCCCGCTCCGAAGCCGGGGATCACGGACTACTTCACCATGAAGGGCGACGCCGTGCATGAAGTTGCGGTGGGGCCCATCCACGCCGGAGTGATCGAACCGGGACACTTCCGGTTCCAGTGCTTCGGAGAGGAGGTGAGCCACCTGGAGATCGAACTGGGATACCAGCACCGGGGCGTGGAACGCGCTCTCGTCGGCGGACCCGATCTGCGGACCTTCCATCTCATGGAGACGGCGGCCGGGGATTCCAGTTGTGCGGAGGCACTCGCCTGCGCCGCGATCCTGGAATCCGGCAGGGAACTCCGGGTCCCGGAACGGGCCCAGCGGCTCCGGACCCTGGCGCTTGCGCTGGAGCGCATCGCTAACCACACCGGCGACCTCGGCGCGCTGGCAGGGGACGTGGCGTTTCTGCCCACGGCCTCCTTCTGCGGACGTATCCGCGGAGAATTTCTCAATATGACGGCCACGCTCTGTGGCAACCGCTTCGGCCGCGGCCTGATCCTGCCGGGCGGCGTCGGGACCGATCCCGCCGCTTCGGAACTGGAAGAACTTGCCGCTTGGCTGAAGCGTTCCCGCCGGGAACTGGAGGACGCACTGGAGTTGATGTTCGACTCCCCCAGCGTTCTGGACCGCCTGGAGAATACCGGGACCGTTTCCACCGATGTCGCCGCCGGGATCGGCATGGTCGGCGTGGCAGGTCGGGCCTCCGGACTTTCCTGCAACGCCGCGGTGGATTTCCCGCTGACGGGGG
>DCGG01000102.1:3813-4084 GCA_002315455.1 Lentisphaeria bacterium UBA1784
GGCGGTCCCCCAGCTGTCCGCGATCACCGGGGAGTTCTGCGGAGACGTGCTCTCCCGGGCCAAGGTGCGCCGGGCGGAATTGACCGCTTCGCTGGATCTCGCATCTTCGCTGCTGAAGGAACTTCTGAGTACCCCTGCCGGTCCGGTGCTGGCGGAGGAGGGGGAGTGGACGCTTGCGCCCCGGCATCTCTTCTGCTCGGTGGTGGAGGCCTGGCGCGGAGAACTTTGCCACGTGGCGGTCACCGATGGGGAGGGGAAGTTCCGCCGGTAC
>DCGG01000124.1:0-4002 GCA_002315455.1 Lentisphaeria bacterium UBA1784
AATATCCTCGCCCTCGGCGAAGCCAAGCGCTTTGACATCCCCGCCGGCCGCAAGTCCCGGGAACTGGTGAAGGTCCTCGCCCTCGCCGGACGGGTGGATCCCATTGATTTCGGGGACTACGTCGCTCATCAGGGCTACGAAGGACTGAAGAACGCTCTGAAACTCTCCCCCGCCGAAGTGGTCAATGAGATGAAACTCTCCGGCCTCCGCGGGCGGGGCGGCGGCGGCTTCCCCACCGGAAACAAGTGGAGTTTCCTCGCCGCCAAGAACGCCGACCGCAAGATCCTCATCTGCAATGCGGACGAGGGCGATCCCGGCGCTTTCATGGACCGCTCCCTCATGGAGAGCGTGCCCCATCAGGTGCTGGAAGGCATGCTCATCGCGGCCTACGCCACCGGCGCCACGGACCTCTTCATCTACTGCCGCGCGGAATATCCGCTCGCCATCAAGCACCTCCGCATCGCCATCAAACAGATCGAGGAGCACCGGCTCAATGTCGTCAACGGCCGGACGCTCACCATCACCATCAAGGAGGGTGCGGGCGCCTTCGTCTGCGGCGAAGAGACCGCTCTCATCGCTTCTCTGGAGGGCAAGCGCGGGACCCCCCGGTTCCGTCCGCCCTTCCCCACCGACAGCGGTTACAACAATCTCCCCACTATGATCAACAACGTGGAGACCTTCGGCAACGTGCCCCTCATCCTCCGGGAGGGCGGCGCCAAGTTCGCCGAGATTGGGACGCAGGGCAGCAAGGGCACCAAACTCTTCGCCCTCGCCGGCGACCTGAAGTATCCCGGTCTCGTGGAGGTGCCCATGGGCATCACCCTCGGCGAGATCATTTTCGACATCGGCGGCGCGGACCGCAACAGCGTCAAGGCGGTGCAGACCGGCGGACCCTCCGGCGGATGCATCCCGGTGGAACTCTTCAACACTCCGGTGGATTACGATTCTCTGCGGGCGCTGGGCGCCATCATGGGTTCCGGCGGCATGATCGTCATCGGCAAGGACCGGTGCATGGTGGAGACCGCCCGGTACTTCCTGGACTTCACCCACCGCGAAAGTTGCGGCAAGTGTACCTTCTGCCGCGTGGGGACCACCCGCATGTACGAGACCCTCGAGCGCATCGTCGCCGGCAAGGGCTGTGAGGACGATCTGAAGTTTCTGGACGACATCGCGCCCAAGATCCGCATGGGTTCTCTCTGCGGACTGGGGCAGACCGCGCCCAACCCGGTGCTGGCGACCCTCCGGTACTTCCGGCACGAGTTCGAGGAGCACATCCGGGAACACAAGTGCAGTGCGCTCCAGTGCAACGCCCTCGTGAAACTGGAACTCCAGAAGGACAAGTGCGTCAAATGCAGACTCTGTATCCGCTCCTGCCCGGTCCACGCCATCAGCGATGATTTCGTCATCGATCCCGCCCTCTGCACCCGCTGCAACAGTTGTATGGATGCCTGCCCCAAAAAGGCGATCCGGCGCATCCCGAAAGGAAATTGATCATGTCTGTGGAATTTTTCATCGACGGCCGCGCCGTCGCCGCCGAAGCAGGGGAGACCATTCTCGAGGTCGCCCGGAAGAACGGGATCGACATTCCCGCCCTCTGCCGGGATAACCGGATCTCCAAAACCACCAGCTGTTTCGTCTGCGTGGTCCGGGATAAGAAGACCGGCAAATATCTGCCCAGTTGTTCCGCCTGTCCCGCTCCGGGGCAGGAGATCGAGGCCACCAGCCCCGAAGTGCTGGATATGCGCCGCACCGCGCTGAACCTTTTGCTCAGCGAACACACCGGCGACTGCGAAGCCCCCTGCACGCTGGCCTGCCCCGCCCACGCTTCCGTGGAGGAGTACGTCCGCGCCGGACGCAAGGGAGACTTCCTGAAGGCGCTCACCATCATCAAGAAGCGCATCCCGCTGCCCATGTCCATCGGCCGGGTCTGCCCCCGCTTCTGCGAGAAGGATTGCCGCCGCAACGCCTATGGCAAGCCAGTGGCCATCAATGAGTTCAAGCGCACTGCCGCCGATCTCTTCTACGACTCCTACATGGAGGAACTGCCTGCCCTTTCCGGCAAGCGAGTGGCGATCGTGGGCGGAGGTCCTGCCGGACTTGCCGCCGCCTACTACCTGCGGCTGGGCGGAGTTCAGCCGGTGATCTTCGAGGCCATGCCCAAGGCGGGCGGAATGATCCGCTACGGCATTCCAGAGTACCGGCTTCCCAAGGCGATCCTCGACAGGGAACTCGCCCACTACGACAAGATGGGCGTGGAGTTCCGCTTCAATACCCGCGTGGGCAGGGACGTCACCCTCGACGCGCTCAGGAATGAGTTCGACGCGGTGATCCTCGCCGTGGGGTGCTGGAAAGCCTCCGGCATCCGCTGTGAGGGCGAGGAACTGGCCGTCAGCGGCATCGAATTCCTGCGGAACGTCATCGAACACGATTGCAAGGCCGCGAACCCCGGACGTACCATCGTCGTGGGCGGCGGCAACACCGCCATGGACTGCCTGCGGACCAGTGTCCGGCTGGGTGCTCCCGAGGTGACCTGCTTCTACCGCCGGACCGAAAAGGAGATGCCCGCCGAAAAACTGGAGATCGCCGAGGCCCGGGAAGAAGGCGTGAAGTTCGAATTCCTCGTCGCTCCCGTCAAACTGGAGAAGCGCGACGGTAAACTCGTCCTCACCTGCCGCCGCATGGAACTGGGCGAGCCGGATGCCACCGGCCGCCGCAAGCCCGTGGAGGTCCCCGGCAGCGACTTCGAGACCGAGGCCGACACCGTTATCGCCGCCATCGGTCAGAAGACTGTCGCCCCCGAGGGCGTGGCGGTGAACCGCTTCGGAAACGTGGAAGACCCCGCTTACCTTGCGGCCGGCGACTGCGTTTCCGGCGCCGCCACCGTGGTGGAAGGGGTTGCTTCCGGACGCAAGGCGGCGGAGCAGGTCCTGAACAAACTTCTCGGCACTCCCATTGAGGAGGAGCCTTCCGTCAACGTCTCCCGGGGCCATTGGCAGTACCTCAAAAAGGAGGACCTGGTCTTCATTCGCGACGGCGTCTCCGATGCGGAGCGGGAAGCCCTGCGCTACCTCCCCATCGAGGAGCGCAAACACTCCTTCAAGGAGGTCTGCGCCACCATGGAGCCGGAGCGGGTCCGGAAGGAGGGCGAGCGCTGCATCGAGTGCAGTTGCACTGACAAGCATGAGTGCAAACTCCGCAAGTACGCCTGCCTCGCCAAGTGCGATCCCGAGGAGATCAAGGGCGCGCGGATGCCGGTCAGTTACGACACCCGTCATCCTCTGATCATTCAGGACCGGGGCAAATGCATCAAGTGCGGCGTCTGCGTCAAGACCTGCAAGGAGATTGTGGGCAAGACCCTGCTGAGCCAGAAGAAGCGGGGATTCTCCACTGTGATCGGCACCGGCTTCGAGGCGGGCTTTCCCGCCGGTTGCGCCGACTGCGGCAAGTGCATTGAGGCCTGCCCGACCGGCGCTCTCGACTGGCGGAACAAGGATTGACGCCAGTACCGGAAACACCACCCCGGGGTGCCAAGCCCCGGGCGGTCATCCAAACCCTCGGATGCCGGCTCAACCATGCGGATTCCGCGTTGCTGACGGGACGCCTGGAACGGGCCGGTTTCACCGTTGTGCCGGAGGATTCTCCTGAATTCGAGGCGGCGGTCGTCAACAGTTGTGCCGTTACGGCGGAAGCTGCGGTCAAGAGCCGCAAGGCGGTGCGGAAACTGCGCCGGGAGCATCCCGGGGCCGTCATCGTCGTCAGCGGATGTGCCGCCGAACTGGACGAAGCCGGATTCCGGAAGGCAGGGGCGGACGCCGTTCTCACCAATCCCGGCAAGCGGGAACTGGAAGCGGTCCTCGCCGGAGCGGAAGTCCGGCGCGTGGCGAGCCTCCGCTCCGGTACGGAGTGCTTTCAGGAGAAGGTGCTCTCCCGGTTTCCCTTCCGCACCCGGGCGTTTCTCAAAATCCAGGAGGGGTGCAACAACTTCTGCTCCTACTGCATCGT
>DCGG01000124.1:4043-9707 GCA_002315455.1 Lentisphaeria bacterium UBA1784
GCTCCTACTGCATCGTGCCCTACGTCCGCGGACCGGAACGTTCCCGGGCGTGGGACGAGGTCCTTGCGGACTGCCGGAACGCCGTGGCGGCGGGTTTTCCCGAACTGATCCTCACCGGCGTCAACACCTGCGCTTACCGGGACGGCGGCCGGGACCTCGCCGATCTGACCCGGGCCATCTCCGTGATCGAAGGGGATTTCCGCATCCGGTTGAGTTCCACGGAGCCGCACCCCCGCAACGAATCGCTTCTTGCAACCATGGCGGAGAATCCGCGAATCTGCCGTTTTCTGCACCTCTCGTTGCAGCACGGAAGCGACCGCATCCTCAAAGCCATGAATCGCCATTACACCGCGGCGGATTTCGCCGCCTTCGCGGATGCCGCAAGGGAAATGATCCCCGGCATTCACCTCGGCACCGACGTCATCGTGGGATTCCCCGGCGAGACCGACCGGGACTTTTCCGAAAGTCTGGAGTTCGTGCGGCGGATCGGTTTCGCCAACGTTCACATCTTCACCTACAGTCCCCGGCCCGGCACTCCGGCGGCGGCCATGCCGGATCAGGTTCCCCCCGCGGTCGCAAAGGAGCGGGCGGACCTTCTCCGCACCGTGGCGGGGGAGTCGGCGGAACGCTTCGGACGCTCCCAGTCCGGGATGGTGCTTCCCGTGATCTTCGAGCGGGAATCCGGAGGTCTCATGCGGGGGTGGAGCGACAACTATCTTGAAGTCACCGCTCCCGCCGGAACCTTCCCCCTCGGGAAGATCGTGCAGGCACCCTACCGGTACCGGAAACCGGGGAAAACGGAATAAGCCTTTTACGGAAGGGATCTCTCCATGATCAGGATATCTTCTCACCTCTGTCTCGGCAGCGACATCGGCGTCAGCGGCAACATGTACGGCGGCCGCCTTCTCTACCTCATGGACGAAGCGGCGGCGATCTTCGCCAAGCGTTATACCGGAGCCCCGCGGCTGGTCACCCGCAGTTTTTCGGGGGTGGATTTCCATTCTCCCTGCAAACTGGGCGACATTCTGGACTTTTATGCGGACAACCCCGTCAAGGGCAACACCAGCGTGCAGTTCGATCTGCTGGTGCTGGTGGAGGGCGAACAGCGCTTCTCCAGCCACTGCGCCTTCGTGGCGGTGGATGAAAACGGACGCAAAACCCCCATCGACTGGAACCGGACCGTTGGAAAACAGGAGAAATGACCATGACTGACCACACCCCCTTTGCCATCCGCGGCTTCAACATGTGCGAATCGCTGCTCCGGCACACCCCGGAGGAACTGACCCGTTTCCTGCGGCGGATGAAAACCCTTGATTTCAACTCCGCCATCATCCACTACGACTACGGCTTCCGGTGCTACCGGGACCTGATCCTGCGGGAGACTCGGGCGGCAGGGGTGGACGTCACCCTCATGACCTTCGGACCCCGGACCTTCTACGGATACTTCGACTGGGACCCCGCATGGGCCGCCAAAGACGAAGCGGGGAAGCCCTTCTGCAACGGCCCCGAATGCGAACTGCAGGGATGCGGTTCCAACCCGGAGGCGGTGGAGGTCTTCTATGAGGGCGCAAAAAAGTTCCTGAAAGAACTGCCCCCCGGCATCCGCCGGGTCAACATGCGCGCCGGGGACGGAACGTTCTTCTGCCGCTGTCCCAAGTGCCGCGCCCTTTCGGAGAGCGACCGCCACCAGCCCTTCGCAGACGCCTTTCTGCGGGCGTGGCAGGAGGTCCGTCCCGACCTGTTGGTGGAGGGCGACGTCTATTACCTGCGCTACGCGCTTCCCACCCATTCCGAAGGCTGGGGCAAGATGGACCGCATCATGTTCGATACCTTCCCCCGGCTGCTCTACCATCCCATTGGGGAGAAGTGTTCTGTTTCCGCCGAGACGCCGAGGAGCGTTCTGGACCGGGGGGCGGTCTGCTGGGGCGAGCACGAATCCCCCGCCATGGGCAACCTCAACGAATATCTCCGGATGCAGCAGGACGCGTGGAACCGGCGCTTCCCGGGCAGCATTTACGTCTTCGAGAACGTCATGAAGCAGGGATACACCGGCATCGACATGCGCTACACGCAGGTGCTGTTGGAGGACATCAAACGCTACCGGGAGATGGGCCTCAGCGGGATGCTCTTCGAGGCCTTTGAACCGGGATACCGCTTCAATGCCGGCACCTTCGAGGTACTGGCGAAGGTGCTGAAGGATCCGGCCTCTGCGGAGGAGTACGTCCCGACGCCCCTCGAGAAGTACCTCCGGGAGACCGCGCCGCAGGACCGCTACCACAACGATCCCGCCTTCGATGCGGAAAAGTGGATCGAGGACCCGCTGGAACGGGAACACGTCATCCTGCGCCGGGAACTGGAACACCATCCCTCTGCGGCGGCGTTCCGGGCGTGGGTGGGCTTTTCCTTCGAGCACAAGGATGAACTGGATGCCCTCTACGTCACCAAACTTGCCAGTCGGATCGCGCTCGCGTCCGGGAAGGTGGAGTTCCGGACCCGGACGGAGCACGAGGCGGAGTTCTTCCGCCACGTGAAGCTGTGGGATTTCATGGAAGAGCTGGACCGCTCCGGCGCCGATGCTTACGCCGAGACCACCCGCACCTGCGAAGGGCTGATGGCGTGCGTCGCCGACAAGTAGGCGCGAGGGAGGGAGGAAAACGATGAATCTGCAAACCCATTTCCTGCTGGTCCGCCACGGCGAGACCGAGGCGAACCTCAACCGTAAACTCGCGGGTTGGCTTGCCACAAACCTCACCGAACTGGGACGCAAACAGGCGGCGGCTCTCGGGAAGGAGTTGGCGGCAGAACCCATCGACCGCGCCTTCTCAAGCGACTTGCGGCGGGCGGCGGATACGGCGGAGTTGTGTCTCGCCGGGCATCCGGGCCTTCAGGCGGTGCAGAACCCGGACCTCCGGGAGTGGAGCGTGGGCGAACTGGAGGGGTACGACATCCCCTCGCTCTTCGTGCCCGGGTCGGAGTTCGTCGCGAAGTGGGAGGATCAAAACTTGGACTTCACGCCTCCCGGCGGCGAGTCCCGCTTCCACCTGCGGGCGCGGGTGTTCGGATTCCTCAAACGGTGCGCGCAGGAGCACCCCGGGGAGCGCATTCTCATCGTCACCCACGGCGCGGCGCTTCAGCAGATATTGATCTCCGTGGCGGGGATTCCGCCGGAGGGATGCTGTGTCGCGCATTCCGGAAACACCGGTTTGAGCCGTATCCTTTTCGATCACACCATTCAGCGCTGGCGCCTCGTCAGCTGGAACGATACCCACCACCTCCGGGGCGTGGGCGAACACAGTACCTTTTGACGGGCAAGGACGGATTATAGGTCAGAACATCATGCGGAAACAGAAACTTTTCATCCTCGTTCTCGGGGTGGTGCTCTATTTCATCGCCACCATGAACAAAGTGCTGGTCCCGGCGGCGATCCTCGAGGAACTGCTGGGGCTCGGCACGCTCTCCGTGGTCCGGATCTCCGCGCTGGGCGGAGCCTTCTGGTACGGATACGCCGGAAGTCAGCTGCTCGCCGGGATTTTCTCCGACCGCTACGGCGGCGTGCGCATCCTGCTGATCGGCGCCGCGCTCTTCTCTTTCGGAACGCTGCTCTTTCCGTTGACGGGAAACTTTTATCTTATGTTCCTCGGCCGTCTCGTCGCCGGCGTGGGAGGGGGGGCCGTCTTCCTCGGCGTTGCGAAACTGACGGCGGACCTCTTCTCCGAACGGTTTGCCATGGTCCTCGGGATCATTCTTTTCACAGGGTTCCTCGGGATTCCCTGCAGTACGACCCCCATGATCGCCCTCGTCAATGCGGCGGGATGGCGTTTCGCCATGCTTCTGCCGGGGATCATCGCGCTGGCGATCCTGATGGGGATCGCGCTGTCTGCGAAGGGGACCATCCAGCCGGTCCGGCGGGGGAACGCCCTGCTTCCCCTTCTGAAGATGCTGAAAAACGCTCCCATGATGCGGCTCTGTATCGGTTCCTCGGTGCTCTTCGGCGTCTACTATCTCGTTCTGACGCTGACGGGGCAGAAGAGCCTCTCGGATCTCTTCGGCATGGACCGGGCCGGGGCGGCAAGGGTCCTGATGCTGATCACGATCTTCGTTGCCGCGGTGAACGTGGTCGTGGCGCCTCTCCTGAAACTCTGCGGAAACCGCCGCCGGGTCGCGCTTTTTCTCGGTTGCGGCTGTTCCCTCGTCGGAGTTCTGCTGGGAGTGACGGTTTTCTGCGGAGGAGGCGCGTTGCCGATGCTGTTGTGCAGTTATTTTCTGCTGGCGGTCCCGGGCGGATTTTTTCCGCTTTTCAGCACCGTCGGGAAGGAGTTGAGCCCTCCGGAGGATGCGGGGCTTGCCGTTGCGTTGGTGAACTTCTCGGCGGCGCTCTGCATCGCGCTCTTCCAGAACGCAGGGGGCGCGATCCTCGGATGCTATCCCATGGCGGGCACGGCCTTTCCCTCCGCCGCGTACAGGATGCTCTTCCTCGCACTGACGGGGATCGTGATTGCGGCGACCGTTCTCCTCGCGCGGCTCCCGGAGACCGGGAAAAGGCGGGATCAGCGGTAGGATTTGCCGAACTTCGCCATCACCAGCTGGAGGTCGTGCCACGCATCCCGCTTGGCGGATTCCTGCCGCAGTAAATAGGCCGGATGGTAGGTGGGCATCACCGGGATGCCATTGTATTCCAGCCAGCGGCCCCGGAGCCGGGTGATCCCCTCCTGCCGGTTCAGCAGGAAGTGGGCGGCGGTCGCGCCGAGAAGCACGATCACCTTGGGCCGGATCAGTTCGATCTGCCGCACCAGATAACCGATGCAGAGGCAGGCTTCCTCCGGGGTGGGGGTGCGGTTGTCCGGCGGTCGGCACTTGACCACGTTGGCGATGTAGACCTCCGCCCGCCTGAACTGCATGGCGGCGATCATCTTGTCCAGAAGTTGTCCCGCCTTGCCCACGAAGGGACGGCCCTGCCGGTCCTCGTCGGCGCCCGGACCCTCCCCGATGAACATCAGTTCCGCATGAGGATCCCCCTCGCCGAAGACCGCGTTCTGCCGGTGGCGCCCCAGTTCGCACCTGGCGCAGGTCCGGACCGTTTCGGCCATCTCCTCCAGCGAGGAACCATCCGCCGCCGCAGGAGCCGCGAAGGTCTGTGCCGTTTTCTGCAACGCCGGCTCCGGAACAGGCTCCAGGGCCGGCGCCGGCTCCGGACGTGCCGCGACGGCCGTCCTCTGCGGAACGGGCGCGGAGGTGTTCCCCTGCCGGAAACTTTGTTCCAGAGCGGTCAGCAGTTCCGGGGTCACGCCCCGCATGGCGTTGCGGTCCTTGCGGGCGGCGGCCAGCAGTTGTTCAAAAAGGTCCATAGTCCGAAGATTCTCTCCCTTTGCCGTTTGCGAAAAGCGGCGGTTGGAGGTATATTATACTCTAATATAATATCGGAGCGGACAGATTGAAAGCCGTCCCTCCAAAGAAACACCAAAAAAATCGGAAGGATACGCAAATGAAAGTCGTTGTCGCTTATTCCGGCGGACTGGACACCTCGGTCATCGTCAAGTGGGTCAAAGAGGCCTATAACGCGGAAGTCGTCTGCTACTGCGCCGACGTGGGCCAGCAGGAGGAACTCAATGGCCTCGAAGCCAAGGCCATCGCCACCGGCGCCAGCAAGTGCATCATCGACGACCT
>DCGG01000110.1:0-2579 GCA_002315455.1 Lentisphaeria bacterium UBA1784
GCTGCGCGTTCCCGGCCGCTTCGCGACGGGAATCCGCTCGATCCCGGGCTGCGCGCTCGGCGGCGACCGCCTCGCAGGCGTGTGCGCGGTCAGGAAGTTTGCAGACTCACCCCCAATAAAAAAAATCCCCGCGGCGGATGAGCGCGGCGGGGATCAAAACAGGGCGTTCCTCCCGGAATCACCGGAAGGTGGTCAATTCCTTGGCGTAAATCTTCCGGAATTCCGACCAGATGTTCTTCGCCTGGGTGATGCTGTGGACGTGAGGATCCAAGCAGAGAGCCTGCAACGTGAGGCTGTCGTCGCCCTCCTCGCAGGCCTTGGCAATCATTTCGTGAAGCACCGTCTGACGGCGGCAGATCTCGCAGGGTCCGGGAGGCAGCGCCCCCACGTGGATGGACCGGACCTCTCCCCCGATGGCCAGTCCCGGGATGTCCAGAATCACGTCGTCCGGCAGATTGTCCACCGCGCCGTTGTTCCGGATGTTGATGGCGTCGAAGTAGGCCGGAGTGTTGGTCTCGAGGGCCGTGATGACCCGGCAGGGGTTCTCCGCGTAGTAGGGATGATTGACGTCCTTTGGGAATGGCGGATCGTTGAAGGTCTTGCCCAGCAGGCGCTGGCTCTCCAGCGTGTGGGACTTCTGCTGGGACAGCCGCTCGTAGCAAGCGGCCTGATCCGTGATGCCCCACTGCGCCCACTCGGAACGCTCCCAGAAGAAGGACATATACTCGATGATGTGCTCGTAATAGCCGATGGGATACATCCCGAAGGCGTTGAATACCTCCAGCGTAAACATCTGCTCGGGGACGTTCTTGAACTTCTGCTTCCAGTACTTGGAATCCTTGACGAGGGCGGTGAACTCCTCCATGCAGCTCTTGCCGGTGTTCCGGTGGCGGATGTCGAAGAGCCAGTTCAGGTGGTTGACGCCGGCGGAGATCACCTCCAGTTCGCCCGGCTCCCAGCCCAGTTGTTCGGCGATGACGCCGAAGGATCCGTGGACCTGATGGCAGAAGCCCAGCGCCTTGATCTTCGGGAAGTAGTTCTTGAAGTAGGTGCAGAGGATGGACATGGGATTGGAGAAGTTCATCAGCCACGCATTGGGGCAGACCTCCGTCATGGCCTGCAGGATCTCCCGATAGAGGCAGATGTTCCGCATGCCGTGGATCAGTCCACCGGGGCCGCCGTTTTCGCCTTTAACCTGATCGACGCCGTATTTTTCCGGGATGCGCAGGTCATTGACCCAATAGGGGTAGCGGTTCTTCTCGCAGGAAGTGATGACGTAGTTCGCATCTGCCAGCGCCTTCCGCAGGTCGGTGGAGCAGGAGACCCGGATGGCGTTGGTCCCCGTGGCCGCGATCTCCTTCACGGCGCCTTCCGCAGCGGCAAGCCGGTCGGCGGCAGGGTCCATGAGGCAGAATTCGCAATTGGCGAACACCGGATCGTGCAACAGTTCTTTGACGATGGTGAGAACGAAACCGGAACCGGCTCCCAGCATGGTGATCTTCAACGGGTCTCTCATGGAAAAATCTCCTTTTTTGATGGATTTTCGGCTTTGACAATAATCTACCACGAAAGGCTGCAGTTTGCAAGGGGAAAATGATAGCGCTATCCCTAAAAAGAGGCCTCGCCCCGATTGAAAATCCCCTGTGTCCATGCTACATTAGGGATGTGGCTCCGGCGGGCGGGGTGAGGATATCCGCTATTTCGGAACGAAGTCCGGAGCGGTTCTTTTCAGGAGGAGATTTTCATGCGCGCAGTGGTTTCAGTCGTGGGCAAGGACGCGGTGGGCATCATCGCCAAAGTCAGCAGCGGTTGCGCGAAGTTCGGCGCCAACATCCTGGATATTTCCCAGACCGTTCTGCAGGATTATTTCACCATGATCATGATTGTGGACGTGGACAACCTTTCCGTCAGCTTCTCGGAGTTCGTGGACGGCATGGCCGCGCTGGGCCGGCAGGAACATCTGGAGATCCGCGCCATGCACGAGGATATCTTCAACGCCATGCACCGGATCTGATCCGCCGTTTCATCCACCTCTTTTTCAGGAGAAACCCATGCTTTCCCGCAATGACATTTTCGAGACCATCAACATGATCCGGGAGGAGTGTCTTGACATCCGTACCGTCACCATGGGCATTTCCCTCTACGACTGCATGAGCGACGATGCCAAACGGCTGCAGGAACGGGTCTATGACAAGATCATGCGCTCCGCCGGACGGCTGGTCCCGGTAGCCGGGGAGATCGAGAAACGCTACGGCATCCCCATCATCAACAAGCGGGTCTCCATCACCCCCGCCGGACTGCTCTGCGGAAACCTCTCCGTCGATGAAGCCGTCAGCCTCGCCCGGACCCTCGACCGCGCCGCCAATGAACTGGGGATCAACTTCATCGGCGGATTCAGCGCGCTCGTCCAGAAAGGCTGTACCAACGGCGCCCGGACCCTCATGGAATCCCTGCCGCAGGCCCTCGCCCAGACCGAACGGGTCTGCGCCTCCGTCAACGTGGCCAGCACCAAGGCCGGGATCAATATGAACGCAATCGCCCGCATGGGCGAGATCATTCGGGAGACCGCCCGCCTCACC
>DCGG01000110.1:2660-3021 GCA_002315455.1 Lentisphaeria bacterium UBA1784
GAGGACAATCCCTTCATGGCGGGGGCCTTCCACGGCGTCGGCGAACCGGAGACCGTCATCAACGTAGGCGTCTCCGGTCCGGGTGTAGTGGCCAGCGCCATCCGCCGGGCGGGGGATTGCACCCTCGACGAACTGGCCGACCTCATCAAGAAGACTGCCTTCAAGATCACCCGCATGGGTCAACTTGTGGCCAAGGCGGCTTCGGAGGAGTTGAACGTGCCTTTCGGGATCGTGGACCTTTCGCTTGCTCCCACGCCCGCCATCGGGGATTCGGTGGCATACATTCTGGAATCCATGGGCCTTGAGACCTGCGGATGTCCCGGTACCACCGCCGCACTCGCCATGCTCAACGATGCGGTGA
>DCGG01000110.1:3084-3258 GCA_002315455.1 Lentisphaeria bacterium UBA1784
TCTCCGGCGCCTTCATCCCCGTCTCCGAGGATGCCGGCATGATCGCCGCGGCGAAGTCCGGCGCCCTCACTCTTGAGAAGCTGGAGGCGATGACCGCCGTCTGCTCCGTGGGGCTGGACATGATCGCCATTCCGGAGGATACCCCTGCGGAAGTGATCTCCGGCATCATCGCCG
>DCGG01000080.1 GCA_002315455.1 Lentisphaeria bacterium UBA1784
CTGCCCCGCAAGTTCTTCAGTGACAGCATGCCCACGGGCTCTCTGACCTACGAGAGTGCGGTGTTTTATCGGCCCCGGGGGGATTCCGTGCAGCAGCTGGGGATCGAGCCGGACATCGTGCTGCCCTCCATCTCCGAGGAGTTGGAGGTTGGCGAGATGTTCCTGACCAACCACCTCGCGTGGGACAACATCAAAGCCATGCCCTGTCCAGAAGTCGATCCTGCTCTCGGGCAGAAGGCGGCGCTGTTGCGGGCGGAATCCGCCAAGCGCATCGCCAAGGATCCGGAATACGCCAAATTGAACCGTCAGATCAAACTCTTCCGTACCTACCGGAACCGCAAAAGCGTCTCGCTCAACGAGGAGAAACGCTGGAAGGAGTACGAGGAGGAGCGTGCGGTCAGCGATGCCGCCGAAGCGACGGAGGATGACGAAGCCCCCGAGACCCTGACGGGCAAGAAGCGCTCGAAAGACAAGAAAAAATCTTCCGATCCGGTCCTCCGGGAAGCGGAACGCATTACCGCGCAGTTTTCCGAAATGTAAGTCAAAAGATTGCGGGTCCCGTCATCGGAGCCCGCAATTTCTGTATCGTCAGGATCGTTTCCCGTCAGCGTTGTTTCTGCCAGACCCGGATGTAATCCACGCGGTACTCGGAGGGCAGGTCGTCGTCCTCCGGAAAACCTCGAGGATGTCGATCTCCTCGGAGTAGTCGCCCGGGCGTATCCGTCGGGCAGGTCAAATGATCGGTTTCATGGGGAAGCCCCTTATATTTCATCGTAGACCCGGACGAAATCGACGACGAATTCGTCATCGGCGGATCCGGCTTTCTTCAGGTCCTCATGGGCGGTGGACTTTTCGCGGTATCCCTTGCATTCCGTGGAGACCAGTATGAACTGCTCCGTGTTGGAGACGGGAGCCTTGCACTCCCAGATCTTTTCGCCGTCGGCGTAATAAACATAGCCGTCGGGGGACCAGTCCAGACCGAAGAGGTGGAACCCGTCCGGGGTCTCCTTGAGTTTGCAGTTCCCCTTGGACCCGGTCCCGGCCCAGCGGTGATCCGGACCGTATCCGCCCCAGTGGTTGTTGCAGTCGAAGGAGCCGTCCGGCTTGAAGGCTTCCATGATATCGACCTCGACTCCGGCGGTCTGGGGATTGGGACAGCAACCGATGATGGGCGACTGGAGCCAGAACGCCGACCACCATCCCTGCGTCTTCTGCAGTTTACAGCGGATCTCGTAGTAGCCGAACTTATGCATGAATTTCGGGGACTTGAACTTGGAGATCGGCCAGATGAAGTCCGGAGCGTCCGGGTTCTTGCCTCCCTGATAGAACTTCTCGCCGGGGACGTCCATGTAGTTGTATCCGGTCTGGAGCTGGCAGCTGCAGAACTCCCCGTCCGCCTTGCGGATGCGCTTCAAGTGCACGCAGGAATCCCCGGGGAAGGAGAGACCCTCCTCGCCGCAGAAGGTTTTGTGTTCGCACTGCAGCAGATGCCGCCGGAAGTCCCATTTCTCAAGGTCCAGCGACGGACCGTCGAACTCATCGTGCCAGACCAGTTTCCACTTTTTTCCGGGGGGAAGCATACTTGGTTTGTTCATTTCATGTCTCCTTATTTTGGATTTGTCGTTGTCGTTGTTTCAGCGGTCCACGTCTTCCGGCATGTGCTGGCAGGAGCATCCGGCGTCGCAGGTGACGATCTCTCCGGTCATGTTGGAGTTCTGATCGCCGGCGAGGAATGCCACCACGTTAGCGATATCGCTGCCTTTGGCCTCCTGACGGAGGGGACAGTTCAGCCGGCGGCGGAGCCTTGTCGCTTCCGGGAGGGCGTCCCAGCGTTCGGTGTAGATGTATCCGGGTGCGCAGGCGTTGACCCGGATCCCCAGCGGACCGAGGTCGAGGGCGAGGGCTCGGACCATGGAGTTGATGGCGCCTTTGCTGGCGCAGTAGGCGGTGCGGTTGCGGATGGCGCGCTGTGCGGTGTTGGAGGAGAGAAAGACCACGACGCCCCTGGATTCCTGTTTCAGGAAGAAGCGGTTCACCGCCTGCTGGGTCACTTGGAATCCTCCCCGGACGTTGGTGCCGAGGACCTCCATGAGGTAGTCCGGTTCCATCTCCACGAAGGGTTTTCCGATGCCCTGATGGGCGGCGTTGTTGACGAGGATGTCGAGGTGTCCGGCCTCCTTTTCGATCACGTCGAAGAGGGCCTTGACTTCGCCGGACTTGGAGACGTTGCAGGGGATGGCCCGGAATCCTTTCAGCCCCCATGAGGCGAGGATGCCGGCGCCTTTCTCCGTGGATTCCTTCGTGGAGCCGCACAGAAAGACCCGCGCGCCCTCCTCGATGAACTTCTTCACGATGAAAAGGCCGGTGTTGCGGTTTCCGCCGGTAACGAGAACGGTCTTGCCGTCGAACATACCCATGGAAAAAGTCTCCTGTTGTTCAATCGTTGACGAGTTTGTAGTAGAATTCGGCATCCGGCGGGCGGATGTTGGTGAGGTCTCCGCGGTAGTGCCGGAGGTTCGTGCGGACGTAGGGGTGTTTTTGAAGTTCAGTTTCGTTGAGGTCGATGCCGATGCCGGGGCGGTCCGGGATGACCATTTTGCCGTTGTGGACGGTGAGGTCCTCGTCGCAGATCTCCTTTCGCCATGGGACGTCGCTCATCATCATTTCCAGCATGACGAAGTTGGGGACGCATGCCGCGAGCTGGAGCGTGGCGGCGTTGGCGACGGGGCCGGAGGG
>DCGG01000038.1 GCA_002315455.1 Lentisphaeria bacterium UBA1784
AAGCAGAAGGAAGGCAAGAAGCGCATGAAACTCATCGGTCAGGTGAACATCCCGCAGGAGGCCTTCGTGGCGGTGCTGAAAGCGCAGGAGTTCAACCAATGATCAAGTTTTCCGTTCCCCGCCTCGAAAAAGAGGATATCGAACTGGCCGGCACCGAGCCTCCGGAATTTCTTGGCCTCGGTTCGGAGGACCCGCTGAATTGTTCGGCTCCGGTGGAGTATTCTCTGACCGTTCAGGGAGTCTCCGGCGGGGCGCTGGTCCGCGGCCGTTGCAGCAGTCAGGTCTCCGGGATCTGCGGCCGTTGCCTCGTGCCGGTGACGCGGGAGGTCGCGGCGGAAGATATCGAACTCTTCCTTGAGATAGAAAACTCCGTCGATGAACTGGATATTTCCGAGGACATCCGGGAGGAACTGGCGCTGGAACTGCCCATGAATCTGCTCTGCAAGGACGACTGCAAGGGGCTCTGCCCCCGGTGCGGTGCCGATCTGAACAAAAAAACTTGTTCCTGCCGCAAAGGAAGCTCCGAGGCATGGAACGCATTTTCCGATTTGAAGTTGTAAATAGGGAGGTCCCTCATGTATGAAGTAGAAATCAGCACTTCGTTTTCCGCGGCGCATCAGCTGAAGGGTTATCCGGGAAACTGCCGCAATCTTCACGGCCATAACTATGCGGTGACCGTGACCGTCTCCTCCGGCGTCCTGAACGAAATCGGCATTGCGCTGGATTTCAAACTCCTGAAGGCCGCTGTGGAAGAGGTGGTTTCCGAGTACGACCACCGCAACCTCTCCGAACTGTCGGACTTTTCCGAGATCAATCCCACCAGCGAAGTGGTGGCCATGACCCTTTTCCGCAAACTCAAATCGCGGCTGGAGTCCGACGGCATCCGGCTGGCTCGGGTCCGGGTGGGTGAATCCGACCACTCTGCGGTGACCTTCTTCGAGGAGTGACGGAGCCGTCGTGAAGATCGTCGAAACATTCACCAGTTTGCAGGGCGAATCCACCCGGCAGGGGCGGCGGTGCTTCTTCATCCGCCTCGCCGAATGCAACCTCCGATGCCGCTACTGCGACACCTCCTATGCGTGGGAGGGCGGCGAAGAGCGTTCCGTTGCGGAACTGGTGGAGCAGGCGGTCCGGGCTCGGACGCCGCTGGTGGAGGTCACCGGCGGAGAACCCCTCCTGAATCCCGAAACTCCGCAACTTTGTCAGGCGCTTCTGGAGAAAGGTCTGGAGGTGTTGGTGGAGACCAACGGTTCCTTCCCTGTCTCCCTTCTGCCGGCGGGGGCGGTGGCCATCGTGGACGTCAAAACGCCCGGATCCGGCATGGCGGAACACCATGATTTTGCAAACTGCCGGCGGCCCCGTCCCGGCGACGAGTTCAAGTTTGTGCTCTCCGGCCGGGAGGACTTCGACTACGCGCTGAAGGTCGTTCGGGAATATCGCTTGGACGCGGCGCCCGTGGAACTGATCGTCTCCCCGGTCGCAGGTGAACTGGATCCGGCAGAACTGGCCCAATGGATCCTTGAGGAACATGCGCCTTTCCGGCTTCAGCTTCAGCTCCATAAGATCCTGTGGGGCAACAAGCCGGGGGTATAACGCGAAGGAACTTTTGCCATGAAACCGAAAGCGATCGTACTTTTGAGCGGCGGCCTGGATTCCTCCACCTGCCTTGCCGTGGCCAGGGAGCGGGGCTTCGAGACCCACGCTTTGAGTTTCGACTACGGCCAGCGCCACAACTATGAACTGAAGGCTGCCCGCCGGATCGCGGAGTCCCTGGGCGCGGCGGAACACCGCATCTTCAAGTTGGACCTCGCCCAATGGGGCGGTTCCGCGCTCACGGATCCGGGCCTGCAGGTCCCTCGGGCGGAGGATTCCCGCGGCATCCCCATCACCTACGTTCCCGCCCGCAACACGGTGTTTCTCGCGCTGGCCGGCGCCTGGGGGGAAGCCATTGGCGCCCGCACGATCTTCATCGGCGTCAATGACGTGGATTACTCCGGATATCCGGACTGCCGTCCCGGCTTTGTCGGCGCCTTTGCGGAGGCGCTCCGGCAGGGGACCCGGGCAGTTGACGAGGGGTGGATGTGGGAGATTGCCGCTCCTCTGCAGAACTTGAGCAAGGCGGAGATCATCCGTCTCGGTACGAAACTCGGCGTGGATTACGGCCTCACCGTCACCTGCTATTGCGCGGACGAGGAGGGACGAGCCTGCGGCAAATGTGCCAGTTGCGCTCTGCGCCGTGAAGGATTTCAGGCGGCGGGGGTCCCGGACCCCACCCGCTACCTTTGAACCATAGGACAGAACCTCCCCGCAGGGGACAAATCGGGAAAGGCCAGAGAATATGTTGAAAAAAGCAGTGATCCGGCTGGGAAAGATCTTCTTTTACAGCGCCAAACATCATATTGCCGACCAGAACAGCCAGCGGGCGGTGGCGCTCACCTACTATACGGTCTTTTCGCTGGTGCCGATCGCGGCGTTGCTCTTCGGTATCGCCAAGGGATTCGACATGGACCAGTTGCTCCGGGCCTTTCTGGTGGAGCGGCTCTGGCAGCACCGGACGCTGCTGGAACAAGTCTGTTCCTTCGCCGACACCACACTCCGGGAGGCGCAGGGCGGTGTGGTGGCCGGTGCCGGTATCGTGATCCTGCTCTGGACCGTCATGTGGCTTGCTTCCAACGTGGAGAAGTCCTTCAATGCGGTCTGGCATCTGCCATCCCGGCAGAACCTTTTCCGGAAAATCAACGACTATCTGGCGCTGCTGATCCTCACGCCGGTGGCGCTGGTCCTGCTCTCCAGCGCGGGAGTGTTTCTGCAGAAATGGTTCGGCGACCTCTTGCTCCGGACGGAGGTTTTCGGATTGAAGACGGAAGCTCTCATCTCTCTCCTCTCCATCGGGATGGCGGTTCTCTTCACCTCTGCGGTCTTCATCGTGCTTTACCTGAGCGTGCCGAACACCCGCGTCCGATTCTCCGCCGCGCTGCTGGCCGGATTCGTTGCCGGCATCCTCTTTCTGGGATTTCAGCACGGGTTCATCTTGCTGCAGAGCTGGATCTTCCGGTACAACCGGATCTATGGCAGCTTTGCGATCCTGCCCCTTTTCCTGATCTGGCTGCAATGGTCCTGGCAAGTGGTGCTTTTCGGTGCAGAGGTGGGGTTCGTCTCTCAAAATCTGGATACCGGCCTCTTCGATGACAACAACGGGGTCCCGGACAGTTTGCGTCTCCTCCGCTTCCAGCAGTTGACCATCGCGAAGATCATCTACCGGAACGTGGCTGTCGGCTCCGGCGCCACCTCCAGGGAGGAACTGACGCAGCGTCTGCAACTCTCCGCCATTGAACTCAAGCGGGATCTGGAAACCTTGGAATCCGCCGGCGTCATCGCCGCCACCAACACGGAATCCATGAGTTTTCTGCCTACCCGTTCCCCCTCGGAGTTCACCATCGTGGATTGCTGCAGGCAGCTGGACGAGTGCGGCGGAAACGCTCCCAGTCACGCCCTCTGCGCAGAGGGGACCGTGGTCCGTTCCGCCATTGCGGCCATAGAGCAGAACGCCTCCTCCTCCAAGGACAACCGCCTCCTCTCCGAGTGCTGAACCGGGAGACCGTCCCCTTCCGTTTTTGCTCTGACCTGCAACTTGAAAAAAGCAAAGGCCGCGATGCAACATTCTGCATCGCGGCCTTGTTTTATCTGCCGTTTATGAAGCGAACTTACTTGTTGGCAAGCTCGAACTGCTTCATGAAGCTGATGAGCGCGCGAATGCCTTCGATCGGCATGGCGTTGTAGATGCTGGCACGGCATCCGCCGACCAGTCTGTGGCCCTTCAGTTCGGTGAGGCCGGCAGCCTTGGCTTCGGCCACGAACTTGGCATCCAGTTCGTCGTTGGGGGTGCGGAAGACCACGTTCATCCGGGAACGGTCCGCAGCCGCCACCGGGCTGGAGTAGAACTTGCTGTTACCGAGGAAATCATAGAGTTCCGCAGCCTTGGCATTGTTGATCTGCTCGACGCCGGCGACGCCGCCCTGCGCCTTCACCCAGTCGGTGACGAGGGCCAGCATGTAGATGCCGAAGGTCGGGGGCGTATTGAACATGGAGCCTTCGTCGATGTAGGTGGAGTAACGGAGCATGGTCGGCACGTTCTCCCGGGTGCGGGCGGCCAGTTCCTTACGCATCACCACGAGGGCAAGACCGCTGGGGCCGAGGTTCTTCTGGGCGCCGGCGTAGA
>DCGG01000101.1 GCA_002315455.1 Lentisphaeria bacterium UBA1784
GCCTGCCGCCGGACGCCGCCGTCAGTTCCACCAGATCGGCGTGGAGAACGTGGGCCGCTGCGCCCCCCTGCTGGACGTGGAGTGTCTGGCCATGCTCATGGAGTTCTTGCGGGAGATCGGTCTGAAGGATGCCCGGCTGGTCATCAACACCCGGGGCGCTTTGGATGACCGTGCTCCGGCGGAGGCCCTGTTGCGGGAGTACTTCTCCCGGCACATCGACTGCATGTGCGATGACTGCCGCGCCCGTCTGGAGCGCAACGTGTGGCGGATCCTCGACTGCAAACAGCCCGGATGCAAGGCCATCGTCGCCGAGGCTCCGGATTATATCGCCAGTTTCGGCGAGACCTCCCGGAACTATTTCGACACCGTCCGGAAGGGATTGGACGCCCTCGGCGTTCCCTACAAACACGACCGCAATCTGGTCCGCGGTCTGGACTACTACGTGCACACCGTTTTCGAGCTGACTTTTCCCGGAATGGCGGAGGCCATCGCCATTGCCGGAGGCGGCCGCTATGAACTTTTCCTGCCCGGGCAGAACCGTCCGGTCCCCGGCGTGGGATTCGCCGCCGGCGGCGAGCGTCTGCTTCTCGCGCAAGATGCCATTGGTATCGGCGCCGCTCCCGCGGAACCGGTGGCGGCCTACTTCATCGGACTCGGGGAGGCGGCCCGCATGGCCAATCTGAAACTGGCTGACGAACTTCGCCGCGCAGGCATCAAGGTTTCGCTGGAACTGGAGGAACGCTCCTTCAAGGCCCAGTTGCGGGGCGCAAACCGGACCGGAGCCAAGTTCGCCGTGGTCCGGGGTGAGGAGGAACTCGCCAAGGGCATTGCCATGGTCAAAAACATGGCCGACGGCTCCCAGCAGGAAGTGAAAGATAACGAGATCTTCGACTATATCAGAAAAACAGCGGAGGAATAAATCATGCTGAAACGCAAAAATCTGGTGTTCCTGGGGGCGCCCGGGGCAGGCAAGGGAACCATCTCCAACTTGTTGCTGGCCAAGCATCCGCTGGCCCACATCTCCACCGGGGACATCCTTCGGGCGGAGGTCGCCGCCGGTACAGAGGCGGGCAAGAAGGCCGGAGCCATCATGAAGGCCGGCAAATTGGTCCCCGATGAACTGGTGGCCGATATGGTCAGTCGCCGTCTCACCGCTCCCGACTGCGAGAACGGTTTCATCCTCGACGGCTTCCCCCGGACCATTCCGCAGGCCGATCTGCTGGCTGCCGCGCTGGCCAAACTGGGCCGTTCTCTGGATCGGGTGATCTACTTCAAGGTCCCCGAGGAGGTGTTGATCCAGCGGTTGACTGCCCGGCTCTGCTGCCGCGGCTGCGATGCCATCTACAACAAACTTTTCATGCCCCCCAAGGTCGAGGGCAAGTGCGACAAGTGCGGCGGCGAACTTTATCAGCGCGCCGACGACTCTCTGGAGACTGCCCAGAACCGTCTGAAGATCTTCCGGGAGCAGACTGCTCCTTTGGTCGAATACTACGAGAAGCGCGGACAGCTTTTCACCGCAGCCGGTGAGGATTCTGCGGACATTCTCAAGCAGATCCTGGCGGATCTGGAGTAGTTTTTCCTTATGAGTCGCAGTCAGAACGTTCATACGCCGGAGGAGGTGGAACGGATCCGGTTCGCTGCCGGGGTCACCGCACAGGTGCGGGATCAGATCGCAGCGGCGGCCCGGCCCGGCATGACCACCTTCGATCTGGATCAGGTCGCCGGAGAATTCATCCGTGCAACCGGCGGAAAAAGCGCGTTCAAGGGATACGGCGATTATCCCGGCAATATCTGCATCTCCCTCAATGACGAAGTGGTCCACGGCATCGGCCGTCCGGACCGGATCATTCAGGAGAGCGACATCGTGAGCATTGACGTGGGCGTTGCCATCAACGGCGCGCTGGGCGATACAGCGCTCACCTTCGGCTTCGGAACGCAGCCGGAGGACGTGGCGCGGCTGCTCCGGGGGACCAAACAGTCCCTGACCGAGGGCATCGCCGCCGCCCGCAGAGGCAACCGCATCGGCAACGTCAGCCGGGCGGTGGAGCGGTGCGCCAAGCGGTTTCATCTGGGGGTGGTCCGGGACTACGTCGGACATGGTTGCGGGATTCAGCTCCACGAACCGCCAGAGGTGCCCAATTTCGCCGCTTACGGCGAAGGTCCCGTTCTGGTCCCAGGGATGGTGATCTGCATTGAACCCATGCTGACGCTGGGCTCCTGGGAGGTCAAGGTCAACCGCCATGACGGCTGGACCGCC
This sequence comes from Lentisphaeria bacterium UBA1784, assembly GCA_002315455.1. GTDB lineage: Bacteria > Verrucomicrobiota > Lentisphaeria > Victivallales > Victivallaceae > UBA1784. The sequence goes on from DCGG01000101.1 coordinate 2,258, forward strand.
ACCACCCGGGACGGCTCCTGGAGCGCGCATTTTGAACATATGATCCTCATAACCGAAAACGAACCGGAGATACTAACGTGGCAAAAGACGATGTGATCAGAGTGGAGGGCGTGGTGAAGGAACTGCTTCCGAACACCATGTTCAAGGTTGAGATCCAGACCGGACATACGGTCAACGCGCACATTTCAGGAAAGATGCGGATGAACTTCATCCGCATTCTGCCCGGGGATGCCGTCACTTTGGAGATGTCCCCCTATGATCTGACCAAGGGCAGGATCGTTTTCCGCAAGAAATAGCGGAAGATCCGCACCCCGCACGCAATAACGATTTGATCCAGTAACAAATAACGTAAACCAAGCAGAAAGAAGATTGATTATGAAGATTCTGGTCATCAATGCCGGCAGCAGTTCCATGAAGTTCACGTTGTTCTCCATGGATGATTCCAAAGTCCTTGCCAAGGGGCAGTTCGAGCGCCTCGGCACCGACGCTCCCAATTTGATTTACAAGCGCCCCGACGGCTACAAGTTCGAGGCGGTAACCCCCGTCAAGACTCATACCGAGGCCCTCAACGCCATCTGCGCCAAGCTGGTGGATCCCG
>DCGG01000140.1:0-4752 GCA_002315455.1 Lentisphaeria bacterium UBA1784
GCCCATCGCTTACACCAAGCTCCGCAACTACAACGGACCGGGATTCTTCCCGATCTGGGCGGCGCTGACCCTCTCGCTCGTGGCCAATATGCTCCCTCACTGCGTTCTGATGGTGGCGGTGGGACATCCCATCAATGACGTCTCCCCGGGGGACCTGATCGCATGGCTGGCCGCGGTCCTGCTGTTGAGCGTACTGCTGCACCTCTACCTCACGCTTTGGGAGAAGGAGAACCGCAAGCATATCCGGGAAAAATCCCCCTTCGCGATCCTCTTCACCTTCCTCGGCGGATATCAGCACGCCCGGCGGCTGGAACGGGACCTCAAAGAGTGGGAAAACCGGTACCAGAGCATTCTGAAGAACACCGATTCCCCCATCCTCTTCCTTGAGCAGGACGGCGTCATCGCCGATGCCAATTCCGCTGCGCAGGAGTTGTTCAATCCCGGTTCAAGACGGACCATCATCGGGCGCCGGCCGGAAGATCTGCACCACGTGAACATCAAGTCCCAAGTCCCCTTCTATCCTGCGCCGGAGAAGGCGGCCGACTTCACCATGACCATCACCTCCGGGGATGATTCATGGGAGACCCGGACGCTGAAGGCGACGCTCCGGCCCCTGCAACTGGGCGAACATACGCTCACGGTGTTCATCGGACGGGACGTCACCGAGGAACTCCGCAAGAGCGAACAGATCGACCACGCCCAGCGGCTGGAATCCATCGGACTGCTGGCAGGAGGCATCGCCCACGACTTCAACAACTACATCAACGCCATCCTCGGACACACGGACCTGGCGACAATGCTTTGCGGAGAGATGAGCAATGACGTCCGCGTGCAGTTGGAAAAAATCGCTTCCATCGCGGAAAAAGCGGCAAAACTCCCGCGGCAACTGCTGGATTTCGCCCGCAAGGGCAGCGATTTGCCCCGCAGGATCGACCTGATCCCCTTCCTCAAGGACTGTTTTTCCATGCTGCCGCCGGCGAAGGCGGTCAACGTTGATTTTCAACTCCTCCCGGACCCGGGGCCGTGGTACGTTTTCGCCGATCTCACCCACATGCAGCAGGCGATCCTCAATCTGCTGATCAACGCCATGGACGCCATGGCGGAAGTCCCTCTGCCCCATACGCTCACCATCCGCATCGGACATGCGGCGGAATCCAAATTCCCCTTCTCGCCGCCCAGGGAACTCGCCGACGCGAAGTCGGAAAAATACCTTTTTCTCAGCATCGCAGACAATGGCAGCGGCATGAACGACCGGGTCCGAAAACACCTCTTCGACCCCTTCTTCACCACCAAACCTGCAGGAGTCGGCACCGGTATGGGCCTCGCCATGGTCTATGGCGCCATCGCCCGGGCAAAAGGATGGATCGAGCTTGCAAGCGCGCCGGGCAGGGGATCGGTTTTCTGCATCTACCTTCCCGATCAGGACCGCGAGGACGCTCCCAAGGAAGCAAAACAATAACCCCATGATAACGAAGGATTTTCGGAATGGCCGGTAAATTATATGTGGTCAGCACCCCCATCGGCAATCTGCAGGACATGACCCTGCGGGCGCTGGAGGTATTGAAGAGCGTGGACGTGATCGCCGCAGAAGATACCCGGCATACCCGGCAACTACTGAGCCATTTTGAGATCCACGTCCGGCTGGAAAGTTTCCACATCTTCAACGAACACTCCAAGGTGGAGGAACTTCTGGAGCAGGTCCGGAACGGTCTCAACATCGCCCTCGTTTCAGACGCCGGGACCCCCTCCGTGGCAGATCCAGGTTTCCTGCTGGTCAGGGAGGCGGTGAAGGCTGGAATTGAACCGGCGGTGATCCCCGGGGTATCCGCTGTGACCTTCGCAGTGACGGCATCGGGACTTCCCGTGGACCGCTTCGCCTTCCGCGCCTTCGTCCCCAACAAACCCGGACGCCGCCGCCGCTTCTTCGAGGAACTGGCCACTGCCGGATGTACGGTGTTCTTCTTCGAATCCCCCTTCCGCATCGGCAAAATGCTGGTGGAACTGGCGGAACTCTACGGAGACCAGGCGCAGATGGCCATGATCCGGGAGGCAACCAAACTCCACGAGGAGATTCTGAGGGGGACTCCTGCCGAACTGGCCGCTTTGAAGCGGGAGTGGCGGGGGGAGTTCGTCATCGGCATTCACTTCCCGGAAGATGTCGCAGAGCCGGATCGCGAAACGCCCGAAAACTGATCCCGATAAACAAGGAGCACGCCCATGCCGGACGGATCCATGAATCTTGCAAAATACATTTCCGCAGCAGGAGCCCTCTCCCGCAGAGCGGCCGCCGAGGCCGTCAAAGCCGGACGGGTCACGCTGAATGGTACCGTCGTTCTGGAGCCGGGAGTCCGGGCCGGCGAAGGCGACCGCGTATTTCTGGACGGCAGGAAGTTGAAGCCCCTGACGCAGTTCCACTACATCATGCTCCATAAACCGAGGGGTTACGTCTGCACCGCCGACGACGTTCATGCGGAGAAAAAAGCGCTGGACCTGATCCGGCTGGATCCTCCGGTGCGGCTGGCTTCCGCGGGGCGGCTGGATAAGGAGAGCGAGGGCCTGCTGATCTTTTCCAACGACGGCGCCTATCTGGACCGCCTGACGCATCCCCGCTATCAGACTTGCAAGGAATACGTCGTGACCCTCGCCGGAGAACTCTCACCCGCCGACCGGCAGAAGATGCGGGAAGGTGTGGAGGATGAAGGAGATATTCTGCGGGTGATCTCGGTCAGGCCGCTGGGCAAATGCCGCTACGCCCTCGTTCTTCAGGAGGGCAAAAAGCGGGAGATCCGCCGGATGACGGCGGCCCTTGGCGCCAAGACGCTCCGGCTGAAGCGGGTCGCCGTGGGCGCGCTCCAGTTGGGAACGCTCCCCTGCGGCAGTTGGAAAGAACTTACTTCTGCGGAGCGGGAGGCGTCTCTGGCGACGCCGGGATCGCTTTAGCAGGGGTGTCCGGCGTCTTTTTCGGCTCCACGTTCCCCGGCTCGGAACTTTCGTCCTTCCGGGTCTTGACCGGTTGGACCGGGATGTTGGCATCCGCGGATTTTTTCGGTTCCGCGGAGTTGACTGCGGGAGCCGCCGGTCCGGGAGGCAGGTCCACCGTCCGCCGCTCCCGGGTGGAACGGGCATCCCGCTCCTGCAGGATCGCTTCCAGCTGAGCCCGGTTCTTCAGGAAGAGCACCCGAACCAGATACTCCTTCCGGTAATTGACTTGTCTCATGTCCACCGTGGGACCGAAATCCACGTTGGTCTCATCGCCGAAACTGTTGACCTCCAGCGGCGATCCGTCCGGATTGGTCGCGGAAGCAATGGAATCCGCAGAGGCGATCGGCATCATGAAACGGTCATCCTCGCGTCCGAAGGAGCCGACGCGCTCGACCTTCACCCCCAGAACGCAATAGGCATCCGCGCCCCGGGCACGGGCCTCCTCGGAAAGAGCTTCCTCCAAATCGTAGTTATCCATGGAATGCCGCGAAGTCAACACGCCGCGACCGATGATCGAATAGACACCGGGCGGGACCGTCTCCTTGCCCATGTACATCGGTATCGGGACCGAATAGGGTGTCTCCGGGAAAGTCTGCCCCACGTAGTCGAAACTCGTACAGCCGGAAAACAATGCCGCCAACGTCGCGATGACTGCCGGAAGAAACTTACTGCTGATCTTTTTCATTTTCCTCATACTCCTCATTGATGCGTTTGAGGTTGAATTCCCATACCTGCCCCCGCCGGACCTTGCGAACGTAAAATTCGGCGTTGTGAAACCGGAGCATATCCCCCACCCGGGGCACCCGCTCCAATTCCCGGACGAACCAGATGGAAACCGGTTCCACTCTCCGGGGGAGATCCAGATTCGTATCCCGTTTCAGCAGGGTCAGCGGCACGCCGCCGCCCACCACCCAAAAGTTCTCCTCGGGGTGATAGAAGGTCCGCGGAAGCGGATCGAACTCGTCGTCAAGGTCCCCCAGCAACTCCTCCACGATATCCTCCAGCGTGACCAAGCCGAGGGTCTTGCCGGAAGCCGGCTCCCGGACGATCATCATGTGGCAGTGCTGGGTAGCGAAGCGCTCCAGCAACTCCGCCGCGGTGTCATCGGGATCGGCGAAATCCGGCGGACGAATGATGTCCAGAATGCTCCGTTCTCCGGGGCGTTCCTGATGCCGGGCCACCAGTTCCTTGAAATTGATGTAGCCGAGGATGTGGTCCTTGTCTCCGCCCTCGATCACCGGGTAGCGGGTATGAAAGTCCCTTCCGGCCGTCTTCAACGCTCCCGCCATCGTCTGCTCCGAACGCAGAAAAGAGATATTGTCCACACCGATCATCACGTCCACGGCATTTTTTTCGGAGAGATGGGGCGCCGTGCGGATGATCCGCTCCTGACGGCTGGAGATCTGCTGCGAACTCCGCGCCAGCGCCGCCAGTGCCGAAATTTCATCCGCCGCCGACGGCCCCGGCTGTTTCCGCCGCCGCTCAAACGGCCGGTTGATGAAATGCACCAGCCAGACCAGCGGTCCCAGTATGAGCGAGAGGATCGCCAGCGGCCGCGCCGAATACTTCATGACCTGCGAATTGAACCGCACGCCCAGCGTTTTCGGCAGGATCTCCGTATACTGCACCATTGCCAGCGTAAAGCCGAGCGAAAAGACCCACAGCCAGCTTTCGCCGTACAGTTTGTCAAACTGCGACCCGGCAATCGCCGCCCCGATGGTGTGCGCCGCCGTGTTGACGATCAGGATCACCGCAATGGGTTTTTCCACC
>DCGG01000140.1:4809-5216 GCA_002315455.1 Lentisphaeria bacterium UBA1784
CTGCCGGATGACCGCCAGCTGACTCGGGGTCAGGCTCAACAGCGCCGCTTCCAGCAGTGAACACATACAGGATATAAGCATGGCTCCCGCCACGCTGACGATCAAAAGCATCATAATGCGTCTCCATGGGATCCGTGCCATGAAAACGCATTACACGGGTAAGGAACTTCAGAATCAGTATTTTCCATATTTTATCATTTCGCTTTTGTGGTGTCAGGTTCCGCCGCTGCCTGTTCTTCCGCGATCTTCTGGCGCAGGATACGGCTCATGGGCGGCGGGAAAAATTTGAGACAGTTTTCCACCACCGCCTTTTTCATCTCCTGATAGGGCGGCAGCCCCATGCGGGCTTCCTGTCCCTTTCCGGTGCTGCTCATATAGGATTTGTAGACAAAACGCGCCAGACGCTC
>DCGG01000029.1 GCA_002315455.1 Lentisphaeria bacterium UBA1784
TCCGGAAACTTATGCTGAACTCGAAATTCACCGCCCGGAAGTCGGCGCAGTCGAAATGAATATTTCTGCAAAACCAACAAACCTGTAACCCCCAAGGAGTCCGACATATGAGCTGGATCGACTGGTGCGTTTTCATCATCCCCTTTCTGGGCGTCTGTTACATGGCGCTCAAGTGCCGCAAATACTCCCGGAGCGTGGCGGATTTCCTTGCCGCCGGACGGGTCTGCGGACGCTACGTCCTCACTGTGGCGGGGCAGGCCAGCGGACTCTCGGTGGTGAGTTTCGTATCCTACGCGGAGATCCACTACAAGACCGGATTTCTGGTGGGATTCTGGCAGTCGGTCTTCGTGCCGCTCACCATCATCCTTTCCATGAGCGGATTCTGCGTCTATCGTTTCCGGCGGACCAAGGTCCTCTCCATGGGGCAGTTCCTGGAGATGCGCTACAACCGCGCCCTGCGGGTGATCGGCAGCATCATCAAGACCATCGCAGAAATGATGACCAACGTGATCTGTCCGGCTGTTGCGGCGCGGTTCTTCATCTATTTTCTCGGACTGCCCGCCTACGTTCAAGTCTGCGGGGTTGAGATTCAGACCTTCTCCATCGTGATGGGGGGAGCGCTGCTCCTTGCGCTCTTCTTCATCCTCAACGGCGGCACTATTGCATTGATCGTCACGGACACGCTTCAGATGCTGATCTCCTATCCGATCTTTCTGCTCTTTACCGTTTTTGTGTTCTGCAACTTTTCCTGGTTCGACGAGATCCAGCCGGTGCTGGCGGACCGGATCGCCGGAGAGAGTTTCATCAATCCCTTCGACGTGAAGGGCATGCGGGACTTCAACTTGTTCGCCATCCTCGTCGCCATCATCGCCAAGGTCCTGAACCGGGGCAGCTGGATGGGCGGCGGAACCTCCGCCGCCGGACGCACTGCCCATGAGCAGAAGATGGCGGGAGTTCTCTCCACCTTCCGCGGCGGATTCTACAGCGTCTGCGTGCTGTTGTTCGCGGCGGTGATGATCCTGTTCCTGAACCACGAAAAATTCTCCGGCGAGGCGAGGCTGGTCCGGACCACCACGGTTTCGGCGGTGGCGGATGAGTTGATCCGCGATCCGAAACTTCAGAAGGAGATCGTCGCCAGCGCCGCCGCGATCCCCGCGCAGAAACACCGGATCGGCGTGGATACCCCCCTCTCGCAGACGCAGAATCTGGAGACGGTCTATCTGAATACGGTCCATGATAAACTGGGGCGGGACAGCAAGGGCAACGCCCTGTTTCAGCAGTTCCGCACCCTCTATCAGCAGGGATTGTTGAGTCAGGTCATGCGGCATATCTTGCCAACCGGGATGCTGGGACTTCTCGCGTTGCTGATGATCATGCTCATGGTCTCCACCGACGACAGCCGGATGTTCAACAGCGCCGTCTCCATCATGCAGGACATCATCCTGCCCCACCTGAAGCGGACGCTGACCCCGGAACAGCACCTCCGCTGGCTGAAGTGCTGCACCGTCGGCGTGGCGATTTTCTTCTTTATCGCCGGACGCTACATGGCGCAGGTGGATTACATCCAGCTCTACTGTGAGATCGCCTCTTCCATCTGGCTCTGCGGAGCGGGCCCCATCGTCGTTTTCGGATTGTACAGTCGCTTCGGCAACACCGTCGGCGCCTTCTCCTCGCTGATCGTCGGCACCGGTTTCGGCGTCGGCGGAAATCTTCTGCAGCGGAACTGGGCGGGCAGTGTCTATCCGTGGCTGGAGTCCATGGGCTGGGTCCCGAGGCTGGACAGTTTTCTGCAGGCGGTGTCCGGACCTTTCCAGCCTTACATTCTCTGGAAGATGAATCCGGTGAAATTCCCCATCAACTCCATCGAGATCTATTTCCTCGGGATGATGTGCGGAGTCATCGCCTACTGCCTCGGTTCGTGGATCGTCGGACGCAAGCCCTACAATCTGGATCGGATGCTCCGCCGCGGGAAGTACTGTGACGACGGACGCCAACCGCCCAAGATCGACTGGTCGCCCCGGCACATCTTTTCCACTCTGATCGGCATTAACTCCGACTATTCCAAGGGCGACAGGATCATCGCCTGGAGCGTTTTCCTCTGGACCTTCGTCAAGAGTTTTTGCCTCGGATTCGTCGTTGTCGCCGTCTGGAACGTGATCAGTCCCTGGCCCATCACCTGGTGGAGTTGGTACTTCTTCCTCAATTTCATGGTCCTGCCGGCTTTTGTGGGGATCATCATCACGGTTTGGTACATGATTGGCGGGATCAGAGATCTGCGCCAGATGTTCATCGACCTTGACAAGCGTATCGCAACGGTCGAGGATGCTTCCGACAACGGCGTGGTGCAGAAAGAGAAGGAGTGAGGAAGCCCCTCCTGCCAAGCAAAGGATGTGTTATGAAAATCTTCCGGGATCTTCTGATTGGTCTACTGGTACCGGTCGCCGTCCTTACCGGGGCGGCGGCGGAGCCGCTGCCTCTGCTCTCCCCTGCGCAGAAGGCCTATCTCGCCATGCCCAGGGAGCAGCGGAAGACCTTCTTCGGCGACGAAGCCAAACGCAAGGCGCTTGCCGTGAACTGGCATCCGCAAGTCGTCACCATCCCGGTCCCGGCGGCGGGCGTCTTTGTGCTGACGGAGGCCGGCAAAGAAGCGGAAAAGAGCAAGACGTTGACCTTCAACGCTCTCTCCGTCACGGTTCCAGTTTACGTTCTCGCAGAGGTGAAGGGTGGCAAACTCGCCCTCGGGAATCTGAAGATCGCCGCCGCCTATCAGTGGAAATGCTCCGGGAAGCAGGGGGTGTTCACCACCGAGGACCTCGCTCCCCGGCTTCTGAAGGTGGACGGCGTTCCCAACGTCCGGGACCTCGGCGGACGGATGACCTCCTTCGGCGTCCGGGTGAAGCAGGGACGCATCTACCGGACCGCCAGACTGAATTCCGATGCCCGGGCCACCGCTCCGGACGGGAATGCGCAGACCAAAGATCCGTCAGCGGCGCATCAGCTGGAGGTCCTCAACGCCCTCCTGCGGCGCTTCCGTGCCGAACGGGAAGGGAAGGCTCCGGACGCAAACCTGCCGGAACTCCCCTTCGCCATGGATGGGAAATGGGTGGTGTTCCGCTCCGAGCGGAAACTCACGGAGTCTGACCTCATGCAGTTGGAAAAGATCAAGGCCATCCCCCAGAGCCTTTTCGGCTCCAAGCCGGAGACCGTCTCCGCCGACCGGAAATACACGTTCCGCTTTCCCGCACCCAAGCCGGGGCACACCGCGATCTTTTTCCGGGAGTTCAACTCGGAGAAGGCGGGCTTGATGCAGATCGGTTTCGGCGCGGACTGGTACGCCCGGATCTACTGTAATGGGGAACAGCTCTTTTCCACGATGGCGCGGGGCAACAACACCAAGCGGATCGGCTGTTCCAACTACACCGTCAACCTTCCGGTCCGGAAGGGGAAGAATCTGCTGGTCGTTCCGGTGGGGTCCGGGGAGAAGGGCTGGAGTTTGAGCCTCGGTCCGGCGAAGAGACATCTTTCCCGTGCGGAAGTGGCAAAAGCGCTTTACGGCAAGCAGAAGTATGAACAGCGTCTGGTGGCTGTCGCCAGCGGCAGTTTCGCCGCCGGAGAGTGCAGTTTTACCCCGGAAAGTCTGCGTTATTTCACGGAGGATCTGGGCATCCGCAGCGATCTTGATCTGCGCACCGACACGGAGTGCGCGGGGATGACCGGTTCTCCCGCCGGAGCCAAGGTCCGCTGGGTACATATTTCTTCCGCCGCCTACCGGAAGATGGACTCCGACTTCGGCAAAAAAGCGTTTGCGGAATGTTTCCGGCTCTTCCTTGACGGGAAAAACTATCCTGTCGCTTTCCATTGCAGTGCGGGGCAGGACCGTACCGGTTCGCTCGCCTTCATCCTCAACGGACTGCTGGGCGTTCCGGAGGAACTGCTGTTTCAGGACTGGGAAGCCACCATTTTCTGGAACGGCAATCCTGATTTCGGCTGGCGTCTGATCGCCTCTCTCGCCGAGACGCTGGGGCAGTATCCGGGTAAAAACATCAACGAGAAGATCGAATCCTACGTCCTTGCCTGCGGCTTCACCAAAGAAGACGTCGCCAAGTTCCGCAAAGAGATGCTGGAAATACGGAAATGATCCGGCGGAATACGAAATCCGGCATCAGGATTTTTTCAAAGAAACTTGTTTTTTGAAAAAAAGAGTACACTAATATAAAGTGCCCGGTTTGTTTGAGGAGATCAGAGATCGAGGTCTCCCGTAAAGGCATCGGAGGAAAGAAGGCGTTCCTTTTCCATGTCCCAGTCGGTGGGGACCGTCCGGGAGACCGTCCTTGGGCGGATCGGACACGCCGGACAATGGGCGGCCAGCAGTGGTTCGTAGGCGGTACGGTAGGCGGAGCAGGGGAAAAGGCTCAGGTGCGCGTTGCCCACGTCCGCTTCGGACATCTCTCCGCACCCTCGCATGGTTTGGAAGATCTTCGGCGTGTCAAGCGCGGTACACGTGCCCTTCCGCCAGCCCCAGGTGCGGAGTTTCACCTGCTTCCCGTCGGCGAGGATCCCGTCGTACTCCTCGGTGCGGCACCCAAGACAGGGGACGTGGTTGGTGAACTCCACCACGTGCATGAAGGTAACGCTGTCCTCGCAGGAGACCATGAGGATGTGGCCGCCCTTCTGCTCCAGTCTGCCGATGGGGGAGTCCTTGGAGACGGTGGGGACTTTGTGGTGCTCCTCCACGAACCACTTGGCATCCTTGCCCCACGCGGCGGTGGGATGGCAGGGGTCGGCGGAGCGGTAAACTCCGGGCATCTTGCGGAAGGTCTCCGAGACAATCCCGGTGGCGGAGGGACTGTTGCAGTAGTCGAATGGTTTGCCGTAATCTTTCCCCTCGTAGAGTTGGAAGGTGAAGGTCGGCATGAGCAGCGTCCCCTCCGGCGTCAGGAGTTCCATCAGCGTGCGGATGAAGCCCTCCGGACCGCCCTCTACGCCGCCGAACGCGGAGAATTTCGTATGCACGATGAGGCGCATGCCGGGTTTGACGCCCAGTTTGACAAGGGAAGCCTTCAACGTTTTCAGATCCACCATGATTTATGATTCCTTTTCACTGCTGTCCGGGGAAAATT
>DCGG01000142.1 GCA_002315455.1 Lentisphaeria bacterium UBA1784
CGCCCTGCTGCGGGGCACACCAGCCCACGCCGTGGGTCAGACCGGAAATGTCCTTGATCTCTTTGGCCTTCGTCCAGGCGCCTTCCTGCGGGATGGGCGCGGGACCGTGCTTGGGTCCCTTGGCGACGCAGGCCATCTGCTCGACTTCGTGCGAGTAGTTCATTGCTGTCTCCGTTTTGATTAAAAGTTTGGTGGAACGAACTCCTGTTTCCTAATATACCGTTTCTGCTCCTCTTTTTCAAGAGCTGATTCCCTTGGAAAGGTGTTTTTTTCCACTTGTAAAAGAGCGGCGGATATGCTATATTTTGAAGAATATGGATGATTCACGGAAAAAGGGGTTCAAAATGTCAACAGGCAACGCTGATTTTCTGCGGTCCCGCATCGGTGAGATGCGGCAGATCGCTTCGGTTCGCCGTCTCTCCGTCGAGGAGGGCAGGGGACGCGGGATGCGCGTCCTTGAATTCAACAACGGCAGCGGTCTGGATTTTACGGTCCTGCCGGAGCGGGGCATGGATCTGGGGCAGGCTCATTTCAAGGGCGTTCCCATCGCATGGATTACCGGCAACTATCCCACGGCTCCCGCCTTCTATGAGGCCGAGGGGCTGAACTGGCTCCGCAGCTGGGGTGGCGGACTCCTCACCGGTTGCGGTCTGCTTAACGTGGGCGGTCCCGGAGAAGCCGGCGGCGAGAAGCACGGCCTCCACGGGCGGCTCTCCCACATCCCAGCAGAGAACGTCAATACTTCCGCAAAATGGAACGACGACGGCACGCGTTACGAACTTTCCGCAGAAGGGGAACTCTCCCACAGCAAGGTCTTCGGGGAAAAACTGATCCTGAACCGCCGGATCTCCACCGCTTACGGGGAGAATGCCATCACCATCTGCGACACCATTGAGAACCGGGGCTTCGATCCCCAGCCCTTCATGCTTCTCTACCACATGAACTTCGGCTGGCCGTTGGTGGACGAGGGTGCGACTTTGGAACTGCCGGAACATCCGGTGACTCCGCAGAACGACACCGCGGCTGCAGGTCTCCGGGACTGGGCAAAGCCGGAGGTCCCGCAGCATGGATTCGCGGAACAGGTGTTTTACCACACTCTTCCGGCCGGAGCCGACGGCATGGCAGAGGCGCTTCTGAGGAATCCGAAACTCGGGATCGCCTGCCGCCTCCGTTACGAAGTGAAGGAACTGCCCTGCCTCGTGCAGTGGAAGCAGATGGGGCAGGGGGAGTACGTGTTCGGTTTGGAGCCGGGCAACTGCTTCCCGGAAGGGCAGACCGCCATGGCCGCCAAGGGATTGCTCCGCACCATCGCTCCCGGAGAGGTGCGTAAGACCCGGGTGGTGGTCTCCTTTGAGGAAATTTGAGATTTCAACGTCTTTACAATAAAAAACACAGGGACCCAATGAAATACGAAGCTGTGATCGGTCTGGAGACTCACGTTCAGGTGAGGACTGCCAGCAAGATGTTCTGCGGTTGCGCCAACTCCTTCGGCGAGGAACCCAACACCCGGTGCTGTCCGGTGTGCATGGGGTATCCCGGCGTTCTGCCTTCCCCCAACAAGGCCGCCATCCGCGCCACGGTCAAGGCCGGACTGCTCACCGGATGCACCATCGCCAAGTTCAGCAAGTTCGACCGGAAGAGTTACTTCTACCCCGACATGCCGAAGAATTATCAGATCTCCCAGTATGATCTGCCATTCTGCGAACACGGGCGCATCCATCTGGAGGGCACCGGGTTTTCCGGCTCGCCCCTCCCTGTGAAGGAAATCGGCATCACCCGAATCCACCTTGAGGAAGACGTGGCAAAACTGACCCACTTCGGCGGAGTCAGCGGAGTGGACTACAACCGGGCCGGCGTCCCCCTGATGGAGGTGGTGAGCGAACCGGATATGCGCAGTGCCGACGAGGCCTACGCCTATCTCACCAGTTTGAAGGAGATTATGCGCTACGGCGGCATCGGCGACTGCGACATGGAGAAGGGGCAGATGCGTTGCGACGTGAACATCTCTCTGCGGCCGGAGGGACAGCGGGAGTTCGGGACCAAGATCGAACTCAAGAACCTCAACAGTTTCCGGGCGGTCCACCGGGCCATCGAATACGAGATCTGGCGGCAGGCGGACCTTCTGAATCAGGGCGTCGTCCTGAAGCAGGAGACCCGCGGCTGGAATGATGAGCAGGGCGAGACCTACCTTATGCGGACCAAGGAATCCGCGCACGACTACCGCTATTTTCCCGATCCGGACCTGATGCCGGTTTGCTTCTCCGACGAGGAGATTGAAGCGATCCGCCGGGAGTTGCCGGAGATGCCGGAGGCCATGCGGGAGCGTTTCATCGCCGATTACGGTCTTACCGCATACGATGCGGAGATCCTCACGGCGGACCGTACCGTTGCCGCCTGGTTCGACAAGGCCGCAAAACTGGCCAAGACCCCGAAACTGGTGGCCAACTGGATAGGCTCCGAACTTCTGCGGTTGCTTGGCGAGAACAAGATATCCATTGACGAATGCAGGATCACTCCGGAGTCTCTCGCGGAACTCACCGACCTCATTGATTCAGGAGCCATCAGCGGCAAGATCGGGAAAGAGGTCTTTGCCGAGATGTTTGAATCCGGTGCATCCCCGAAGAAAATCGTGGAGAGCAAGGGTCTGTCTCAAGTCAGCGATTCCGGCGCGATCTCGCAGGTGGTGGCGCAGGCCATCGCCGCCAACCCCAAACAACTGGCGGAGTTCAAAGCCGGAAACGCCAAACTCCTGCAGTACTTTGTGGGACAGGTCATGAAGTTGAGCAAGGGCCGGGCCAATCCCCAGCTTGTGGTTGCGGAACTGCAGAAGCAGTTGAACGCCTGATCCCGGCAGCAGAAAAACAAGGAGAGTTTCGTGATCGCGTCCACCACATTCATCGTGCTGGATAAGCGCCCCTACCGGGAGAGCGCCCTGTTGTTGCGGGGGATCAGTCCGGATTACGGCAGGCTCTCCCTCGTGGCGCACGGAGCGCAGGCGGTGTCCGAGAAGAAGTTCCCCTGCGCGGACCTCTTCCGGGAATTGGAAACGGAGTTCCGGGACGACGAGAAGAGTACCCTCTTCACGGCCGGGAAGCTGGAACTGGTCACGGACTTCGACGGCATCGGAAACGTTCCGCTTCACTTCAAGATGGCTTCCCGGATGGGAAGTTTCCTCCTGAAGAACCTGACGGAGAATCTGGCGCAGCCGTACACGTACGATACATTCCGTTCCATTCTCTCCAGATTGGCGGATCCCGAGTTGCAGACTCCGGAGGACCGATGGTCTTTGGAACAATGTTCCGTCCTGCTGAAAACGACCTTTCTCTATGAGAACGGCTTGCTTCCGGAAGGAAGGACCCCGCAGCAGAACGAGTTCTTGGAGAACTTGGTCGCAGCCGGGATCGAGAACTCCCTTTTGCCGGAGTGCGCTCCCAAATATTGGGGCAGTTTGAATCAATGGCTCAATTCTCTGATTGATTTCCATCAACTTCAGAGATGAGATTTTGCAAGGAGGCAGATAATGATGAGTCGTGTTTTGTGTTGTTTGTGTGTGCTCGTCGCGTGCGTTGCGCTCTGCGGCGTGTTTTCCGGTTGTGCAGAATACGTTGAGGTGAATGGCGCCAGTTACAAGGCGATCACAAAAGACCAGCGCCGGGAACTGATCTACCGGGCGAGACTGACCTTGTACAAGAACTCCAAGATCGTCCCGACGTCAGACTACCTTTTTGCCACCAGTCATGAACCGGAGATCAAAATCAGTTATTCCGGAGACCGTTTCGGAACGGCCAAAGTGACGTGGCAACTCCCGAAACGCCAATACACGCTGGTCTTTGACGGTTTTCTGGGAACCGACCGCATGACCTGTATCCTTCAGGTGATGGATAAGCAGCCGGATCTGATCGATTTCACCGGACGCTGACCGCATTCCCGCAAACAAGCCAAGACCGCAACGAGAAAGAATCCTTCATGGCGCAATCTGTCACCAATGTTGATCCCGGAGAGTCCGCCCCCGTTTCCGGCTCCAGGACGGCGTGGAAGTTTTGCAAGAGCATCTGCTGTTTTCTGCTGAAGATCCTGCTGGCGGTGGTGATTATCGGTTATTTTCTCTGCAAATATCATGAAAATCTGCTGAAGGCGTTGCAGTCGTTCGATTACCGCTATCTCATCCCCGCCTGCCTCCTCTATGGACTTCACATGATGGTCGCCGCATGGCGCTGGTGGCGCCTCGCCCGGATTCTGAAGGTGCGTCTTGCTGTGAAGGAGGCGCTGTTCCTCACGATGGAAGGATATTTCTTTTCGCTGGTGATCCCCGGCGGAGCGATCGGCGGGGACGTGGTGAAGATGGGGATCATCTCCAAGCGCTCCCCCGGCGGAAGCAAGATGGAAGGGGCCTTCTCCATCCTGATGGACCGGATCATCGGCATGATCGCGCTCTTTGCGCTGGCGCTGGTCCTGCTGATCCCCGGAGCCGGACTGCTCTGCCGGGTCGATACCGGGCTGCAGTTGGAGAGCGGAATTTTCGTCGTGCTGGTCGCGCTGCTCTGTCTGGCCGGCCTCGGTGCCAGTTGCGTGATCTTTTTTCATCGTTTCATCGAACGCCTGCCGCTGCTTGGCACGATGATGCATTTCGGCGACCGGGTCACCCGCGGAATGGTCGGACGCATGACCGCCGCTACCGATACTTATGCCCAAGCATGGCCGGAACTGCTGCTGTTGATCACGGTCAGTGTGGTCGGAGTGCACATTATGACCACGCTGCCTCTGATCCTGCTTTTTCTGGGGGCCGGCGTGCCCTGTTCGATCTTCAGCATCATCCTTGCAGTAACCTTCGGAAATATCATCGGACTTCTGCCCATCTTTCCCTCCGGTGTCGGCGGGAGGGATGCGGTGATCGTCATGATCCTGATCGCGGCTGGCGTGGCCAATGCCGAAGCGGTGTCCATTCAGTTGATGTACACGGCGATCCTGCTCTTCTTCAACCTGCTGGGCGGAGTGTTCTTCGTGCTGGACCAGGGGAGAAAAGAGCAGCGTCCGGAAGAAAACAATCTGCAACGGGAGCAGTGAAATATGGAAAGCGGACTTCAACAGGAAATGAATTTCACGGTCCGGAACAATCGTTTCCGGGAACACCTCAATCAGGGAGATTTTGTTCTGCTGATCGAGAGCGCTCCTCCTGACCGGGTGATTGATCCTGCTTCCGGCGCGGCGCAGATGGCGGAACTGGAAAGCGCCGTGCTGGGCGTGAAAGGAGTCAACGCTTCCCTGGCGATCCTTGACCGGGGCGGAGCCGCCGGCTCCTGGCGTTCCGTCGAATACGCGGCAAAGTTGCCGGAGGAAAACAGGGACCGGCACGTGATCTATCTCTCCGGAGCCAATACTTCCGAGGATGAGATGCTGGACCTGTTGAGGGTCGCCGGAAATGCAGGAAACGTCAACGTCGTTCCTGTCACGGGAAGCGCGCCCGCAGGGATCTCCGTCCGCGAATGCCGCTGCCGCCGTTTCGCCGAGAGTGTACAGGCCACGGCCGCGGCCTCCGGGATGGGACTCTTCGCCGGAGCCGCCGTCAATCCGTTTCAATACAATGCGTATTCGCTGTTTGCACAGTATTTCAATCTGGCGCGCAAGTTCCGGGCCGGTGCCGGCTTCGTGGTGACGCAGGCCGGATGGGATATGCTGAAGCTTCAGTCTCTCAACTGGTATCTCATGGGCCGGGAACTGTGCTACCCCATGATCGCCCGGCTGATGCTGCTGACGCCGGATCAGGTGGAGCGCATCTGCGCGGGGAAGGTCCCGGGGGTCTTCATATCGGAGGACTTCAAGCGGATCCTCGGGAAAGAACTGCTCTACTCGAGGACCCAGTTCGAGGCAGCTCAATATCGCCGTCTGGAATTGCAGGCAGCGGGGTGTCGGCTCTTCGGATTCAGCGGAGTACAGCTCTCCGGCGTGGAGTATCCCGCGCAGGCCAGAATCGCCGCGGAACGGGTGGCCAATGCCATCACGGAATACAACTATTTCGATCAATGGCTGG
>DCGG01000130.1:0-3733 GCA_002315455.1 Lentisphaeria bacterium UBA1784
TCTTCGCGCCCGTATGGTAGAGCGGAGGGATGCAGAGAAACACGTCCTTCCTGGTCTGGTGATGATGGGCCTGCTCCACCGCGCAGGAGTGCATGAGGCTCCGGTGGCGGTGGACGATGGCCTTGGGAAATCCGGTGGTGCCGCTGGAGAAATAGATGGCAGCGTCCTCCTCGTCCTCCAGCGGGACTGCGGGAGCCTTGCCGGAACAGCAGGCGGTCAGTTCGCCGTAGGACTCCGCGAAGGAGGGGCAATCCTCCCCCACGTAAAGAAGGGATTTCACCCGGGGGATCTGGTTGAAGATGGTCTCGATCCGGCCGGTGAAGGTGGGGCCGAAAATCAGCACGTCGGCATCCGCCAGTTCCAGACAGTAGCGGATCTCTTCCGCCGTATAGCGAAAGTTCAGCGGCACCGCCATGGCGCCGCTTTTCAGGATGCCGAAGTAGATGGGGAGCCATTCCAAGCAGTTCATCAGCAGAATCGCCACGCGCTTCCCCTTGCCGATGTGGCGGGTCAGCAGAAAGTTGGCGAGGCGGTTGGCCTTGCGGTCGAATTCGCCCCAGGTCAACTCGGTGCGGAAGGGATCGTTGCGGCTGGGTTCCATCAGCGAAAAGTCCTTCCACGTCAGGTGCCGGTTCTCCAGTTCCTGCGGATTGATCTCCACCAGCGCGACTTCGTTTCCGAACTCCTGTGCATTCCGTTCCAAAATCTTTGTGATCGGCATAGCGATTCACCTGCTCCCATGCAAGATTGACGTTTGAATAACAATATTTGTTAATATACCATTCCCCGCGGGTGATTGCAAATCGCGACGGCAAGTTCTTTTGCAGAGTCTCATGCGGAAGTTTCAGGGGAGGAACCGTTTGCTTTTTTTCCGCAGGAGTGATATATTATCGGTGTTTGATTTTCCGCAACACGTCGAAAACTGATCAAAAGGGCGTTTTTTTATGAACTGGGAAGAGTTGACGGCTCCGGACTTTGCGGCGGCGGCGAAGACCTGCGGCAGGGTCTGCGCGATTCCCATGGGTGTCGTGGAAAAACACGGCGATCACCTCCCCGTCGGCGAGGATGCGATCCTCGCACAGGGGATCGTCCGGGAGGCGGCAAAACGGGAACAATTCATGGTGTTTCCCTCCTACTTTTTCGGGCAGAACACCCATGCCAAGTGCGAACCGGGCGCCATCGCCATCGACTTCAAACTGCTGCTGCCGCTTCTGGAATCCGTGTGCGACGAGATCTGCCGCAACGGCTTCGACAAGATCCTGATCTTCAATGCCCACGGCGGCAACCAGAACCTGCTGAACTTCTTCTCCGAGAGCCTGCTGGACAAGGAGAAACCGTGGAGCCTTTTCACGGTCTACATCGACGATCTGCCCGGACATGCAAAGTTTCTCGAAGGCAAATATGACGGTCACGGCGGCGAAATGGAGACCAGCCTCATGGCGGCTGTCCGTCCGGAACTGGTAAAAAGCCTTACGCCTCCCGACTACGGCATGCCCAAACACCGGGAAAAAGCCTTCCGGGACCTCGGATGTCACACTCCAAGCTGGTGGTACGCAATCCATCCCGACATGCTGGCGGCCGACCAGACCACTGGAACACCTGAAAAAGGGAGAAAGATTCTGGAATCCATGGCGGAAAAGATCGCTGAGATCGTCCGGCTCATCAAGCAGGACGACTCCCCCCGGCGGCTCTATGAAGAGTTTCACGCCCGCTGCCGCAGTCACCGTTGAAAACAACGAACCTCGCAGAAAAGAAAAAGGAACTTGAAAATGTTAAACGGATTTTTAGTTCACCTTTCCATGAACATGTGGGAAGACTGGCCCAGCGCCTCCGAGGCGGCCCGCCTCGCGGAGGGGGCAAAAGCATGGATGCAGGACAATATCGCCCGGATGCCCCGGTACTTCGCCCAGCGGCGCTGGAGCGACCACCGTAAGTTTGATGACGCGCTTTGGCACGAACTGCTCCCGAAACTCGCGGAGGCCGGCGTGAACGCCATCTTCTTCGACCTCGCCGACGGATACCGGTGGCAAAGCCACCCGGAACTGGCTTTGCCGGAGGCATGGACACCGAAACAGCTGAAGGCGGAGCTGGACCTCTGCCGCAGTTACGGTATCACGCCCTATCCTAAAATCAACTTCTCCAGCACCCACGACGCGTGGCTCCGGGATTTCAGCCGGATGCTCTCCACGCGCCCCTATTACATCGCCTGCAGGGAACTGATCGATGAGGCGATGGAAGCGTTCGACGCGCCCCGGTACTTCCACCTCGGCATGGACGAGGAGGGCGAAGGGCAGCAGTCCGGCTGGCAGTACGCCGTCTATCGGCAGGGCGATCTCTGGTGGCATGACCTGGAGTTTCTCCTCGACATCGTTCGCAAGACCGGAGCGCGTCCGTGGATGTGGTCCGACAAGGCGTGGCACTGCGGCATCGGTGAGTTCAAAGCACACGTGCCGATCGACGTGATCCAGAACAACTGGATTTACACCGGGGATTTCGAGGGTGAATTCGCGCAGAAGGTCCTGCCGCTCTTCCGGCAGCTGGACGAAGCGGGCTATACGCAGGTCCCCACCGGAAGCAACTGGTCCAGCTACAAAAATTACCGGAAACTGGTGGACTACTGCATGAAAAACATCTCCGGGGAACGTCTGCTGGGCTTCATGAACGCGCCGTGGTACGCCACGACCGAGGACAACCGGGATGTGCAGGAGGAAGCTGTCCGGCAGATCGCCGAAGCCGGCATCCCCTGCAGAAACCATCCCTCAAGGAACATTTGAAATGAAACACGGATTTTTCTACGACATCGGGCGCCAACTGGAGCGTCCCGAAACCATCCTCGCCCAACTTCCCCGGCTGGCCGGAGCCGGATACTCCGCCGTCATGCTCAACGTGGAGGACGCGGTGGAATTCCCCTCCCTCCCCGGGATCGGACGCAAGTACGCATGGACTCCCGAAACCCTCCGGGCCTTCGGCGAGACCGCCCGGAAGAACGGACTTGAGGTCATCCCGGTACTGCCCTCCCTCGGGCACGCGAAGTACATCACCGCCAAGACCGGCTACGCCCACCTCGACGAGGGCGCAATCTCCGGAGAATGCCTCGGCTGCCTCAGGGTCAATGGCGAAGCCTCCTTCGACCTCATCGGAAAACTCTACGACGACTGGTGCGCCGCCGTCCCCGGCAAATACCTCCACGCCGGGATGGACGAAGCCCCGGCCATGGGCCAGCATCTGCTCCGTTCCGGCCGCTGCGCCTCGCTGGATCAGCCAACGCTTTTCGCCGACCACTGCAACCGCCTCGCCGCCATGGCCAGGGAACGGGGAAGGCAACTGGTGATCTGGGGCGACATGCTCTACTACTTCCCGCAGGCCATCGAACTGCTGGACAGGAGCATTATCGTCATGGACTGGTACTACTACGATTTCCCCGACACGCCCCGCGTGGAACTTTTCAATTTCGCCCCCATCGACATCACCAAAGCGCTGAAAGAGGCCGGCTTCACAGTCTGGCTCACCCCCTCCGTGTGGCCCAATCTTCCCTTCGGCGACGTCGCCGACCGCTTGGGGAACCTCCGCTCCTGGTGCCGCTACGGCAAGGAACGGGGTGCCGACGAGTGGGAGTTCAACACCGACTGGTGCAACCATTTGGGATTTCTGGACTTCACGGAACTTCTGTGGCTCGCCTTTCTGAAACTTGCTCCGGATTTCAAGGCGGATGGATTGCGCAGCGCACTGGAAC
>DCGG01000130.1:3773-3898 GCA_002315455.1 Lentisphaeria bacterium UBA1784
AACGGACGCTCCGGGAATCCTATGGCATCCAGCCCTCCTCCCCGCTGACCGATGCGCTGATGGAACTTGGCCGGTTCCACGTCACCGGGACCAACCACCAGCGTTGCATCATGCCCCGGGGCGCG
>DCGG01000130.1:3944-7276 GCA_002315455.1 Lentisphaeria bacterium UBA1784
GGCTCTCATCACCTCCGCGGCCGAACGCCTCGCAGAAGCCGCCGGGAAAGCGGCCGCCATCGGGAAGTTCGCCGCCGCATTTGCGGAAGCCAAGGCTGATTCGCCACTGGGCGAAAGACTGCTTGCGGAATTCCGGGTGACGGTCACGATCCTGAAGGGATACTGGGGCGGCGTCGAACGCCTTTCCAAACTTGCCTCCGGTCCGGCCGGGAGCGGGGGAGCGAAGGAACTCCGCGCGCTGGCGGAAGAACTGGATTCCGCGCAAAAGGAATACGACCGCATCTTCTGCAAGACCCGCTATCCCGGGGACTACATCATCCCGCCCCAGTACTGGTGCGGACGGGTCGCAGGCGAACTTTTCCGGGAAGCCGGCAGACTGGAAACCTCGCCCGAAGCCAAGGCCTTCGATCAGGTGATGCGTTTGGAGATCGCCGCCGCGTGTCCGCATCCGGCGATGCCGGTCTATACGCTGAAGGCGGAGTTCCCCGGCGGGCGCTGTGCCGTCATCACCGAAGGGCTGATCAAATTTGAGAGCCGCTTCTCCGATCCGGAGAACGAGGTCCGCCACTACTCCACGCTGCCCATGGACTCCCTGCGTTTTCCGGAAAGGATCCGGGTGACGGTGAAAGATTACGGGGAAGTGGAATTCCGGAGCCTCCGGGTGGTCTTCGGCGGCAAAACGGTGGTCTATCGTCCTGCAAACTGGAGCGGTCCCTCCGTCCGGAAGACGGCGGAGGGGATCGCCCTCGGCCCGAAGTGCGCCCTCGTCACCGATCCCACTCACCGCATCGACGAAGACACGGCGGAATTTCTGCCGGAGCAATAGCATCCGGGACGGGGGCGGCAGCTCTCTGATTTTCGATATGGATGGCCGGCATCCGCTTCCGGATTCGTTCCAGCTTCCGTACCGTTCTTCGTCACGGCAGAAAATCGGTCTCCTCCGGTCCTCTCCGGCGATATTGCAGAGGGGTGAGACCGAAGTTCTTTTTGAATTCCCGTGCCAGATAGTAGGCGTAGCGGAAGCCACACTCCTCGGCGATGGAGGAGATTGCCAGATCCGAGTACAGGAGCAGACGTTTGACCTTTTCCATCCGTTTGCGGAAAACCGCCTCATGCACGGTGCAGTTCAAATGACTGCGGAAGAGTTTTCCCAGCATGGAGATGCTGATTCCGGCGGCTTCGGCAATCTCGGCCCGATCCAGACCAGGTTTGCAGAAGCAGCTGTCGATATAACGCTGCGCCTTCATCAGGGCCTGCGGCTGGGGCATCCCCGGCCGCAGCCGGGCGGCTTCGCAGAGCAGGCGGAAGAGGGCGCTTCCGATCTTTGCGTCATCCTGCCGGGATTCGGCAAGCGCATCCCGGACTGCCTCGAAGGCCTCCCGCATTTTCGACATGTCATTCACATAGAACTGGGGCAATCCGGCAGGAAAGAACTGATCCAAAAGCACGTTCAGCAATGGGTTGAATTCCAGCAGGATGAAATACCGCTCCAATCGGGTCCGCCGGATGATTTTCGGATGGCGGTCGGTACGGTCGCGGTTCAAATCGCTGATTCGGAAGAGGCCGGGCAGGATTCGGCGCTGATCTCCGGTGGGTAACTGGGCGTATTCCGATCCCTCCAGCACCAGGGAGACCATGTAGTTCGGCCGCAGACAGCCGGAGACCCGCCATTCCGGGTAATAGATGGAGTGGCAGAACGCCTGCACCCGCAGGCTCTTCGCTTCTTGGTCTGCGTCGGACATGTTGATCCAATAATGCTCCTGCGCGCCCGGCGGAGTCCATAGTTTCTCCATGACAGTGGCCTATTCGATTATTTACTTACCTGATTGTATTATTATAATATATTGCAAAAATAGAAAAAAGCAATTATATTCCGAGTATAATCAGTTGAGGGTCTTCTCAAAAATCGTATGCAATGGAATGCGAATCAGGCATTCCGCAAGGAGAAATGATCATGAAGTCACAATGTCTCGCGTTGCTGGCGGTCGCGACCGCCCCACTTTGGTCCGTCTCTGCGGCAGACGTTTCACTGGTCCCCAAGCCGGCGGATAAGCGTCCGGTGCCTTCTCTCCCCGTGCAGAACGAGCCTTATCCGGCGGGGATCAAGGCAGAACCTTTCACAGAACTTGCGCCCGCCATCATTCCCACGGAGGCGGAGAAAGAGAGCGGCATGGTCCTCTTTTCCCGGCCGCTGACGGAACCGGTCTGGGCGGAGACCAATCCGCTCCCCCACGAACGCGTCACCGAACTCACCGGCTGGGGCGCCCGGGGCCAGTTCGTCACGCTGAACTTCGCCGTCTACGGGCTGCAGGAGTTGAAGGACCTCCACGTGATGTTTCAAGGCAACGCCGAACCGGAACTGCGGGTGGTGCGCTATTGGGACGTCATCTATCCGCGGTACAGTTCCTTCGTCACCGACCCGAAGAACAAGCGCTTCCGCCGGATGCCGGAGTTTCTCGCGCCTTTTTCATCCGCCACCTTCCCGGCAAAGGAACCCCAGCGTTTTCTGCTGACTTTCCGTCTGCCCTCCAACGGCACGAAAGAGATCAAGGGGGACGTTTTCGTGTGGCACGCCGGATTTTCCAAGGCCCTGCGGCTCCCGGTTTCGGTGACGGTGCTGCCCTTCCCGCTCAAGCAGGACCCCAACAAACACTTCAACGCCTACCACACCCCTATCAGGAATGGAGAGATCGACTTCTACCGGGTCCATGAGGCAGATAAGGAACTGGTACATCGGGTGGCGGTGAATGAGTTCCGCAAAATGAAGGAGATCGGCTTCACCCGTCCGCCCGTTTTCAGCATGGCGCTCTCCCGGCTGCCGGACGGCTCCGGCGAAAGTTATCAGATCGCCCACTTCGACGAGTATCTCGCGGAGATGAAGGAGGCGGGACTGCCCACCGACGGAGAACTCCTCGTGACGGAAGGCTCTTACATGGACGTCTACCGGGAAATGACGGGTTTGCCCCTCAAGTTCCACATGCCCGACATCCAGTGCGACAAGATCCCGGAGGCTCTCTACGAGCGCGTGGAGAAGGCGCTGGACAACTTCCTCGCGTACGCCGCAAAAAAGAACTATCCCAAGTTCATCTTCAACCCCGTGGATGAACCCACGCCGGCCGCCTTTCCCTACGCCAAACGCCTCTTCGAGATCTACCACAAGCGGGGCTTGAAGACCTTCCTCACCTCTCCGCCGGATCGGTTCCGGCAGGAGGCGGGACATTTGATCGACATCTACAACTTCGGCTCCTTCCGGGTGCCTTACGAAGTGGCGACCTCCGGCAGAAAATCCGCTTACTGGTGCTACCCAAACGACAACGCCTACCAGTACAAAG
>DCGG01000130.1:7380-20617 GCA_002315455.1 Lentisphaeria bacterium UBA1784
CCACCGCCCGCCTCGGCAACTACGGCGGAAACCTTCTGCTGGAGGACGGACGGCTTTTTCTGACCACCTACTGGGAGTGCTTCCGGCTGGGCGTGGACGACCTGCGCTACCTCTACACTCTGGAAGACGCCGTGGTCAAGCGGGAAACCTCCAACGATCCCGCCTGCAAAAAAGCGGTGGCCGATGCCAAAGGGCTTCTGCAGAGGACCTGGAACGCCATCTGCCCCCAGAACGCCTATCTCCGGATGAACCTGATGCACCACCTCGAACTGGATGGCCGCCGGGCGGAACTGGCCAACGCCATCTGCCGGCTGCTCGCCTTCCCGGAGAGCGATTCCGGGGCGGTCGCGCCTTCGGTCATCATCGATCCCAAGGGGAAGTATGATCCGCAGGTGCTGAACGGCGGTCCGAACCTCGTGGAACTGCCTCTGAAAAAATGGAAGCCCATCGCTAAAGAACTGACCATGACGGAGACCTCGAACGGTTTGGAACTCACCGTCAAGGTGGATCACGACTTCGACGGCGAACCTTCCGGCAAGAAGGCGACGCCCGTCGGCTGGCCCCGCATTCAGGCGAACTTCAGAAAAGGACTGGACCTCAACGGATTTGCCTCGCTGGAGTTCGACCTCACCGTCCACTCCGACCGGGACGTGGAGAACGACTACATCTGGCCGCTTGTAGCGGCGGTAAAGGCTGGGAAGAAGACCAGTTCCTTCCGCTTCAGCACCACGCTGGAACCGGACGTGAAGCATCACGTCCGCATCCCCGTCTCCGCCTTCGAGAGCATCGGCAACGAGGCGCTGTCGCAGGTCAATGCGCTCCAGATCGTGATCTTCGAGGGGCAGTATCTCAACAAGATCACCCTGAACCTGAAGTTGGAAAATATCCGCCTCATCGGGTACAAAGCCCCCTCCGTCACGGAGATCGGCGTCCCGGAAGTGCTGGCGCTTCCGGTGCAGGGATTCTCGGTGCCGGTCAAAGTCGTCGGCAAAAAACCGGGCGAGACCGTTACCGCCCATTGCGTTCTGTGCCGCGCCGACGGCAAAACGGAGCAGAAGGTTGATCTGCCGGTGTTTCAGAACCGGGTCTTCTGCGGTTTCTCCGGCGCGGGCCTGAAGCCGGGGAAATACGCCGTCAAAATTTCGTTGACCGATGCAAAGGGCGTCGTCACTTCGGGACAGCAACGGGAATTTTCCGTGATCTCCGGCCCAACACCGGCAAGATGACGACATGATTTCAACCAGACTCAAACATAAGGAGAGTACAAAGATGTTCAGAAAGTTTTTGCCGGTATTACTGGCGGCGTTTCTCGCAGCGCCGCTCCTTGCGGAGACTCCGGTCCGGAGGATCTTCGTCACACGCCACGCCCAGCAGCCAGGGAAACCCGGCATCATCAAGGCGGACGTTCACGTGACCGATCTCGGTCTGGAACAGGCGGCGCTCCTCGGGAAATACCTCAAAATCAAGGATTTCAATGGTAAGATTTACGCTTCTCCTTACCTGCGGACCGTGGAAACGGCAGTGTACGCAGGCAAGGAACTGGGCTGTAAAGTCTATCCTGACGCCCGGTTTCAGGAGCGGGTCGGCGACCACCGCAAGGGCAAGGACATTCCCAATACTCCGAATTTAAAGAAGGGGCACACCCTTGTCATGTTCCGGGAGCTTTTCCCCGACGGCATCGCGGAGGATGCAAAACTTGCGGATGACTGGCCGCTGTCGGAACCGGAGGACTACAAGACCACCCACTCCGCCCGGCTCATGAAGGGGCTGTCGGAAGCGATGAAGGAACAGCCGGCAGGGGACATCCTCATCGTCTCCCACGGCGGAGCATTGCTGGGATTCCGGGTCGGATTCGGGAAACTGGGCTGCAAGGTCCCCGATGACGTCCGGGGCTGGAACTGTGCCGTTTACACCTACGGCGTAGACAAGGACGGGAATTACTCCTTCCTCGACTACGCCATCGACTTCATCCCCGAGGAGAAGATCACCTCGAACTTCAAGTACAAGAACAATCCGAAGGCGCAGGAGGAGTTCCTGAAGGCAAAAGGCAAGAAAACCAAGAAAGCAAAAAAGGCGAAAAAGTCCGAAAACTGATAAGGGGATCAGATCATGAAACGTCCTTTTCTCATTGTGGCGGCGCTCCTGCTGAGTTTTGCCGTCTTTGCGGGCGAAGCCTACAGTTTCTACTTCATTTCCGACACCCATCTGGGCGATCAGGCAAGTTACAACACGGAAAAGACCCAGGCGAACCCCTTCAAGACCAAAAAGAACACTGCCCGCGCCGACAAGTTCATGGGGACCTTCGACGCCATGCTGAAGGACATGGCGGAGAAGAAGGGCACCGGCGTCAGGTTCCTGATTGAGGGCGGCGACCTGATCGAAGGCGCCTGCACCAGTGAAAAGGTCCACGAGGAGCAACTGCGCAAGTATCTGTACAAGGTCCGGAATGCGGTGGGCGTGCCCGTGTTCCCCGTCAACGGCAATCACGATGACTGGGGTCTTGGTGGACCGGAGGCCTTCCGACGAGTGACGTTCCCCTTCATCCGGGAGCAGATCGGTCACGAACTTGCCTCCGACAAGGCGGCTCACTACGTGGTCCGGCAGGCGGATGACGTCTACATCTTTGCCGACTATCACACCAATGGAAGCGACAGCAGCGGGTTCATTCTGAAGGAGTTGAAGGCGCTCAAGGTTGGGGAGGTGCGTTACGTTTTCGTGATCCTCCACCCGAACATCCTGCCCTTTGCGGGGGAGGCACGGGCCGCCATCCGGAACGAACTTGCCAAGCACAACGGCTTCGTCCTCTGCGGACACAGCCATGCGAATCAGGTCTATGTCTACGGGAAGGACGGCCGGACTGTGACACAGGTGACGGCAGGAACCTGCTTCGCCGCACCGAACCAGCTCCGGGAGAAGCGGGATCAGGAGGCTTTTTTCAAATGGTTCATCGGTCACTACTGCAAGCGGAAGGGGACGGCGGAGGAAGTCCGGCGGGAGTACATCCCCTTCACGAAAGATTTTGTCACATTCGACGGGGCGGCCTATGCGCGTTTCGACCTCTCCGATGACGGAGTCGTCGTAAGTTTTCAGGCTTCCGACCTGACCCAGCCGCCCAAGAAAATCAGACTGCGGTAGCGGGAAGCCGGATATCCGTCCGGTCGCGGAGAAGCCCGGTCCACGTGACGGCGGGGAAATAACGGATTTTTCCCTTCTCCGCGTTCCGGATCGGGAATTTTGCCGAAAAACAGAAAATACGCCGGCAGTTTTCTTGCTTTTTCCGTATGCCTATGCTATATTAGGAAATGTCATCTGACATGCGTCTTCATCGTCTAGAGGCCTAGGACACCGGGTTTTCATCCCGGCAACACGGGTTCGAATCCCGTTGAAGATGCCATTTTTTTGCCCTTTTTGCGGAAGTGCGAGCTGAAAAGCGCACGAAAATGATAGAAATATCAGAAAGACAGTACGACAAAAAGTATGCAAACAGGCATGCGAAAAACTCATTGATGCCTGTTTCAGCGGCGGGATGACGTTTTGCCGCGAGCATTTCTCCAGGTAGCGATCTGAACGCTTGGAAGTTTGATGCGGAAATAGATTGCAAGCAGCCGCAGGACCATGGTGAAAACGCTCACGCACAAAAACTGCGACAGCAGTTCCATCTGCCGGGTACAGAGAAAGAGCAATCCGCCCAGCAGGGACGCCGTGGCGTAGAAGTCCGACCGCAACACCACAGGGATGTGACCGAGAAGCATATCCCTGACGACCCCTCCTCCCACCGCGGTGATGGTCCCGCAGAAGATGATGCCGAGGGGATTCAGACCGCAGCGCTCCGCCACGTCCGCCCCGATGAAGGTGAACACCCCCAGCCCCACCGCATCGCAGATCTTGATGATGTTGCGGAAACGCATCCAGTAGCGGGCGGAGCAGAACACCAGCACCGCGCATCCTACGCAGAGCAACAGATAGACCGGCATCCGCAGCGCCATCACGGGAGTCCGCCCCACCATGGTGTCCCGGAGAATCCCGCCGCCGACCCCGACGCTGCAGGCGAGGACGATCACCCCCAGCAGATCCAGATGTTTCTTGATGGCGGCCATGGCTCCGGAGACGGCGAAGATCCCGGTCCCGAAGAGATCGAAGTAGTAGATGAACTGGTTCATGAAGTTCCTCCGTGAGATCTTCCTGCGCAAGACCTCTGCTATTTCAGATTGCGGGGCAGATCGAAATCCGCCTCCGTGAAGCCGTATTCCTTCAGCAGGGCATTCATGGCGAGCACCCAGTCGCCCCGGTATTTCGCGCCGTGCAGATCGGTGCCGTGGGAGAATTTCACGCCCATCTCCCGCCAGTTGGCGTAATGCTCCATCAGGAAGTGCAGAGCCTTCTCCGAAACGCCGCCGCTACCGAGGAGCCAGCCGGAGTTGATCTCCGCCAGTTTCTTCTCCTGCACGAGAAGCTTCCCCAGCTCGTCCCAGTACTCCTGTGGAATCATCCAGTAGACGTCCTCGTTCTTGGATTCATGGGTCACAATGGACCAGCCGCTCCAGGAGGGCAACGCCCACCACGGATGCGCGAGAATGTCCACGCGCTTGTGCCGGATCAGAAACTGCATCTGATCGAAGTAGTCGTCGATCATAGGCTTGGGCGACTGGTCGGTGTAGTTCGGTTTGTGGACGCCGCCGATGAGGTATTCGATGCCGAGGGCTTTGATCTCCTCGTCGGAGATGTCGATGCAGAGCGGACCGCCAGCCGGACCACCGTACATGACTCCGTCGATGGGAGTCATGGTGCGGAAAGGGATCCCCTGAAGTTCCACGGTGAAGCAGGAGGTATAGTCCCGCCGGGCGATCTTGTCGCACTCCCACTGGGTCGCGCAGGAGATCTCCAAGCCGAAATGAAACCCGGGGACCGGTCCCTGCTCCAGAAACTCCTTCCGGGCGATCACGATATCCGGAAGGTTGAACCGGGTATGCAGATGGTCGGAGATGCCGATGTGCTTCATCCCTGCGGCTTTTCCGCCTTCGAGGACGTCCTTCAGCAGGGCACAGGCGGAATCACAGGAACAATGGGTGTGAATGTGCAGATCGGCGTCAAGTCTCATGGGACCATCTCCTTCTCAAAGGGATTGCAAGTACGATTACACCATCTAAAATATCTTGCGGCAGCCGAACTGTCAAGCCGGTTTCTCGACGACGGGGACTTTTTTCGGTTTTTAACAGGGATGGCGCTGTAATCACCGACAGTACAGACGCAGGGGATGCCATCCCCGCAATGCACGGCATTCTGATCACAATACGCTGATTTTTCACCGGAACACACTTGAAAAATCACGATCATCGTATTAGATTAGAATGCAGACGGACTGCACGTTTCCGCTCCGGGCCCATCCTCGGACCGGAAACGCAAAAACATACGCTTTAAGGAGGCGCGACGATGAAGCATTTCCCCGGATCCTGCCTGGCCCTGTTGAGCATGGTTTTCGCGTTGACGACGGAACTTTCCGGAGAAGTACCGCTCCTGCCGCCGCCCGCACGCTCCGGCGGAATGTCTCTTGCCGATGCCCTCAATGCCCGGAAGACCGTCCGGTCCTATCAGGCGAAAGAACTCTCTGCACAGCAACTCTCGAATCTGCTCTGGGCCGCCAACGGCATCAACCGGCAGGACGGCAAACGCACGGTGCCTTCCGCCATCAACCGGCAGGAGATCTCCATCTACGTGGTGACAGCCGGCGGCGGATATTTCTGGGATTCTGCCAAGAACGCGCTGGAACAACGCACCGCCGAGGACGTCCGCAGCGGAGCGGGATTCTTCGAAGCGCCCCTCTATCTCGTCCTCGTCGCGGATCTGGACCGGGCCGTCAACGCCCACTACGCCGACATCGACTGCGGCTACGTGAGCCAGAACATCTATCTGCATTGTACGGCGGCCGGCCTCGGGACCTGCGCCATCGGCAGTTTCAACCGCCCGAAGAACGCGGAGAACTTCGACCGGATGTGCAGGAAACTGAAACTTCAGCAGAATGAAAAGGTCCTGCTGACCCACTCGGTGGGCATCCCCCGCTGAAGGGGGCCTGCGCACCGGACTGAAAACAAAAAAACAACCCAAAAATTTTGTTGTCCCCAAAAGGAGAGGAGATTACGACCATGGAACCCAAAGACATCCAGCAACTCCAAGAAGAAGTGAAGCGGGAGAGCACCCCGCTCCAGTTGATCCGCACGGAAATGGGCCGGATTATCTCCGGCCAGGAAAAACTCATCGACCGGCTCCTGCTGGCCCTGATCTCCGATGGACACGTTCTGCTGGAAGGCGTCCCCGGTCTGGCCAAGACCCTCGCCGTCAAGACCCTTGCGCAAACCTTGGACGGAAGTTTCTCCCGGGTGCAGTTCACACCCGACCTGCTCCCCGCCGACCTTATCGGGACCCGCATCTACAATGCGGCCTCCTCCTCCTTCGAGACCAAGATCGGTCCCATCTGCGCCAACGTGATCCTCGCCGATGAGATCAACCGCGCTCCGGCGAAGGTCCAGAGCGCCCTTCTGGAAGCCATGCAGGAGAAACAGCTCACCATCGGCGGCGAACGCTTCCCCCTGCCCCAGCCGTTCCTCGTGATGGCCACCCAGAACCCCATCGAACAGGAGGGCACCTATCCTCTCCCCGAAGCCCAGTTGGACCGCTTCATGTTCAAGGTCAAGGTGGACTATCCGGAGCGGGAACAGGAGCGTTCCGTCATGGAGCGCATGGCCCATCCGGCTCCGCCGCAGGGGGCCTTCGCGGTAGCCAAACTGGATGACATCCTCGCCGCTCGGGCGCTGGTCGACAAGATCTACATCGACGAAAAAATCATCGAATACATCCTCGATCTGGTGATTGCCACCCGCCCCGAACGTCGGCATGAACTCTCAAGCCGCCAGAGCAACTGCGACCTGAGCCGTCTGGACGGCCTCATCAGCTTCGGAGCCAGTCCCCGGGCCTCCATCGCGCTCACGCTCGCTGCCAAGGGGCAGGCTCTGCTCAACGGCCGGGCCTACGTTCTGCCCCAGGACGTGAAGGATCTTGCAGCTGACGTTCTGCGGCACAGGCTGGTCCTCTCCTACGAGGCGGAAGCCGAGGACGTGGACGCAGATTCCGTCATCAGCACCATCCTCGCGGAATTGAGGACGCCGTAGGCGCGGCGGAACTATGGAGGGATCCTATGCTGCCTCCTGAACTGGCAAAACAGATCCGCCTGCTGGAGATCCGCACCGACCACCTCGTGGACGAGATTACCGGCGGAGCTTACCGGAGCGTATTCAAGGGCCGGGGCATCGAATTCGACGAAGTCCGGGAATATACCCTCGAGGATGATGTCCGCTCCATTGACTGGAACGTCTCCGCACGCATGGGCGCGCCCTACGTGAAGAAGTTCGTGGAAGAACGGGAACTGACCGTTCTGCTTCTGGTGGACGTCTCCGCTTCCGGCGCCTTCGGTTCTGCGGAAAAGACCAAACGCCGCACCGCCGCCGAACTGGCCGCTCTGCTCGCTTTCTCCGCCGGGAAATGCGGAGACAAGGTGGGCTTGCTGATGTTCAGCGACCAGAACGAACTCTATTTGCCGCCCAGAAGCGGCCGCCGCCACACCCTCCGGATGATCCGGGAGATGCTGGCGTTTCACCCCCGTTCCCCCCGGACGGATATCGCCCGGGCCCTCTCCGAGGCCGGGAAACTCCTGAAAAAGCGGAGCGTCGTTTTTCTCATCAGCGACCTCATCGGACCGCAGGCCTTCGAACGGGCACTGAAACTTCTGAACCGCCGCCACGACGTGGTTGCGCTGGAGATCTTCGACCCGGTGGAAAAACACTGGCCCACCGACCTCCCAGTGGAGTTGGAGGATGCCGAAACGGGAGAGGTCGTCTCCTTCCGGGGCGGAGCCGCCGTGCGGGAACTGGACCGGGCGCTGGAGGCCGCCGAAAACGACAAACGGCAGGTCTGCCGCCGGGCGCAGGTGGATTTGGTGGAACTGGAAAGCGGCAGCGAAGTCCTGCGGCCGCTGCGGGAATTTTTCGCCCACCGCAGCCGCCGCAGAAGCCACGCATAGAACAAAGGAGGAACGCACACCATGAAACGAATCGTCATCCTCCTGCTGTGGCTGGTCTGCATCCTGATGGTTGCGGGCGGCATCTTTGTCGGGACCGGATACGGCTGGAGCCTGCGCACCAAGCCGGAGGCGCTGGTCCTTCCGGAGCAGGCGGAACTCTCCTGCGCAGGAGCGCTACCCATCGGGGCGGAGACGGCCGTCACGCTTCGATTCCCGTTGCCCGTGTGGTGCAGAGTCACCTCCGCGGAACTCACCGCGCCCGAGGGCACCGTCCTCGCGGGACCGCTGAAAACGGATTCCCGCCGGCGCTGGTCCCGGCGGATCTGGGAGATCACAGGCCAACTCCGGAGTTACCGTGCAGGAGAAGCGAAAAGGGGACAGATCGTCCTGAATCTCGCCCGCAGCGGCAAGGTCGTGAAGGAGTCCGTCATCCCGATCCCCGCCTTCTACGTCGGTGCGGAGACCTCCGAAAAACCGGAAATTCAGGAGTTTCGCTATGCCGGAGCCGTCGATCTGCCGCAACACCGGACATTGCGACCGCTGTGGCTCGTCATCGGGATCGGCATCCTGCTGATCCTGCTGGTGCTGTGGGCGCGGTGGTACTTCCGCAGACGCCGCGCCGCTGCCGAAGCCGCCCGGCCCTTCTGGGAGGTCACGCTCTCCGCCCTCTCGCTCCTGCGGGGAGAACTCCGCACCCATCGCGAGAGCGGAGAACAAGGTTTCGTCCGACTCACGGACCTTGTCCGGGGATATCTTGAGAAGCGCTTTTCCTTGCCGCTGACCACCCTGACCACCCCGGAATTTCTGGAGGACCTCGACAGGAAACTCGCCTCCGAACTGCCGGAGGAGCGCCCCTTCCTGCGGGAGTTCATGAATGCCGCGGACTTCGTAAAGTTCGCCCGGGTCCCCGCTGACCCCGGAATGCTTGACAACGCGGTGGACCGCGCTGAAGCCCTGGTGCGCAGAACCACTCCCCGTCCGGTCCAGGAGAAGCCCTCCGCCGACGGCGGAAAATCCGCAGGGAAAGGAGCCGGATCATGTTGAGTTTTGCCTATCCGTGGGCGCTTTGTCTGTTACTGATTGTCCCGTTGTTCTTCTGGTACCGGCGGCGCTGGCTCCGCCGTCCGGCGGTGGTGGTGGCCTCCGCCATCCCTTTCCGCAAGATCAAAAAGCGCACAGGGAAACCGGACTTCGCGGAGTGGTGCTGTTATCTTGCGGCAGTCCTGCTGGTCCTCGCCATGAGCCGTCCCCGGCTGGGAGATGAGAGGGTTATCGTCCGCGCCAAGGGGATCGACCTCATCCTCGCGCTGGATATGTCCGGCAGCATGCGGGCTTACGACATCTCTCCCAACATGAGCCGGGAGAGTTTTCACAAAGCCATTCAGGAACGGACTCTGCTGAACCGTCTGGACACCGCCAAGCGCGAGATCCGAAAGTTCATTGAAGAGCGCCCCAACGACCGCATCGGACTCATCGGCTTTGCCGATCAGGCGTACAGTTTTGCGCCGCCGACCCTGGATCATTCCTGGCTCATCGACCGGCTCAACAGCCTGACTCCCGGGCAGATCGGAGAAACCACCGGGATCGCCGCACCCATCGGTTCTGCGGTCAACCGGCTGAAGGATTCCGCCGCGCCCCGCCGGGTACTGGTCCTCTTCACCGACGGAACCAACACCGCCGTCAACCGGATCAGCCCCGAACAGGCGGCCGCGCTGGCCAAGGAGTACAAGGTGATCATCCACACCGTGGGGATCGGCAGCGGTCAGGCGGTCGCCATTGATCCGACCTTCGGCCGAGTGATCCCGGTACAGGACAACTTCGACGAGCCTCTGCTGAAGGCCCTCGCAAAGGAGACCGACGGCAGTTACTTCCACGCCAGCGACTCCGACGGCATGGCCCGGGTGATGCAGGAGATCAACCAGCTGGAACGGACCTCCGTGGAACAGCCCCGCTACGTGGAGTACCGCGAATACGCTCCCGTGCTTGCGCTGATCGCCGCAGGATTGCTGATGCTGGGATTCGCACTGCGGTGCCGGTGGATGGTGCGGCTTCCCTGACGTAAAGCACCTTCCCCGGCAAAACTGATAAGCAAAGACATGTTTTGATTCCGTGACGCATGGAATTCTCCGGTTTGAGAAGTTATTTTATTCCGTTGACAAATCACGGATCATCCGGAGGATTTCCTGAAAATGGTACGTTTGCTTCTTTTCTGCACGTTCCTCATCGCCCTTGCTCTGCAGGGCCGGAGTGCTCCTGCCCCCGCGATCAAACTGCAACTGGGGAAAGGGACGCCGGTCAGCGTCTGGCGGCAGGGAGAGATGGCGGAGATCCGGATCTCCGGCGGTTCTGCCGACGCCGCTCCGCCCCGGCATGACGTTGACCTCTCACTCCGAGACTTCGACGACAACGAAGTGTGGTCCTTCCGCGGCAAGGCGGAAGATCTGCCGCTTGATCTGCCGGAACCCAAGCGTTTCGGACCGTACACCCTCTCCGGCACCATCCCCGGAAATGGCGGCAAAACGGAATCGTTTCAGCGGCATCTTGCCTACGTTCCCAGAGCGGCGTCCGGAGATCACGGCTCCATGCAGTACGGGATCGTACTGCTGAACCTGCCCATCCCTCTTGTGAAGCCGGGCGCCCTCGCCTGCCGGCTGGCCGGAGCGGATTTCATCCGTTCCTCAATGAGCTGGAAGGAGGCAGAGGCCGCTCCGGGCCGTTGGGACTGGAGCTACTATGACGACTACTTCGGAGCCTTGCGATCCCGGGGCCTCCGCTGGGTTCCCATTCTCTGGCACGCGCCCCCGTGGGGGCTGGACAAAACCCACCGCTCTACCTTGAAGCCGGAGTCCGGCGTCTGCCGGATGCCTTTCCCAGACCGGAGGCTTTGGGCGGATTTCATCCTCCGCGCGCTGGAACGCTACGGCAAAGAACTCCGCACCGTGGAGGTATGGAATGAGCCGGACCTCCCCTACTTCGCAGACTTCACGCCGGAGGAGTACGCCGAACTGCTGAAGGACGTCCGCCGCGCCATCGAAGCGAAGCATCTGCCCATCCGGATTACCACCTGCGGTTTCACCTGCCTTCCGGGACAACACCCCAAAATGATCTTCAAGGACTACATGCCGCGGGCGCTGAAGGCGGCGGCGGGAGCCTACGACTGCCATTCCATCCATTTTCACGGCGGATTCACGGACTACAAAGAGAGCCTCAACCGCTTCATCCGACTGCGGCAGGAGTGGGGTATTGCCGTTCCCTGGGCGGCCAACGAGACCGCCGTCTCCGCCTCGTTCTGCGGCAGAAAGAGACAAGCGGCGATCCTCTTTGAAAAAATGGTCTATTCCCAGGCCAAGGGAGCCGAGGCCTACGTCTGGCACAACTTGCGGGACCTCGGCAAAGACCCGAAGAACGCCGAGCACAACTACGGCCTCATGGACAACGACTACGAACCCAAGGAGGCCTACTCCGCCTACGCGGCAACGGTGCATCTCTTTCGCGGTGCGGAGCCGATCCGTGACCTCTCCCGCGGCGAGTGCATCTGCCTTGTATTCCGCAGAGGGAAGGAAATTCTGATCCCCGTCTGGACGTTTTCCGGGAAATCCCGGGAGCGGGAAGTGGTGTTTTCCGGCATCCAAGGCAAAGCCTACTTCGCGGACCTTTATGGCAATCGCCGGGATTTGGCGGTCAGGAGTGGGACGCTGCGCTTACCGGTCTCGAAGGTCCCCGGAACGCTTCTGCTTGAACAGGAGGAGGCGCCGGAACTGGTCGAAGTGCATCTTGCTCCGCCGCAGGAAACTGTGATCCGTCTTGCCGCCGATCCGAAACTCACCGGAGCGCCCTGCATCCATTTGGAGAAGCGGGAAAGTTACCACGCCACGGCTCCAGCTGACCCCTCCTTTGCCGACTGCGTCTGGCGTGGAGCCGGCGATTGCTCCGCCAAACTCTGGATGGGCATGAATGGCGGCATCCTGCGCGTGAGAGCGGAGATCCGGGACGACGTTCACACTCCTCCCTGCACTCCCGAAGTGCCTTCCGGGGACAAAGTCCAGTTCTTTTTCGCGCCGCAAAGGGGGACTCCGCTTTTCAAGTTCTCGCTCGTCCTCGACCGGGAGGGAAAGGCGCAGATGCAATGCAAAGAGTCTCCCGCCAGGAAAAATACGGATGCCCTGCGCCGCAAATGCCGGGTCTCCATCACCCGGGACGACCGGGCGCACCTTACGAACTATGAACTGCGGATCCCTGCGGCCGAATTGGGGATTCGGCAGGGCGTTCCTTTCCGTTTCAACGCGGTGATCTTCGACGATGACGGACGGGTTCAGGAGGGATACCATGCTCTGGTCCCGGTCAGCGGAGGACCGACATCCGGCGGCACCGGGTTGCCGCAGTTTGTTTTCAGCGAACGAAAGGATCCCCAAAAATGAGTGCCGTCATCAGAAAATGGATGCGTCCGGCGCAACCGGCAGTGGAGCCGCCCTTCATCGCGATCTATCGGAACAGATTTCACTGCGGCCCCGGCGGCGGAACGCTGGACCTGCAATACAGCGCCGATGAGCGCGGGATGTTCTTCCTCGACGGCGAAAAAGCGGGGGAAGGTCCGGAACGGGGCACCATTCAGAAGTGGTACTGGGGACGGCCCCGGCACTTCAGAGCGGGAAACTGGACCCCTGCGGCATCTCGTTCTCTTTTTATGCGCTGGAAGCGTTCCGGGCCTTCGGCTTGGAGGAGTTGTTCCAACGGCGGCGGGAACGCTACCTTGCCACGGCTGACGATGCGAACCGACGCACCATGCCGGAGAACTTCCCCAGCGATTGGTGGCTCCGGTCGGAATGCCATGCATGGAGCAGCCATCTGCTCTATCACACCTTCGCAAAGGATACGATTCGCGCACGCATCAGGCCCGCCGACTGAAACGGCGCCCCCGCATTCCCGCTGAAACGGAAAAGGGAGGAGCTGGTCCGACCGCTCCTCCCTCTGGGTAACGCAGGCATCCTGCGCAGGGATCACTTGAACTGAAGCACGCTGGGATCGTATCCCTCGGGAGCCTTGTACCCGAGAAGTTCGATGCAGGTGGCGGCGAGAGAACTGATCCCGAGGCCGCTCCGCAGTTCCTTGTCGTACTCGCCCTTCCCCGCCGGATCGTAAACGATGCAGGGGACAGGGTTCAGGGAG
>DCGG01000130.1:20728-20849 GCA_002315455.1 Lentisphaeria bacterium UBA1784
ATCACGAGGACGCCGCCGGCAGCATCAATCGCCGCTTTGATCCGCCCAAGGCAGAGGTCCAGAGCGCCCATGGAGACCAGAACGGCCTCCATGCTTCCGGTGTGTCCCACCATGTCGCCGT
>DCGG01000130.1:20939-21530 GCA_002315455.1 Lentisphaeria bacterium UBA1784
CGGCGCACTTCATCCACGGACGCTGCTCGAAGGGGACCACGTCGGAGCGGATCTCCTCATAGACGTCCAGCTTCTCATCGAACTTGCTGGAGCAGTTCCCGTTGAAGAAGTAGGTCACGTGTCCGTACTTCTGGGTCTCGCTCACCGCCAGTTGTTTGACTCCGGCGGAGCAGAGATATTCGTCCATGGTGCGGTCGATCTCCGGCGGATTCACGAGATAGAGTTTCGGCGCATGGAGGTCGCCGTCATACTCCATCATCCCGGCATAGAGCACGGCGGGAATCCGGCCCCGGTCGAACTTGTCGAAGGAACCGTCACTCTCGAAAGCGCTGGTGATCTCAAGAGAACGGTCGCCGCGGAAGTTGAAGTAAATCACCGAATCATGATCCTGCATGGCTCCCACGGGAGTCTTGCCGTCATTGCTGATGACGAAAGGCGGCAGGTCCTGATCAATGGCGCCCGTCTTTTCGCGGAGTTTTTTCACCGCTTCGGCGGCGGAGGGGAAGAAGTCGGCTCCTTTGCCGTAGACGTGAACGTCCCAGCCGCGGCGGACCATATCCCAGTTCGCGCCGTAGCGGTCCATCGTGATGA
>DCGG01000017.1 GCA_002315455.1 Lentisphaeria bacterium UBA1784
GGGACGGCGGGGTCGAGGTCGCCGTTGGCGTCCACCTTGATGACGTCGAACTGGGGATTGCCGCTGTTCTGATTGCGCCCCTGCCGGATGTAGTGGAGTTTCTGGTCGTTATAGAGGGTGATGACCGCCGGGACACCGGGGGCGAAACCGATGTTTTTCTGCCCGATCTTGAGAGAAGGGATCTTTTCCGTCACGACCTGCTTGGGGCGGGTCGCCGGAACGAGAAAGATCGCCCGGAGCCGCTGGTCGAAGGCTTCGGTGTCGTCAATGACGAACTTCGCCGTGCCGAAGTCGGTATCGGTCTGAACGATGGCAGGGACTTCGATGTTTTTGATGAAGTAGGTTTTGCCCGCCGTCGCCTTCACCGGGAGCCCTTTGGCGTTGGCGGCGGCGTGAGCAGCGGCGATGGCCTTCATGTCATCGGTCTTACCGTCTCCTTTGGCTCCGAACTCCTCATAGGTGATGAACTTCTGTGCTCCGGAGAGGGTGGTTCCCATTCCGAGGACCAGCGCCGCAATGGCGAGATTCCAACTTTGTTTCATTGCGAATACTCCTTTCTACGGGTGATGACGGCAGTATCGCCAACGATCCGCGTATTGTTAAAGATTTCCGGTTCATCGGGAATCGGTATCGAGTTGCCGTTCCGCGACCGGAAAGAACTCCCAAACCTCCACCGCGTTGGGGGGAAGAGCGGATTCTCCACAGTAACGGAAGCCTCCGTTCTCATCCGGGAGGGGAGCCTCCAGTTCCGCGTGGCGGGAGATCTTTTCGCACTCCCAAACCGTCGGACGTTCCGGACACCCCAGCCTGCACCACGCGGAGTAGCCGTTGCTACAGGTCTGATCGATCCGCCAGCGGCGCAGGGTGTAATGTTCCGGCAAACCGTCGATCTGCAGTCGGACCGGAACCGTTTCCCCGAACGCCCCGAGATCCGACACGTGATTGTAGAGGGCGACCACGACTCTGCCGTCGGCGGCTCTGGTCGCGATGGTGCCGCAACCGGGAGCGGTTTCTCCCTGAACCGGCAGTAACTCGTCCCCAAGATGAGCCGCCAAGGCAAAGGCATTGTAGACGGGTTTGCGCCAGCTCCGGGCGGTGAAGAAGGTGCGGTGTCCGTCGAAGTCCACGGTGTTTTTATCCTGCCCGGAGAGACAGAGCATCATCCGTTCCGGGGGAAGCGGCTCCCGGCGCATAACATCGATGAGCCGGAAGTAGAATGCCGCATAGTATTCGGTTTCGCGGAGGCGCATCAGAGGATCATCG
Source organism: Lentisphaeria bacterium UBA1784 (assembly GCA_002315455.1). Classification (GTDB taxonomy): domain Bacteria; phylum Verrucomicrobiota; class Lentisphaeria; order Victivallales; family Victivallaceae; genus UBA1784. The sequence continues at coordinate 1,264 of DCGG01000017.1, forward strand.
GCAATTCCCTTCGCGCCCTCGTTGACGGCGCCCCACTCATCCATGATGACGGAGATGTCCGTCAGCCCGAAGCGGCGGAGGATCTCCCTGTAGGAACGGTAGCAGTCCCGGATGTTCTCCGGAGACGGAGCCAGCCGAAAGCGAAGGGGATCGATCGAACTGTTCATGGTCGTACTGTAGGAGTGGATGGAAATGAAGTCCAGCGGCGTCCCGATTTCACCCGTGGCATCGTTTTTCCCGGAAACGACGTGTTCGATTACCCGGGCAAAGAATTCCCGGCTCAGGGCGGCGGATGGACCGCCCACGGGGATGCCGGCACAGGCGCGGCGGACACCCGCCACGAAGTGGTCCAGCAGACGGCAGTATTCTTCCGTCCGGCGGGTCGCCTGATCCGGGGATTCATCCCAATAGCAACTGTTCTCAAACCAGTACTCCATATCCGGTTCGTTCCAGCAGTGGAAACGCCACGTGGAGACCTCCTCCTCGCCGTAGCGGTCCACAAGGTGTTTCGTCTGCGCATAGCAGAGTTCCTGCCATTGGGCATAGTCGGCAGGCGCAGAACAGCAGAAGCGTTTGTCTTTGTAGCGCAGACCGCTCAGGGCGTTCGGGTCCTTTCCCATCACGACCGGCATGAAGTTGAAGCAGAGCAAAATTTTGAATCCCTGCTCCAGCATGAAATCGAACCTCCGGTCCTGCTGGGAGAAATCAAACTGCAGATTCCCGTTTTCGTCCCGGGTGACCACGTCCTCGAACATCGTGTAGAGCCGGACGTACTGTCCCACGTGATCCGCCGCCGCCTGCCGGAGGATCTTCTGCCCCCAGAGGTCCTCCACGGCGTCGGTGGGATGAAAATGGAAATTATTCCAGAAGTTCGGCAATTTTCCCGTTGCAGAAGCAGCGTGAACCGTGATTTGCATGATAACCTCAATCCGTATCCAGCTTGGTATTGATTCCAATCGTTCCCTGGGGAAGACTCTTGACTTCTTCGTCGTAGTTGCTCCAATCCACTTTCCATGGCTTGCAGCGGCGGAACGGCTTCTTCATCTTGTGCGTCAGCACTCCGCGCGCCTCCAGACTGGCGAGGCAGGCGCGGGTACAGCCTCCTGCTCCGCAGACAGCCTTGCCGGAGTTATAGACCTTGGGCGGCGCCTGATAGAAGGGGGAGATCTCGTTGGGCCGGTACTCATTGGTCCCTTTCATATAGGAACCTCCACCGACGGCCGCACCCCGGAACGCAAGGTCGCAACTGTCGTTGTCAAGCTCTCCCCATTCCAGTTCGTGTCCGGCGACAGTGACTTTGACGGATTTTGTAGCGCTGATGCTGTGCCCCGGGCAGTTCCGGACGCATGCCATACATTTGTTGCAGAGTTTCGGACCGTTGTAGATGGGGTCCGGTTCCAGTTCCATTTCCGTGAAGATGAGTCCCACGCGGACCGCCGGTCCGAACTCCGGCGTGATGAGCATTTTGCTCCAGCCGATCTCGCCCAGTCCGCAGATGAATCCGGCGATCCGGAGGTGAACCATGATGTCAGGACAGGGTTTCTCCGGACTGACCGGCTTGCTGAAGCCTTCCCGGAGCTTTCCATTGTTGTCGATGGCGCGCCAGTCGCTCTGATGCCCCATAGGGAACGCTTCGTATCCTGCGTCCTCGATCTCGCGGGCAATGGTATTCACAGCCAGCGGCAGGAACATGTAGGTGATCCCGCCGTACCCCATTGCGGAATAGTTGCTGAAGAAGGTGCCTTCCTCGATCCCCCGCAGACTGCCACGGAGCACGCGGAATGCCAGCGCGATGCAACTCTTGGCCTCCGGCATGATGTAGCGGGGGTCCATCTGTTTCGGAGCGCCCTCGAACCGATCCATGGGAGCGATACCGACAAGGTCAGCGCCCATTTCCTTCGATCTTTTTTTGATCCACAAAGCTGCCGCATGCGGATCTTCCGGAATCATGCTCATGGTCAAAATTTCCCCCCCCCGTTTTGTTCATCATTGATGAATGTTTATTTATCTTATATAAATATACATTCCGGTCCGAAGAAATACAAGATGCCATCAGAAAAAAATTTCAGGCCCCGAATTTTACGGCGAAATACCCGGAGAACGGCTGTCCAACCGGGTGACAATCTCCCCTCTTTGCGCAGGAAAACACTTTTCAGCAGTACCTGTTCCAAGTACCCGGTTCAATCACCTGCCGCCCATTTTTCATGGATGCAACTTTTTCCCATAGGTGAAAGCGGTGGAATGGCAGAAAAAAGGGGCATCGGGATCCCAATGGAATGTGACGATGCCCTTATGACATGAGTTAGTCGTATCTCAAATTTTCCTCGAAAGAACAGTGGTATCTCCTTTCAGCGGGTGACATAGGAGGCGTTGCCCGTGATCTTCAGATCCTTAAAAACGGCGGGCGCGTCAGAGAGTGGAACGGACTTCCCGTTCAGCGGATTGAAGTTGCGGATGTTCAGCTCCTTGACCAGCGGATAAGACGAGCCGCCCTTCGCCACATCGTCAAGCGTATATTTGCACCGGATCAGCACGTAGGGCTTCGCGGACTTCTTGGAGCGGGCATCCTTCTTGCATGTGAAGCCGTCGATGGTGATCTTCAGCGGCATGGCACAGGGATGCCCGAAGTCATGTCCAAACTTCCGGTAGGCGCAGAGGAAACTTTCACCTCCCACCTGCGAACAGTCCTTAACGATGATCTCGCCGTCCCAAGTGGCGCCGTAGTCGGTCCGGAGCGGAATGAAGTTCTGAGCGTATACGGTCGTGCGCTCCACCCGAAGCAATCCCTGTCCGGTAGCGGCGATGCCACTGGAGCCAAGTTCGCAGTCGAGGATGGTCACGTTGTGGGCACCGCGGTGAGCATCGAAACGGGAGAGCACGCAGTGGTCGAAGGTGATATTCTTGCTGTAGCTGGAGCCGAAGATGCCCCAGTACTTTGTATCGCGGAAGTCGTTGAGCTGGGTACAACGGCGAAATGTGACATTGACTGCCTTGAACACAGAGATATCGTAGGTGCCGTTGGGAACCCGCACTCCCGCGCTACCGATGCCGTAGTAGGTCTTGTGTCCGGAGAGCTGGCAATCCTCCACGAGAATGTTGGAGCAGAGCCCGATGTTGACAAAGCCGTTATAGGGCGCGCCCGTCTCGCCTTCCCCCGTGATCTCGTGGCGAATGTTGCGGAGCGTCACGTTGGAGCGCCCAATCTGGATGTTCCGTTTGTAACTGGTATACTTGCTGGGTGCCCGGTTGGCGACGGTGAGGAAGTTCCCTCCCTGAATTGTGAGGGTCCTCTCGTCGATGGGGCAGAGTTCCGCCTTGGAAACG
>DCGG01000170.1:0-1190 GCA_002315455.1 Lentisphaeria bacterium UBA1784
TGTCCTACTGCGGACACGATCTGTAAGGGAAGGAGGCACCCGATATGTTCAATGCGCTGAAAGCCCGTCTGTTTCAGGGATACCGCACCAATGCGTTTCCGGATGCGCCGCCCAAGTTGCCCGCCCGTTTCCGGGGACGGCCGGAGGTCGATCCCGACCGCTGTATGGAAGCGGCTCCCCTCTGTCCCACGGGGGCGATCCGGCAGGGCGCGGACGGCCGCGGAATGCTGGATCTCGGCCGCTGCATCTTCTGCGGAAAGTGTTCCGGACACGGCGTTGCCTTCTCCCTGGAATACCGCATGGGAGTCATGCACCGCGAAGGTCTTATCGCGGACGGGACTCCCTTCTCTCCGGAGGAACAGCGGAATGCCGGGATCCGTGCCCTCTGTGGACGGTCTCTGAAGATCCGTCAGGTCTCCGCCGGCGGCTGTGCCGCCTGCGAACTGGACTTCAACGTGCTGGGGACATTGGCGTGGGATATGGGCCGCTTCGGCATTCAGGTGGTGGCATCGCCCCGGCACGCGGATTGCCTGCTGGTGACGGGTCCGGTCTCCTGCAACATGCTGGAGGCCCTGAAAAAGTGCCGCGCGGCGGTCCCGGAACCAGCCTTCGTTATCGCCTGCGGAGCCTGCGCCATTTCGGGCGGACTCTACGCCGGAAATCCGGAGGTGAAGGGCGGTTTGGAAGGCATTCTGCCGGTGGATCTCTACGTGCCGGGTTGTCCGCCTCATCCGGCGACCCTTCTGGAGGCGCTGGTGCGCTTCATCGGCCGCCGCTGCAAGGATAATCAGGCCGGGTAAACAAGGGAAAACGTTTCCTCGCGTGATTTTCGCATCACCGCAGACCGTTGCACCGGATCCGGCGGCGGACCGCGGTGATTTTTGTCTCCGCGAAGTTGTAAACTGCGGACTTCCGTGCTATGTTAAAACATTTTCATGCCGATGAGAACATAAGAAAAAGGAGCGGAACATCATGGCGGATCAGACGGAACTTTCTCCCCGGTCGGAACAGCGGCTCTGGAGTTGCGGGACTTTGACCTATACGGCGAAGGCCCTGGTGGTGCTTTTCGTCCTGCTGCTGGTGGGGGACTTCATCTGGCAGTTGCGGGACCGTTCCGTGGGGACCATCACCCGGCTGGTCTTCAAAAAGTACGAGGCCAGTGATTTCTTCATCGGCCTTATGATCGCCTC
>DCGG01000170.1:1229-2276 GCA_002315455.1 Lentisphaeria bacterium UBA1784
ATCTGCCCCATCATCGCCATCAAGAGCGACAACCACCGGGGCCGCTGGGGACGGCGCATCCCCTTCCTGCTGTGGACCACGCCGCTCGCGGTGTTCGGCATGCTGGGCATGGCGGCAAGCCCCTACATCGGCCGCTTCGTCATCGACTTTGCGCAGGCCCACCACATGAACACCAACGTGATGATCCTCGCCATGCTCAGTAGTTTCTGGATTATTTTCGAGTTCGGTGCGCTGATTACGGGATTGATCTTCAACGGCCTTGTGAACGATACCGTGCCGCCGCAGTTGCTGGGCCGCTTCTTCGGACTTTTCCGCATCATGAGCCTCGGCGCCGGAGCGCTCTACAACATCTGGTTCCTGAAGCCCAGCGAGACCCATCCCGGCGTGCTCTTCACGGTGGTGGCGCTGATTTACGGCATCGGCTTCACGCTGATGTGCCTCTTCGTGAAGGAGGGCAAATATCCGCCGCCTCCGCCCGTGGACCCCAAGGCGACCCCCATCTACCGCGCCAAAAACGCGCTGGTGGAGTATGGCAGGGTCTGCTTTACCAAGCCTTTCTACTACTGGGTGTTCGTTTTTCACCTCATCGGGTACGGACTCGCCTGCATGCCCATCAACACCTTCGACATCTTCTACGCGCAGGCGCTGAACGTCGACATGGATTTCTACGGCAAGTGCATCGGCTACTCCTACATCTGTTCCATTCTTTTGGCGTTTCCGCTGGGCGCGCTGGCGGACAAGTGGCATCCGCTGCGCTGCAGCGTCGGGACCATCATCTTCTACGCCGCCACCTGCGTGGTCAGCGCCATCGTGGTGCAGGGCAAGTGGACCTTCGGCCTCGCTCTCATGATGCACACGGTGGGTTCCGGTCTCTATTACACCGTCAGCGCTTCGCTGTTGCTCCGGCTCTTTCCCCGGGTGCAGTACGCGCAGTTCGCGGCGGCCGCGACCCTCATCTGCAGCATCGGCGGCATTATCGGTGCTCCCCTCACCGGGTGGGCCATCACCAACTTCTGCGGCGGGGATTACCGCTATCTCTACGTCTTC
>DCGG01000170.1:2308-4259 GCA_002315455.1 Lentisphaeria bacterium UBA1784
CTCTCCGCCATCGGCGGCGTCGTGGGGCTGATCATCATGTGGAAGATGAAGGCCTATGGCGGCATCGACCACTACGAAGCGCCGTAGAGCGTTGTTTCCCACATCGTTCCGGATCCGCCCCCTGCGAAGCCCTCAGTGCCTCGCCGGGGGCGTGTGCGTTCAGGGCGGCATATTTTTTATCTCCGGCGCTTGACAAACCCCGGATGCAGAAGTATTGTAAGCCTGGATAACAAAAGATGTTTGTAAACCCAAGGATAATACCATGGCCAGATGCACCCTGAAAACTATTGCGGAATATACCGGGCTCTCCATTCCGACCATCTCGCAGGTTCTGAACAACCGGACGGAGAATTACAGTTCCGCTGCAACCCGGGAACGGATCTTCCGGGCCGCCAAGACGCTGGGATACCATCCGAACTTCGCCACCAAACTCCTGCGCCGCCAGCGGACCAATACCACCGCCATCCTCGTCTCCACACCCAGCAGCTTCACCGAGGAGCGGATGCTGAAACTTCAGCACGCGCTGATCCGGCGGCTGGAGCAGAAGGGATACGCCAACTACGTGGGGACCTTCGGCGACGACGTGAACCGCAACCTCGCCATGCTCAGCGAACTGGAGGGGCGCGGCGTGGAACATCTGATCTTCCTCGGGACCCCCTTCGGCCATCAGAAGATCTTTGCGGCGGCGGAGGAACTGGGCCTCTCCTGCATCGCGGACACGGCCTTCGCGCCCCGCTATGTCAACAACGGCAGCCACATCGGCGCGGAACAGATTTTTCGCTACCTGCGGAGTCGGGTGAAGGATAGTTTCCGGCTGGTGGGTTCCGCCATGCCGTCCCAGAACATGAGCCGTCTGGATGCGCTTCGGAAGGTGTGGCCCCAGTATTCGGAGGCGGAACTGATCTCCCGCTTCCTCTATCCCATCAGCGAACCGAACCTTTTCTGCCCCAACGTGGAGCAACGGCTCTTCGAGACCGGCTACGAGGCGGCGAAGGCTCTGCTGACGAAGGATCCCGGCCTCGGCGCCATCGTTTTCACCAACGACAACATGGCCCTCGGCGGCGGTTCCTATCTTATGGAACCGCAGAACGAAGCGCTCCGAAAAAAGGTGATCCTCTGCGGCTACAACAACGACCGGGCGCTGGATACTTTCCCGTTGCCCATCATTTCGGCGGAATCCGACATCGAAACCATGGCGGACTCGCTGATCCTTCACTGTACCGATGCCGCTCCGTTCGCCTGCGAATGTCTGCCCAAACTCCATCTGCGGGAGTGGGATGAGAATGCGGTCAGTTATCCGCCATGGCACGACCGGGTCATCCCCATTGAGCGGGATGCTGCGGGAAACGTCAGAAACATCGCGCTTTGAAGCGCCGTAAACCGATTTTCACCCAAAAGGAGAATGCCGATGATGAGAAGATCCCTTTTGGCGGCTGCTGCCGCCGCGCTGCTGGGGATGGTCCCGCTGTGGAGTGCGGAGATCGTCCGGGACCACAAGAGCGACTGGAAGATCCAGTTGGAACCCGGTGCCGGAGGCTCCGCCAAAGCGGCCGCGGCGGAACTTCAGGATGTAATCTTCCGCGCCACGGGGGCGAAGCTCACCATCGTCCGGAGTGATGCCGCTCCTGCCGGCAAGACCATCGTCGTCGGCGCCGGAAAACTGGCGCTGGCCGCCGGCATTGACGTTTCCCAACTCCCTGCGGAGAGTTTCCGCATCCTCGCCAAGGGCGGGAATCTCTACATCGCCGGGCGGGACGTGGACAACAAGGATCCTTATGTCTTCAGCCGTGAGATCGCCCAGCCCGGGACCCTTTTCGGCGCGGCGGATTTCCTTGAGAAGTTCCTTGATGCCCGCTGGTTCTATCCCGGGGAGGTGGGCGAGTACCTGCCGAAACGCGCCGGTTTCAGCGTGCCGGACGACTACGATTTCACCGGCATCCCCAAGATGGAG
>DCGG01000159.1 GCA_002315455.1 Lentisphaeria bacterium UBA1784
GGACAAAGACCTTGCAGCGCGAAAGCAGCGCACTGTTGAGTTCAAAAGAGGGATTTTCCGTCGTCGCGCCGACCAAAACCACGGTCCCATTTTCGACATACGGCAGAAAACCATCCTGCTGCGCCCGGTTGAAGCGGTGGATTTCGTCGATAAAAAGCAGCGTCCCCTCGCCGTAGGAGCGGTGCTTTTCCGCCTCCTCAAAGGCCTTGCGCAAGTCGGCGACGCCGGAAAACACGGCGGAAAGCGCCACGAAGTTCAGTTTGGTCTCGTTGGCGAGGATCCGCGCCAGAGTGGTTTTGCCGCACCCGGGAGGTCCCCACAGGATGAAACTGGAGAGCCGTCCCGAATCGATCATCCGGCGCAGGGGCGCACCTTCTCCCAGCAGGTGATCCTGACCGACGATCCCGTCGATGGAGGTGGGACGCATCCGGTCCGCGAGGGGCCGGGGGGCATTCTGTTCAAAAAGGGAATCCATGATCCGCCCGCCTTGGTCAAAGTGTTTTTTCGCCGGGGCCTGCGGTCCCGTTTCCGCCGGCAGGAACCGCTTTCGTGCACCAGAGGCAATAGGGACGGCGGCTCAGGGAACCGTTGCTGTAACGGGGATCGCCGCTGACCTCCTCGCCGAGCCACGGAGGGCGTTCAAAGAGCTGATCCGGGGTCTCCAATTCGATCTCCGCGGTGAAAAGGCCCTCGTTGCGGCCGAGGTACTCATCCACCTCCCAGGTGGCGCCGGCCCACGGGACGAGGTAGCGGTACTTTTCCACGAGATTGGAGGTGCAGAACTCCTGCAGCATCGCCCGGGCATCCGCCACCGGGATCGGGTATTCGAATTCACTGCGGACATGATCCACGGCCCGTCCCTTGATGGTCAGGACGGCTTTGTCCTCCCCGATGAGACGGACCCGCACCGTCATCCCGCCGCCGGTGGGACAGTATCCCTGAACAAAGTGCACGGGACAGCCCGCCGCCGCCCGCCATGCCCGGGAAGAAAGAAGAAATTTCCGCTCGATCTCCACGCCCATTTTTATGCTTCCACAGAAAAATGAAATTCCGTTTTATGCAGATAGTGTTCCCCCGCCCCGATGCGGATGGAGGGAAACTCCGGATGGTTCGGGGCATCGGGCCAATGCTGCGTCTCCAGGCAGAATCCGGAGAAAGCCCCGTAGCGCCCCCCCTTCCCTTCCGGGTTTTCCGGAGCACCGAGGCCCCCCCCCATGTAGAATTGCACCCCGGGGGCCGTGGTGGAGAGTTCCAGCCGGATACCGGTCCGGGGAGAGGAGACCGTGAACACCTTCTCCTTCCACGTTTTCGCTTCGCGGGAGAGGACGAGATTGTGGTCATATCCCCCCGGGATCGCCCGGCAAAGGTCCCCGAAACTCCGGGGCACCGAGAGATCGAAGGCCGACCCCTTGACCGGGAACAGTTCCCCGGTGGGGATCAGGGCATCATCTACGGCGGTGATAAACTCCGCGGGGCACCATGCCGTCAGATCGGAGGTGTCCGCACAAGCTCCGCCGTTGAGGTTGAAGTAGGTATGATTCGTCAGATTGACCAGCGTCGGCCGGTCCGCGACCGCATCGTATTCGAGAATGAGGGAATCGTTTTCCGCGATGCGGTAAGTAACCTCGGCGGTGAGATTTCCGGGGAAACCGGCGTCGCCGTCAGGACTGAAGAGCGAAAAAGTGATGAAATCCTCCCCCTGCACCTTCACGGACCACAGCCGTTTGAACCAGGTCATGCCGCCGTGGAGCATGTTCTTCCCCTCGTTGGCGGTACCGTGATACCCTTTGCCATCCACGGAGAAAGAGGCGCTGGCGATCCGGTTGGCCACCCGGCCCACAATCACTCCGGTGCATCCGGGAGGGTCCGCGTGGACCAGCGGGTCCTTCCACCCCAGCGCCACGTCGGTAAGCCTTCCGTTGCGGTCGTGGACAAAAAGATCGATGACCGCACCGTTGAGGTCCGTGACGTCCACGCCGAAGCCGGAACGGTTCCGCAATGAATAAAGCGACGCCCGGCGGCCATCCGGCAGCGTACAGAACTCCCGCTTACCGATCATGGGGTCCTCCCGATCAATTCGCCGTAGGTCTTGAAATGAAGTTTTGCGCACTTCCGGAAGATCTCCTCCCCGTGCTCCGCAAGCAGTTTCCGGCCGATCACCTTCACCTGCGGACCGGCACCACGAGGGAGTTCCACCCCGGCAACGGCTTCCAGTTTCTTCATGCCGTTGAGAAAACCTTCCCGTGCGAGAATGCTCGCGGCGGCCACCGCCACGTCGCTTTCCGCCCGGACCTGCTGATCCATGACGACCCGCCGGCCCCGCTCCATAAGCGCCCGCCGGATCAGCATTTCGTTGGCAAACTTATCCGAAAGCATCCGGGGACACTCCGGCACCGCCGTCAGCAGGTTCTCAATGACGCGCGCGTGGCCCCAAGCCAAAAGCCGGTTCAGGTTGCCGATTTGCTGATAGAGGCGGNNNNGCGGTTGTAGGTCTCCGGCATCAGAATCACCACAGCGAAGCGGCCTTCGACGATGCGCCGGATCTTGCCCGCAACCTCATAAATCTGTCTGGAACTGTGGATCAGTTTTGAGTCGCATGCGCCCGCCGCCCGCAGCGCAGGACCGGTCTCCGCATCGGCATAGACCCCGGCGATGACCAGAGGTCCGTAGAAGTCCCCCTTGCCGCTCTCGTCCACGCCTCCATGGGGGGAGACGGGAGGTTCGTTCGCAGCGGCAAGTTCCGCCTCGTAACCGAAGGTGAAGGTGTGCAGCACCTCCGGCTCCAGCACGAAACTGACGAAGTCCGCGGTGCCCTTGCCCTGCACCACCAGTTTTCCGCTCTCGTAAGAGATCAGTGTCACCCCTTCCCACTTGGCGCG
>DCGG01000169.1 GCA_002315455.1 Lentisphaeria bacterium UBA1784
CCCGCCCCTGCCGTACGGCTCCGGCCCATGATCTGGCGCCCAAGATCATCGACGCGGCAAATAAACTGCTGAATTGCTGATCCCGCGAACAAGAAAGACTGTTGCAGAACGCGCAAAAGGCGGAAAAGCCTTCCGCGCGTTTTCTTTTTGCCTTACTTGCGGAACATGAAATAGACCGCCCCCACCATGCACAATCCCGCCCAGAGAAAGTTCAGTTTGAGGGGCTCCTTGAGAAAGAGGATGCTGAAGGGCACGAAGATGCTCAGCGTGATGACCTCCTGAATGATCTTCAACTGGGCCACGCTGAAGGCTCCGGCGTGACCGATGCGGTTGGCCGGGACCTGGATCAGGTACTCGAAGAAGGCGATCCCCCAACTGACCAGCACCGCCACGATGAGGGGCTTGTTGCTGAGGCTCTTCAGGTGGCCGTACCACGCAAAGGTCATGAAAACATTGGAGAGGATCAACAGCAGAACGGTTTTGACGAGAACGGGATTCATGGCTCAAACTCCTTGCGGGTCACGTCGGTTTCAAAATCAATAACGAAGGGTCTCCCCTGCTTCAGAGCAGGCCCTGCACCAACTGCCGGACCTCCCCATCGGAGAGGTCCCGCGGATTGCTTTTCATGCTTCCGGAGCGGCAGTGCGCGACGATGAAATCCACGTCCGCCTCCGTAAATCCGAAGGAGCGGAAGTCCGACCGCAGCCCCAGTTTCCGCCGCAGTTCCCGGATGGCGGCAAGGAAATGCCCCACATCCCCGTCCCCGGTGAGAGAGAGGGCGAATTCGGAGAGATCCGCCTCCGCAACGGCCCGGTTCCATTCCAGCACCTCCGGCAACAGGATCGCACAGCAGACTCCGTGGGGAATGTGCCCCCGGCTCCCTGCCGGATGCCCCACTCCGTGAACCGCACCCAAGCCGGACTTGGAGAGCGCGCACCCGGCCAGCAGACTGCCCTGGGTCAGACGGTCGTATCCGGCGGCATCGCAGGTGCCTGCCGCAACGGCATGGAGGGCGGACCAAAGCATGATGCCGGCGGAACGGGCCATCTCCCGGGAGAGCGTGTCGGCCTTGCGGGAGAGAAAACTTTCAACGCTTTGCGTAAGGGCATCCATGCCGCTCCCGGCGAGAACGGAGAGAGGGGCTTCCTCCACCAGTTCCGGGTCGGAGAGGACCGCGTCTGCGGTCATGCCGGGACAGCGCAACGACTGCTTGATCCCCGTCGCCGGATCGGTCAGCACCGCATTGGCGGTGACTTCGGCGCCGGTTCCGGCGGTAGTGGGGACCGCCGCGAAAAAACAACTCCGTTCCGGCGGCGTGGTCCGTCCGTAGAAAGCATCGGCGCAGGAACCATCCCAATTCAGGAGAGCGGCGACCGCCTTGGCTCCGTCGATGGCGGAACCTCCGCCCCATCCGACGATGGAGGAGGCGCCGATCCTGCGGCCGAGTTCCACAGCGGAATCCACCCGGTTCAAGGGCGGTTCCGGGGGAAAGTCCGGGATGATCTCCACCCGGCGGTCTGCGAGACGGGGCAGGAGTTCGGATTCAATGCGGCTGCGGGAGTGCCTGCCGCAGAGGATCAGCACGGCGCCGGACGGCAGCAGTTCCGCCAGTTGGTGCCGGACCCCTCTGCCGAAGCGCAGGATCCCGGGAAGCGTCACCTGTGAAGTCATTTTTTCCGTCCCTCCTCCGCGGTCTGCAGGTAGCGGAGGAGCCGTGCTGCGGCGGCACACTCTCCGGCTTTGTGATTTTTTCCGCTTGCCACGGCGGTCCAGCGGCGCAGAGATGCTTCCACCAGATATTCCGGGTCATGGGAGGGGCCGGAGACGGAGAGAACACTGTATTTCGGCGTGACGTTCCAGCGCTCCTGGGTAAACTCCTGCAGCCGTCCCTTGGGATTGATCTCGTACAGTAGCCGGGCGGGATCGGCCTCCTGCGCTTCCAGCAGCGAGAGGACGAGTTTGCCGGCGGCTTCCATGCCGCAGTCCAGATAGACCGCGCCGAGGACCGCCTCGAAAAGATCGGCCAAGGTGGAACAGCGCGCTGCTCCTCCCCGGAGTTTCTCCCCCTTGCCGATCCGCAGAAGGACTCCCAGTTCCAGCTTCCGGGCGAACTCCGCAAGGGTGGATTCGCAGGCCAGCGCAGAACGCATCTTGGTCAGGTCGCCCTCGGGATTCGGAAAGCGTGCGAAAAGATAGTCGGAGAGAATGATCTCCAGCACCGCGTCCCCCAGAAATTCCAAACGCTGATTGTCATAGGAGAGGGCGTTTTCGACGGCGTACGTCCGGTGGGTCAGCGCCTCCTCCAAGTGAGGGCAGGAGTTCCCGCCGATCCCCAAGTGCCGCTTCAGTTCGTCCAAGGTGCAGGGAACCATACGCGCCTCAGTTGTCTTTGCGTTTCCGGCGCAGAAGATAGGTGACGCGCTCATTCATCTCCTCCCCGGCGAGGTCGATCCCGGTCTGTTCCTGATAATAGAAGCAGAACTCCCGGACCACGTCGCTGGTGCGGACCCGCAGTTCCGGAGCCTTCAGCCGGAGGGACTTCATGAGGGAACTGACCACCCGTGCACCTTCCCGGCGGCGGCGGCTCTCCGGAAGGGGTTCCGGGTAGAGACGGCATCCGTCGAGGTCGATGAGGCCGAATTTCAGCAGTTCTCCGCTGGCGCCGAGAAGGCAGTAGATATTGCGGAGGTTCAGGTCCCCGTGCTCGAATCCGCCCTCATGGAGGATTTTCAGGAAGGAGACCAGTTTTTTCAGCAGTTCCGAGACGTCCTTGCCGGTGGTGCGGTCGGTGAAGAGGGTATCCAGAAAAATGCGGTCGGAGGAGAGTTCCCGGGTGATGAGCAAATCGCAGACCGGGAAGTTGAGGAAGCGGCGCTTCCGCACCGCCATGATGACCTCGGGACAGGACACTCCGAGTTCCTCCAGCCGCAGCGCCGCCGCAAGGGAACGGAAGGGCCGCGGCAGGCGGAACCCCTGCCGGATCACCCGCCACAAGGACGGATGAAGGTTGAATTTGAAGAACATCCCCCTATTGGCGAAGATCCGGGTCTTGGGCCGGCGTTTGATCTGCCGCGCGCCGGCAGCATAGCAGGATTCGATAAGCCAGCCGGGGTCGGCGTCCTTGCGGACGAATCCCCGGTAGGCTCCGAAACGGCAGGGAGCGTAACGCCCCTCGCCCTCCCTGCAGCGATCCAGCAACGTGGAGATCTCGCCTTCCATGAAGGACTCCCGTCAGAGGTTTTCCACCACGAGGTCCCCCACCTGACTGGTGGAGTATCCCATCTTGCCGGCGGCGCAGGACTTCAGCTTGTTGCCGGTGACGAAGGCGATGCTCTTCTCGATGGAGGCGGCGGCCTCGTGTTCGCCGAGGTAGTCCAGCATCATGGCGGCTGCGCCCACGGCGGCCAGCGGATTGATGACGCCGAGGCCGGTATATTTGGGCGCGGAACCGCCGATGGGCTCGAACATGCTGATGCCTTCGGGATTGAGGTTTCCACCGGCAGAGACGCCCATGCCGCCTGCGGTCATGGCCGCGAGGTCGGTGATGATGTCACCCATGAGGTTCTCGGTGACGATCACGTCGAACCATTCGGGATTCTTCACCATCCACATGGTGGTGGCGTCAACGTGGCAATAGTTGATCTTGACCATGGGGTAGGCTTTGGCCATCTCGTTGAAGGCGCGCTCCCACATGCCGCAGACGTAGGTGAGCACGTTGGTCTTGCCCACAAGGGTCAGGTTGGCGGTGTAGCCGGCGGCCTTGTCCTCGGCGGAGAGCCCCTTCCACGGGTCGGCGGCAGAGTGGCGCTTTTTGGCCAGTTCGAAGGCGAACTTGAGACAGCGGTCGACCTGCTTGCGGGTATAGACCCAGTTCTGGCAGGCGACCTCGTCGGGAGTCCCCTGGGCGACGGAGCCGCCCATGCCGGTATAGACGCCGCCGGAGTTCTCCCTTACCACCACGTAATCAATGGAATCAGAGGTCTTGTTGGCGAGAGGGGTCTCCACGCCCGGATAGAGTTTCACCGGGCGGAGGTTGATGTACTGATCCAACTCGAAGCGGAGCCGGAGCAGGATGCCCTTCTCCAGCAGGCCGGGCTTCACCTTGTTCCCGCCGATGGCTCCGAGGAGCATGGCGTCGAACTTCTTCAAGGTTTCCGCCGCGTCATCCGGCAGGATCTCCCCGGTGGCGAGGTAGTGGTCGCCGCCCCAGGGGAACTTGGTGTATTTGAGGTCAAAGCCGAACTTCCTGCCGGCGGCATCCAGCACCTTCACGGCTTCGGCGATCACTTCGGGACCCGTACCGTCTCCGGGGATCACGGCGATATTGTAGTTCTTCATGAGGAGCGTCTCCTGCGTATTGGGCAGAAGCGGATCAATACCGCTTCTGCTTGCTCCGGGCGAGGACCCGCAGACGGAGGGCGTTCAGCCGGATGAATCCGGCGGCGTCCTTGTGATCGTAGGCGTCGGCGCCCTCGAAGCTGGCGATGGCGTCGTCGTAGAGGCTGTACTCGGAACGGCGGCCGGTGACGTGGCAGGCGCCCTTGAAGAGTTTGACCCGGACTTCGCCGGTGACGAACTTCTGACTCTCGGTGATCATCACCTGGAGCATCTCCCGCTCGGGAGCGAACCAGAAGCCGTT
>DCGG01000001.1:0-4093 GCA_002315455.1 Lentisphaeria bacterium UBA1784
GATCGCGCCGCCCGCTTGGGCGATGTTGCCGATGAAGTCAGCGCCGGAAATGATCAGCGCACCGATGTTGTAGATCGCGCCGCCGTAACCTGCGGTATTGCCGATGAAGTCAGCGCCGTCCATGACCAGCACACCGCTGTTGTTGATCGCGCCGCCCGCTTGGGCGATGTTGCCGATGAGGATGAGGTTCGAGCCGGAGGCATAAGCACCGGAAGAGATATTGATCGCGCCGCCGTGCACCTTCTCGTCGCCAAGTTTCGTAAAGAGGTCGCCATTCGAGGTGTTGATGTTATAGGGATTTGCCTCCGTGCCCGCAGTGATATCGACTCGAGCGGTCACCTGCTTCTCGTACGCGGCAAGGGTGAGGTACTTGCTGTTGACGTTGAAGAACTGGAACTTGCGGCCCTGATAGGTCGTTTCTCCGCCGCCAAGGGTGATGCTCTGCCCCGCATCGTTGCCCGCCTTCAGGATGAAATTGCCGGAATTGTTGGCGGTCAGGAGAGTGGCGTTCAGCCCCTCGCCGCTGGCAATGACGTAGGCACCGGTCGACTGCTTGCCCTCCGCCTCCGTCTTGACCACCAGGTACTGATCGACTTTTGCGGCATCGTTGTTGCTGTAGTACTGGAAACCATTGATGGAGCCGTAGTGCTGCCTGCCCTCGGTGAGGTTCCAGTTGGCCTTGACTTTGAGCTGATTGATGTCCCCTCTGTTTGCCCAAGTATCCTTACTGGTCTGCAGATCGACCCGCCCGTCCAAGTTGAACGAGCCGTAGTAGTTGTAGATCGCG
The DNA here is from genome assembly GCA_002315455.1 of Lentisphaeria bacterium UBA1784. Lineage (GTDB taxonomy): Bacteria > Verrucomicrobiota > Lentisphaeria > Victivallales > Victivallaceae > UBA1784. The sequence continues at coordinate 788 of DCGG01000001.1, forward strand.
CCGCCGCTGGTTGCGGAGTTGCCGCTGAAGGTCAAATCGGAGAGGTTCATCGTGGCTTGATTGTTGCTGATCGCGCCGCCGCTGGTTGCGCTGTTGCCGATGAAGGTCGCGCCGGAGAGGCTCATCGAGCCTTTGAAGTTGACTAACGCGCCGCCCTTGTCCGCGGTGTTGCCGGAGAAGGTCGCGCCGAAGACGTTCACCGTGCCGTTGCTGTCGTTGTAGATCACACCGGCGCATTTAGCCCCATTGCTGGTGAAACTGCCGCCGTCAACAATCACCGCTCCGATGTTGTAGACCGCGCCGCCGTTTTTCGACACAGTGTTTTTGTCGAAGTTTGCGCCGCTGGTATAAAGCGTGCCGCCGGCATACACGTACGCCACAGCGCCGTTACTCATGGTGGCGTCCGGATTGGTGTAGGTCTGCCCGCTGATCAGAGTACTGGTCACGCCGGAAGCCACTTCGATGCGTTCAAAGTCTGCCATGATTTTTGTCTCCTTGGTTGTTTCGTTTTATAGCTGTAGTTTTGTTGCGTTATCTTGGTTTAGAGAGTCCGACTTGTCAGACAGGTCCGACAGGTCCGACAGATCCGACGCTGCAGCCCTATGTATCGGGGTTGACTTGTCCGACAAATCTGTCCCACCATAATATAGCACCCCTTTCAGAACATTCAAATCCAAATTCAAATATTTTTCACCGGATCGGAAGTGCCGGAAACAAGGGCTTCCCGCTTACTGCTTTGCCTGCCCGCCAGCGAGGATCGCCGGAAGCATGTCCGCAAAGACCTTCCCGGAGACACTGTCCGCAAACTGGCGGACGAAGGGTTCCCCTGCGTCTCCTCCCCGGCAGATCACTGGATCGACAGGCAATTTGCCAAGCAGCGGCACGTGGTACTGCATGGCGAGATTCTCCCCCGCGCCGGAGGAGAAGATCTCCGTCACTTCCCCGCACTTCGGACAAACGAAACCGCTCATGTTCTCCACAATCCCGAGCACGGGAACCCCCAGCTGATTGCAGAAGTTCAGCGATTTGGAGACGTCCGTCGCCGCCACCTCCTGCGGCGTGGTGACGATCACGGCCTCCGCACTCCCCTCGAGGAACTGGCACACCGAAAGCGGTTCGTCGCCGGTCCCCGGAGGACAATCCACCACGAGGAAGTCCAAATCTCCCCAGGCCACGTTGGCCAGCAACTGCCGGATGACTTCGATCTTCATGGGACCGCGCCAGATCACCGCGCTGTCAGGAGATTCCAGCAGAAACCCCACCGACATCACCTTCATCCCCCCCGACTCAACGGGGGTCATGATCTCCCCGTTTCCCGTAAGTTCCGTGCCTTCCAGATGGAGCATGGTGGGTACACTGGGACCGTGGAGATCAACGTCCAGCAGACCGACCTTCTTCCCGGCCAGCGCCAGAGACGCCGCAAGGTTCACCGCAACGGTGCTCTTGCCCACGCCGCCCTTGCCGGACATCACCACGATCTTCCGGCCGATGCGGGAGAGCACGGCCTTCAACCGGCAATCTTCGGATTCCTTCTGATGGGCGCAACTGGAGCAGTTCCCGGAACAGTGTTTTTCTTCACTCATGACGTTTCTCCTTATCCTGATGAAATGTGACGTATTGATTTTAGAGGTTCCCTTTATTCCGCCGGAGCACGACCATCCGGGATGTCGCCGGGAGCATCTTCCCCGTCCCGGATCGCCGCCTCCTCGATCACCCGCATCCGGGTCCATTTCCCGCCGAGGTAACGCAACGTGAAGATCACGCTCAGCAGGCAGATGTAACCGTCAAGCGTGATCCAAAGCGCCCACCAAGGCGCTCCGAAGCGGTACAGCAGAAGGCAGGGAACCGCGAATCCGATCAACCCCGCAATGGTCATGGTCCACATGGGGAACTTCGTGTCGCCCGCTCCCCGAATCGAATGGGACAAGGTGATGTTCACTCCGTCGAAAAAGAGGTAGGCGCTGATGAAATAGAGCATGATGCGGGAGAGATGCATCGCTTCCGCCTGCCCGGCGTCCCCCGGACGGACGAAGGGCGCCAGCACCCACTCCTGAAGCACCGTGAAAAGCAAAACCATGATCAACGTGTAGAGCTGAACGAGAATCATGCTGCTGCGGACCGAACGCTTCGCAAGCGGAACGTTCTCCGCGCCGATCCCCTGTCCCACGAGGATCGAAGCCGTGGTCCCGATCCCCAGCACCGGGCAGATGGCAATGTTGTTGATGCCGAAGGTGATGCTGGAGGCCTCCATGACGCTGACCCCGTAGCACCCCAGCACGAGACTGAAGGTGTTGAAGGAGATGAGGTCCAGCGCAAGCTGGATGCCGTTGGGCAGTCCGAACCGCAGCATTCTGCCGATGAGGGCGAAGTCCGGCCGGAAATCCAACGTCCGGAAGTGCCGCCGGCTGGAGGGCAGGAAAAAGCACGCAAAATAGACCGCCAGCCCGACCAGTTCCGAAAACACCGTCCCCAGCGCGGCGCCGGCGACACCGTATTCCGGAAAGCCGCACTTCCCGAAGATCAGAACGTAGTTGAGAGGGATGTTGAAGATCGTGATCAGAATGGAGATCCCCAATACCATCAGCGTCTTGCCTCGCCCCGTCCAGAAACAGCTGATGACCGCACTGAAGAGCAGGACGAAGATCCCCTTGGAGAGAATGGAGAAATAGACCGCTTCCAGATGGGTCACTTCCGGCTCGTGCCCGAAGAGGTTGAACAGCGGCTCCGCCCACCNNGCCCACCATGCCCCGGTGCAGAGGATCGCTCCGCCCACCAGCGCGATCCAAAGCCCCTGCCAGACCGCGCCGCCGATACGTTCCCGGTGCCGCGCGCCCTCGTACTGGGCGACGAAGGTGCCGGTATAGGCCAGCGTCCCGATGAAAAGACAGGCGATGGTGAAGTTGGTCAGCCCCCCGGTGAAGGCGGCAGCCACGGCCTCCTGGGAATGACGGGCCAGCATGAGCCGGTCCACGAACATGTTGACGGCGTGGCAGGAACTGGAAAGGATCAGCGGAAGCGCAACCTTCAGTACCTCGAGAAACCCGCCGTTGCGGATCATATTTTTATTTCGGCGCGGACGAACCGGCATATTTTGACTCCTAAAAAACGTTGATTGTTTAATATACCACAACTGCAGGATTTTTGCATCCCGTTTCCGGTGAAAATCCGGACTTTTATCCGGCGTTCCGGAAGTAAAAGAACAGGCGCCGGCGGAAACTTTCCGCAGACGCCTGCAACGTCAGAAGAAGATCCGGAGATCAGAGCCCCGCCAGATCGTAGGCCCAGTTATAGCCCACGGCGCTGTGG
>DCGG01000001.1:4154-4277 GCA_002315455.1 Lentisphaeria bacterium UBA1784
CCGCCTCGCTCCACTTGGCATTGGGGTCCGCAAGGACGAAGACCTTGCTCCCCTCGTGCCCCACGAACTGCTCGCCGGGGAGATCATCCCGGACGTGCGCCACGATGATGCGGCTGCCCCGGA
>DCGG01000050.1:0-3194 GCA_002315455.1 Lentisphaeria bacterium UBA1784
CGGCGGAACTCCGCGAAAAACTCAAGGACGAATCCCTCGACAAGTGCAGGGTCGCGGGGGGGCATGACGGCTACCAGCAAGACAACAGTGATTTCTCCTCCGGCGGCGGCGGAAAAGGAAAATAACCATTACAATCCCATAACCACGGAAGATACAAACTATGGAAAAGCAGAACGTTGATGCCAAGGCGGCGGAACTCCGCGAAAAACTTGAGGACGAATCCCTCGACAAGTGCAAGGTCGAAGGAGGCATGAAAAAGGCCCACAAATATCATACTACTTCCTCCTCCGGCGGCGGAAAATAACCCTCGCAACTCCACAACCACGGAAGACACAAACCATGGAAAAGCAGAACGTAGACGCCAAGGCGGCGGAACTCCGCGAAAAACTTAAGGACGAATCCCTCGACAAGAGCGAGATCGAAGGAGGTAACGCATACCCCCTCGTCTATCAATCCCCCTCTCGCGATAAATAACCCTCGCGACCCCACAACCACGGCAGCGAAAGGAAACGATTGTGAGCAAAGAGAACGTCAAAAAGTTTTACAAAGCGCTGAAAGCCGACAAGGCTTTGGCGGAAGAACTCCATAACGCGGTGAACGCAGTGGTCCTGCAGTTCGCAGCCAAACAGAATCTCGCCTTTACGGCGGAAGAACTTGTCGATTTTGAAACCGAGGTCCGGAAACTCTCCGAGGCGGAACTGAATCAGGTCAGTGCCGCCGGGGGAGTTGCTGGTTATGCCACGTGCACGCCGGGGGTATGTCTGTATCTGGATGGCTCTATTGACACTATTGGGTGATTCCGCGCGCACAGGAGGCACTCGACTTCTGCTACCCTGGTGAGGCTGTTCCCCTGTGATTCCCCGTGCTCGAGAGGCATACAAGCATCACTCAATTTATCTTTTACCATGCCAACGTGACCAGTCCCGTCAGCCTTTGATTGTAATAAGCCAAAAAAATCAACGATAATCTTTTCTGCATTTCAAATCCTGAAACGGAAAGATTGCCGTTTGATTTTTGCGGAGCAAAGATGTATATTACGCCAGCGTATGACAAATCAGGAGAAATCTCAACCGGAGCAAAGCATGGCAAAAGCCTCTTTTTGCATATTTTACCGATACAGTGGCGGGGAGAGATATGCAATTTGAAAATTTCGTTGAGCGCGTTAAGCCATATCATCTCTTTTTGATCGCGCTTGTATTGTCCGGGCTTTGTGCCGCTTTTCGTCTTTTGCCCGTAGATGACGTTTATGCGAGGTACGCTCCTGCGTCGGAAGCGTTTGCCATCGGCGATTGGCGCTATGCTTTTCATCCGCGTTTTGGAGTTTACTATACCTCCTTCGCAGGGGTCCTTGTATGGCTGTTTCATTGCTCCGGAGTTGTCGCATGCCAGATCACAAGCGTGCTCCTCTTCGCCGCCTCCGTATTTCCGTTGCATGCGCTATTCCGGAAAATATGGGGCGCGCGGACGGCATTCTGGGGCACGGTCTGTTACGTATTTTGTTCTCATCTGTTGCGCTACGCCGGCGAAGGCATGCGCGATAACGGTAAAACCCTTGCTCTTGCCATGATCGCTCTTGCGCTGGTCTCCATGCAAAAGGATGCGCATTGGGAAGACGTATTCCTTCTTGCGGCGGGAGGGGCGTTGCTCACGGTCATCCGGGGAGAAGGTTTCATGATCGCGATAATCTGCGGCGTTACGGCGATATTTTTCCTGAAGGACTGGAAAAAATCTCTGGCCGGCATCCTGCTTTTCTGTACATTCATTGCACCGCAATGTCTTTACAATCATTACACCATCGGCTACTTCGTTCCGGAGTTGCGCCATGGATACTATTTGCACAAGATGGGGGTCCCCGCCGCAAGCCATGCAATCATCAAATTTCAGGAGCCGACCCGATGATCTCGATTCTCTTCAAGGGGGTGTATCCCTATTTCCTTCCCTTGGTGATATTGGGGATTTTCCTGCGGATATACGAGAAAAAGTGGAGCAAAGCGGAAACGATCCTGTTGTTGCTGTTTGTCTGTCAGACCGTATTGATGCTGTTTCAGTTCATTTTCTACGGAGGAGATGTTTCGCGGCGGTATTTTCTGCCGAACGCGCCTCTTCTGTTCGGTTGGGCCGGATATGCATTGTACCGTCTTTCCTCCTGCAGAATTTTCCACTGGTTGTTTGCCATCTGCATTCCATTTTTGCTTGCAGATGCTTTCCGGCCCTCGCTGGAATATCTCTGGAAAAAGAGAAAAAAAGAGGAAATCAGGGTCGTTCGGGAATTATCGGTGATTATTCGTCGGGACTGGCAGGGCCAAAGTCCGTTTTTCTCACTGGAAATCCTGGAGGATAACTATTTCTCCCCCAAACGTCCGCTGGTCCGGTGCGACAGCCATCCTTCTCTTGGGTATGCTTCCGGGGGGAGCGGCATATCGTATGAGGAGCACCGTTTGCCGTTGCCTGATTATCGCGTTTTCGAGAACAGTCCCGTCGCCCCGCCGTACGCAGAGATATACCAATTTGACTATTTTGAAAAAACGTACAGGATCGGGAAACGCGTAAAATAGGAAGTCCGACCGTCCGTTTTCACCCGCTGATCCCACCGATGATGCCGCGCATCGCGCCCTTATCGTTCTACGTGTTCCGGAAGAACGTTTCTGCTCTTCAGCGCGTTTTAACTTGAAAAAGCCGGGATTTCACGTTCTGTGAATTCCGCAGTCAGCGTCCGCCGTTTCCGGACTCCGTCTGCCGCAAAGCCATGGCCTGCCCGACGATCCTCGAAAAATGATCCCGGAATCTCTCCGGCGTAAAGCCGGCGGCTTGCTTCCTGCAGTCGGATGCGTCGAAGGTCATGCCTTCAAACTCCCGGATGGCATCCGTCAGCCCCTCCGCCGTCGGACGCTGGAAGAACAGCCCCGTCTTTCCCGGCAGGACCGTTTCCAGCGTTCCTCCGACTCCAAGAGCGATCACGGGAGTCCCCGCGGCCTGGGCCTCAAGAGGAACGATCCCGAAGTCCTCGATCCCGGGGAAAAGCAGTGCCCGCGCCTCGGCATAGCACGTCCGCAGTTCCCAGTCGGAGACCCGCCCCCGGAACTCCACGGACGGGCCTGCGAGCCGCCTCAATTCAGGCAGCATCGGACCGGTTCCGGCGACCACGAGGCGACGCCCCAGTTTCGAGCAGGCGAGGACGGCGAGTTCCGGATTCG
>DCGG01000050.1:3209-4111 GCA_002315455.1 Lentisphaeria bacterium UBA1784
GTTCCGGATGCTTGTAGGAGACCAGTTGCCCCGCCAGCAGATAGAAGTCCTGCCGGGGCCGGGACTCCCCGGAGAAGTATTCCACGTTCACGGGCGGATAGACCACCTGTGAATCCCGATGATAGATCCGTTTGATCCGTTCCGCCACGAAGGAACTGTTGGCGATGAAAAGGTCCACGCCATCAGCAGAGCGCAGATCATACTTCCGCAGCGAGTCCCGGAAGAGACGCATGCCCAGTTTCCCGACCGGACCGGCGCTTTTGTAGTAGTCGTCGTACATGTCCCACAAATAGCGCATGGGGGTATGGCAATAGCAAAGGTGGACGGCGCCCGCCGGTTTGCGGATTCCCTTGATCGGTCCGGACTCGCTGCTGATGAGCAGATCGTACCCGGAGAGATCCAGTCTCCGCAGGGCGCAGGGCATCAGCGGCAGGTAGTGCTGACAATGTTTTTTCGCACCGGGAAGACTCCCGATGAAACTCTCGAAAACCCGATGTCCGCCGAAAATGGGGGCCATAAGTCCGGGATCGTAGGCATGAGTGAAGATGTCCGCCGAAGGAAACATCCCGGCGATCTCCGCGAAAACGTTCTCCCCGCCGCGCTTGTTGATCAGCCAGTAATGCAGCAGCGCCGTTTTCATCTTAACCACCTTCGTGACGGCTTCATCGCCTGCCGTCCGTTTTGATGCCGGGACCGCCGTGAACAATATTCCGGAAGAAGTTTCCGCAAAGCAGGCACGACGGACAATCATGATCCAGCATCATCTTTTCTCAACAGCTTCCCTTCCGCATGAAGACGACCAGGACCGTCTTCCAAAGGATGAACCAATCCAGCCAGAAGGACCAGTTCATCACGTAGAACATATCCAGCGCCACCCGCTGATCGTAAGAGGTGCCGCTGCG
>DCGG01000050.1:4142-8241 GCA_002315455.1 Lentisphaeria bacterium UBA1784
CCTGCCACAACCCAGTGATCCCGGGCCGCACGCGCTTGAAAAATTCATAGGCTTCGCCGTAGTACTTCACCTCATCCTGCACGATGGGACGGGGACCGATAAGCGCCATCTCCCCCCGCAGAACGTTGATGAACTGGGGAAGTTCGTCCAGCGAGGTCCGCCGCAGAAAGTGTCCGATCTTCGTCACCCGGGGATCGTTGTAGAGTTTGAATTTCTTTTCCCACTCCTCCTTCAACGCGGGATTTTCTTCGAGGAGCGATTCCAGACGGGCGTCTGCATCCTGATACATCGTGCGGAACTTGAAAACATTGATCTCACGACCGCCAAATCCCAATCGCTTCGCCGTGTAGAAAACCGGCCCGGCGCTGGAAAGTTTCACCAGCACCGCCAGCACGCCGAAAAGCGGAAGCAGAAGGATCATGCAGCAGATCGACATGCCCAGTTCGGCGATTCGCTTGACGATCCGCGGGACCGCCAAAAGGATCCGATTCTGGTACTCGAAGCCGCTGATGAAGCCGATCAGCGTCGGATACACCGCCGTGATGGGCAATATTCCGTTGGAGGGGATCACCAGCACGTGCTCGAAGGTACGGGTATAACTGCGGGTGATCCGCGGCAATGCGATCGGCGGCAGACAACAGATGATGGCATGGACGTTGTACTTCTTCGCCAACCGGGGAGCATCGCTGATCCTGCCGAGCCACTTCTTGCCGTGAATGCAGACGTCTTTCCTGGATTCGTCATCGTCGAAATAGCCGATGACTTCGTAGCCGTAGTAAGTGGAAACTTCCAGTTCTTCCCCCACCATCTGCGCCGTCCGGCCCGCTCCGGCGATGAAGACGCGGATCTGTCCGATCTTCGTTTTCTTCATGAAATAACGCGCAGCAAAGCGCGTCAGCGGGAAACCGATGATCGTGGCGATGAGCGCCGCGATCAGCGGAAGCAGGGGATAGATGCCGCCGCGCCCGTTGAGCAGAAGCGACAGATACCCGAAGCAGTAGGCGCCGAAGACGCCAAAGGAGAGCCGCCGGATCTCCTCCACCCGGTTGAGCGCGGCGCCGGGATTCAGCACGTTGCCGTGGTAACACTTGGAAATGGAGTTGATGATGACGATCATTCCGGCAAGGCCGAGGCAATCCCGGAAGGTCCCGTCCGGACACTGCCACGCCATCGCCGCCTGCCAAAACCAAAACAGGACGAAGGGCACGCAAAAACACCACGCAAAATCCGAGCACATCAGCAGGACGACCCGCAACGGCTCGCCGAGGAATCGCCTGTTGATGCCGTTCCCCGCCCGCAGCTCCCCGTTTTCTTCCCGGTCCCGCCCGGTCAGGGCTTCACCGGGGGCATGACAGTGTTTCCGGATTCGTTCCGAGAGTTTCCAGTCCAATTCGTCACCGATAGTTTAGAAAACGACACACAAGACGACGGTATAAGGTAACATGAAAAGGATGAAAAAGCAACCGTTCCTGCGCAAAAGGAGCGAGAAAAGCGCGTTTTTGTCTCCACTCCGTCTCTGGCGGCGCGGAGGGTTTACTCCCGAACCAAACGGTAGGGGATGGAATCCAGAAACGCCCGCCCGTAACTCTTGCTCACGATCCGGGGATCGAGGATCACGATGACGCCCCGGTCGGTGCGGCTCCGGATCAGTCGTCCGACGCCCTGCCGGAACTTCAGCACCGCCTCGGGCAGGCTGTAGTCCCCGAAGGAACTGCCGCCGGCATTCTCAATGCGCCGCATCCGGGCCGCGATCAGCGGATGGCTCGGGACCGCAAAGGGAAGTTTGGTGACGATGACGTTGCTCAGGGCTTCGCCCGGGACGTCCACGCCGGTCCAGAAACTGTCCGTTCCGAAAAGGACGGAGTTCACGTCCTCCCGGAACTCCCGGAGAAGCTGGCTCCGGCTCATGTCTCCGCCCTGCACCAGCAGTTCCCAGCCGTGGGAAGCAAACTCCGAACGCAGGTTCTCCGAACAGTACCGCAGCGCCTGATAACTGGTGAAAAGCACGAAGGCCTTGCCGTCCGTCATCTCAACGTACCGGGGGATCTCCCGCGCCAGCGCAGGGGTAAAATCCCGGGAGGCAGGCTCCGGCATCCCCTTCGGAACGTAGAGTTGCGCCTGCTCCGGCGAAAAGGGAGAATCCAGAAGGAGCGTCCGCCCGGTGAAGCCGGTCCGGCTGACGTAGTAATTGAAACTCCGGCGCACCGTCAGCGTGGCACTGCACAGCATCACCGGGATCGGCTGGTCGAAGAGAAGTTGTTTCAGCAGTTCCGGAACGTTCAGCGGTGCGGCGTTCAGGGTCACGCCGGCGCGGTCGCTCTCGGCGTAATAAACGGTATCGGGACGCACCCGGTTGGAGAATTCGCCGAGTTCGTCGAGAAATCCCCGGCAACGCTCCACGTAGGAGGCCAGTTCCGTCCGGACGGAGTTGTCTTCCTCGTCCTCCCGGGCCTCCTCCAGTCCCCGGGTCAGTTCCCGGAGGAAGGGCGAGAGATTGTCCGGGAAGTTCATGTCCGCGGGCAGAGCGAGGGCGCTCTCCTGATGCTCCGCGAGAAACTTCTCGTAGGGTCCGAAGAACCCGTAGGCTTCGTCCCGGGCGCGGGAGGCCGCCGCCCGCAATCCCGTCATGGCCGAACCGGGCCGCATGAGCAATCCCTTGGCGTTATCCTGATTGTAGAGGCGGTTCAGCGTGGCGACCACGCCGCTCCGGGAGAGGTGAATGCCCAGATGTTCCGCCGCATTGTTTTCCAGCGTGTGGGATTCGTCGATGAGCACCGCTCCGTAGTTGGGCAGCAGCGTTCCCGCCGAACCCTCCCCGCAGCGCATGGCCAGGTCGGTGAAAAAGAGAGCATGATTGGCCACCACGATGTCCGCTTCGTCCCATTGGCGGCGGGCGGAGAAGTAGAAGCAGTTCCGGTAATTTGGACATTTGGCGCCCATGCAGTTGCCGGTCTCGCAGCAGACGAGGTTCCAGACCTCCGGGTCGATGCGGAAACCGAAACTGTCCCGGCCGCCGTCGGTGCCATCCCGGAGCGTGCGGTTCAGCCGTTCCAGATCCAGCGCCATGGAGGGCATGGGGATCAGGGCGTCCCGCTGGTCGCCGGAGAGCATTCCGAGGCGGCGGCGGCAAACGTAGTTCCGCCGTCCCTTCGCCAGCGCCGCCTTGAAGTCCACGTGCAGGAGTTCCCGGAGCATGGGGATGTCCTTGGTCATCAACTGTTCCTGCAGATGGATGGTGTCCGTGGAGATCACCGCCGGACGGCGGCAGTAGAGCGCCCGGAAGATCAGCGGTACGAGATAGGCGAAACTCTTGCCCACGCCGGTGGGTGCTTCCACGCAGAGATTGGTGTTGTTCACCAGCGCTTCGCCGATGGCTTCCGCCATGGCCAACTGCTGGGGGCGTTCCTCGCTGGGACGGCCGCCGAAGTCCGCTTGGGAGAGGGTGCCGCCCGGACGGAAGAACTCCCGGCAGCGCTCGACCAGTTCGACGGGAGGCGGAAGTTCGTTTTCAGGATCGTACTCCACCTCGCAGTCGGCCCCGAGTTCGGAAATGTCGAAGGAGGCGTCCTCCTCCTCTCCTGGACCGCCGGAGCAGAAGACCTCCCGGTCAAAAGGCAGATCGATCATTTCCGCACGGCATCCTTTCGGAGCAGTCCGGGGATGGTCCGCAGGACCCGGTCCGGCAGGCCGAAAGCTTCGCCAAGCCGGCGGGCAAGTTGCCCTGCATGGCTGGTACTGCCGGAGATCAGGTCGGCTGCGCTGCGGGAAAGGTCGATGGTAAGTTCCGGTTCCCGGAAAGGAGTCCCGGAAAGATCGCCGACCATCAGGACACAATCCTGTATTCCCTCCAGCCGGAGGGTCAGGTGCATCATATCCTCCTCCAGTTCCAAGCCGGAACAGAGCCGCGCCGAGAAGTGCACCGCATCGGAGACCAGACGCACCATCCCGGAGAAATCAAGCCTTCCTTCCGCCGGACAGGGGAACCGGGCGGCGAAGAAGAAAAGGCCGTTCTCGGAGAACTGCCACATCCGGGGCTCGTCCGCCGCGAGAAAACGCAGAGAAGTGTTGGTCACGAGCGCCTTGCCGATCTCGCCGTCCC
>DCGG01000050.1:8264-12194 GCA_002315455.1 Lentisphaeria bacterium UBA1784
GACCGCTTCCTGTTCCAGGAGGGGCTCCCACGCCTCCTCGGCGGCGGAGCGAAGCTGTTCCAGAGAGAAACGCTGGGGGGTCCAGCGGTCCGGGTGCATGTGAAACTGCAGGAGAAACGTGCGGCTCCCCGCCGGAGCGGGACGCCGGCGCCGGAAGTACTGCGCGCTGCCGTTGATCTCCTCCTCGAATCCGGAAGCGGCTTCGGACTCCGTGACGGCGGGGCGGTTCTCGTAGAGGATCCCCCGAAGCATCCGGCCCAGCAGTTCCCGCTGGTTCCGCAACGCCCGGTGGATCAGGCTCTGCACCTCGAAGGCCCGGTGCGCCGCCCGGCTGGAGGCCTCCCGGGTGCGGATGTAAAAGACTCCGGTCTGCAGTTCGGTCTCCAGACTCTGACAGCAGACGTGCGGCAGATCGGAGAAGGGACGCACCAGAAAGACCGCATAGGTCCTGCCGTCGATTACCGGCCGCTCGATGGTGAAGTCGATGGGCGGTTCGACGCAGTTGTTGACGAAGGTCCCCACGGCCGTGGGATCGAAGGAGTTGGCCTCCTCGGGAGTAAGCCCGGTATAGACGGAGGGGGAACCGTTGGCATCCTCGCCCACGCCCACCACGAGGTATCCGCCCCGGGTGTTGGCCAGCGCCGCCAGATGACGGACGAACTTCCCCTTGGCCGGACGGGTCATTTTGTTCCACGACTGATGGGCCTTGTAGTCCAGTTCGTCGGACTCCACCGCGCGGTAGACGACCTCCCGGAGTTTCCTGTTTTCCGGATCAGACATCCGCGACTCCGGTCTCCACGGAATCGTAGATCAGGTGCTGACAGTTGTCGCAACTCTGTACGGTTCCCTTGCGGAGTTCGTTGGCGGTCTGGGGAGTGATCTTCATGTGGCAGTTGCCGCAGTTGCCGTTCTCCACGGGGACCACCGGGATGCCGCCCTTTTTGGAGGCGATGAGCGTGCGGTAGCGGGAGAGCACGGCGGGATCCACGCCGAAGCCGGTGGATTTGCGCGCTTCCTTGAGCTTGACGACCTCACCCTGCACCTCCTTGGCGAAAGCGATCAGTTCCTCCAGTTCGGAACGGGCGGCGGAGAGGTCCGCATTGACTTCGGAGTTGACCTTGGCCACGGAACGCTTCTCCGCATCCAACTGGTCGAAGGCTTCGATCAGCCGTTCCTCAATGGAGCCAATGACCTCCTTGTTGTGGTCGATAGTGGCCAGCATGGCCTTGTATTCGTCGTTGGTCTTGACCATGGAGGATTTCTGCTGGATGCGCTGGCTCTCCTCGGTGAGCCGCTGGATCTCGCTCTCGTCCTTCTTGATGGAGAGTTCCAGCTGTTTGAGTTTTGCCGCGGCGGCTTCCGCTTTGGCGTTGAGCAGATCCCGCTTCTTGACCAGAGCGTCCATCTCGGAAGGCAGAAGGGTGAGCCGGGTCTCCAGATCCCGGATCCGAAGGTCGATCTTCTGCAGATCCAGCAGATTTTGCAGCCAGGGGTGGTTCATGATTTCCTCCAAAGTATATCGTTGCTTTTCAAAATTCAGTTTGCCGTTTGCGGGGGCGTCACCGGGAGAACAGGTCGCCATCACCGGACATGGTCCGGGAGATCCCCAGTTTGTTCCACGCCTTGGGAGTGGCGACCCTGCCCCGGCTGGTCCGGGTGAGGTACCCCCTCTGGATGAGGAAGGGTTCATAGACCTCCTCGATGGCGTCCTCCTCCTCTCCCACGGAGACGGCGATGTTCTTCAAACCCACGGGGCCGCCGTGGAAATTGGCCACGATCACCTCGAGGATGCGCATATCCATGTCGTCCAGACCATCCTGATCGATCTGAAGCATTTCGAGGGCGGCGCGGGCGGCGTTGCCGTCGATGACGGAGTTCGCCTTGATCTGCGCGTAATCCCGGGCGCGGCGCAGCAGATTGTTGGCGATCCGGGGAGTCCCCCGGCAGCGGCCGGCGATGACTTCGGCGCCTTCGTCGTCCATCTCCACGCCGAGGATCCCGGCGGAGCGGCGGAGGATCTTCACCAGATTGGGGGTATCGTAGTAGTCCAGCCGGACGTTCACACCGAAGCGCGCCCGCAGGGGCGCCGAGATCATGCCCTGCCGGGTGGTGGCGCCGATGAGGGTGAAGCGGGGCACGTTGAGCCGCACGGAACGGGCGCCGGCCCCCTGTTCCAGCATGATGTCGATGAAGAAATCCTCCATGGCGCTGTAGAGATACTCCTCCACGGTGGAACTGAGCCGGTGGATCTCGTCGATGAAAAGCACGTCCCCGGCCTCCAGACTGGTGAGGAGCCCGGCGAGGTCACCGGGTTTCTCGATGGCGGGTCCGCTGGAACTTTTGAGTTTGGTGCCCCGCTCATTGGCGATGATGTAGGCGAGCGTGGTCTTGCCCAGCCCGGGGGGACCGCAGAGGAGGATGTGGTCCAGCGCCTCATCCCGCTGCTTGGCGGCGCGGACGAAAAGTTCCAGCTGCTCCTTGACCCGTTCCTGCCCGGGGAATTCCGCGAAGGAGGGCGGGCGCAGGGTAGTCTCCTTGACGGGGTCCCTGCGGTTCAGGGTCGAAGTGATAAAACGTTCCGGCATGATCGATCCATTCTTTTGCGGGCGGGAGGCTCGGCCTCCGGCCCGGTCATCCATTGTTTCCGGGGGAAAATCCCCTTTCCTCCAAGTTTCGGAGGAAAACCTTGGCCGGAACACTTGTTTTTCTGCTCCGGCGGTGTTACTTTAATAAAAGATAACGCATCGAAGGAAAAAATACCAGTCGATCCTAACAAAAAAAGGAAAGGTTTGTCATGTACGATCTCAAGTTGGCCCAAAAGGCCGCCTCCACCGTCCGGGTGCTCTGCGCCGAAGCGATCCAGAAAGCCAAATCCGGCCACCCCGGCATGCCGCTGGGCTGTGCCGATTACGCCATGACCCTCTGGAGCAAATACATGCGCCACAATCCCCGGAATCCCAAGTGGATCAACCGGGACCGCTTCGTCCTCTCCGCGGGACACGGTTCCATGTTGCTCTACAGCCTGCTCCACCTCTTCGAGTACGGCCTCGAAATGGAGGACCTGCAGAACTTCCGTCAGTTCAACAGCCTCACCCCCGGCCATCCGGAATTCGGCCACACTGACGGCGTCGACGTCACCACTGGCCCCTTGGGCAGCGGCTTCTGCTCCGCCGTGGGTATGGCCATCGCCCAGCGCCGCTTCAAGGCCGCCACCGGCCTCGGTGAAGCCGGCCTCATCAACAACCGCATCTTCGTCATCTCCGGCGACGGTTGCATGATGGAAGGTTCCACCAGCGAGGCCGCCAGCCTTGCCGGTCACCTGAAACTGGACGAACTCATCGTCTTCTACGATGACAATCACATCTCCATCGAGGGCAACACCGGCCTCGCCTTCAGCGAAGACGTGGCGGCCCGCTTCAAGGCCTACAACTGGCGGGTCCTCTTCGTCGAGAACGCCAACGACGCCGAACAGTGTGACAAGGCTCTCGCCGAAGCCGTGAAGTCCGATGGCCGTCCCACCCTGATCGTGGGCAAGACCTCCATCGGCTACGGCGCTCCCAACAAGCAGGGCAAGTCCGCCGCCCACGGCGAACCCCTCGGCGATGACGAAGTCGCCGCCCTCAAGCAGAACCTGAACTGGACCGAACCGCCCTTCACCGTCCCCGCCGACGTCAAGGCCTTCTGCGCCCAGCGTGTCAGGGAACTGGAGCAGGAAGCCGCCGCGTGGGATAAGAAGTTCCAGGCCTTCGTGGATGCCGATCCCAAGCGCGCCGAAGTCATCAGTTCCTTTCTGGACTGCAAGGTCCCGGCCAACATCCTCGATGAACTCCTGAAGGTCGCCCCCGTGGACAAACCGGTGGCCAGCCGTGCCAGTTCCGGCACCATCCTCCAGAAGGCGGCGGAACTGGTCCCCAGCCTCTTCGGCGGCGC
>DCGG01000048.1:0-3989 GCA_002315455.1 Lentisphaeria bacterium UBA1784
GATGCCAGCGAGTCCACCAGATAGTAGGTGTAGAAATTGTTGCCATCAGCAGCCAACGGACTGAGGAACGACGTGGAATAGACCGGTATGCTGTTCTTATAGAAATCGATGGGGTGATCGAGATCCGAGAGCAGGATCTCATAGTCCGTATTCGAGAGCATGACCGTTTGCGACTGTTCCTGTCCCTGCACGCGACGATAATGATAGAGCGGCAGAAAGAGCGACGAGTCTTCGGTCTGGATCATTCCGGCACGCAGACTCTGCCACAATTGGCGTTTGAGTTGGCGGGCGGATATATTGCTCAGCAGCAGGTGGGTCTCCATATCGGGATCCGTCTCTGGCGCAAGATCGTTCTTCAGGCGGGCATCTCGAACCCGCTTCATGAGGGGCAGGGCAGGATTGTCGCCGGGCGAAACAAAGACATCGGCGAGTTGCGTATTCTTCTCCTGCATAGGTATATCGATGCCTGCATCCTGACCCGGTTGAATCGAAAAGCGGTAGGTCTGATACCCGATGCCTGAGACGGCGATACGCGTTTTTTTGTCGATGTCGGCACGCAGCAGGAAATAGCCATCCGTCGTGGTGGCCGTACCCTGTTGGGTGCCGGGGATATAGACCGACATATTGGGCAGTCCCGCTCCCGTTTGCGCATCATAGACCTGACCGACCAGGGTGGTTAATATAGCAAATAGGAAGTGGAGTGTCATGACTGGTTGGCGGGGTGATACTTCAATATAGCTTTCCGCAGATCCTGCACATCCACGTGGGTGTAGATCTCGGTGGTGCTGATGTCCGCGTGGCCCAGCATCTCCTGAATGGTCCGCAGGTCCGCTCCGTTGGCCAGCAGATGACTCGCGAAGGAGTGCCGCAGAGTGTGGGGGTGGATGTTCTTGTCGATCCCGGCCCGCAGAGCGGCCTCCTTGACGATGGCCCAGATCCGCTCCCGGTCCAACCGCCTGCCGTGCCGGGAGAGAAAGACAAAGGAAGCCCGGGGCGCCGTCTCCGCCAGAATGGGACGCGCCTCCTTCAGATAGCGCCGGAGCAGTCGCAGAGCCGGTTTTCCTATGGGGACGATCCGGGTCTTGGACCCCTTGCCCACCACCCGGATCAACTCCGTCTCGAAGTCCACGGCCCCCATGGGCAGATCGGCGAGTTCCGAGACCCGTAACCCGGAGGAGTAGAGCAGTTCCATCATGGTCCGGTTCCGCAATTCCAGCGGATCGGCGGCGGTGTTGGCGAAGGCGTTGAGCAGGGCGTCCACCTCGCGGACGGAGAGAAAATCAGGCAGGATGCGCCAAAGTTTCGGGGAGTCCATCACCCGGGTGAAGTCCTCCCGGATCATCCCCTCGTCCGCAAGAAAGCGGTAGAACATCTTCAATGCCACCAGCCGTCTCGCGATGGTGGTGGCTGTATCCCCCCGGGATTGAAGTTCGTCCAGATAGTCCAGCAGCCGTTCCCGGTCGGCGGACTCCCAACCGGAGAGCCCCCGCTCCTCCAGAAATCCGGCGGTATCCCGCAGGTCCGCGGCATAGGCTTCCGCCGTGGCCCGGGCCAGTCCCCGCTCGATGACGATGTGCTGGACAAACGCGCCGATGCGCGTCTCGAAACCCATGCGCTCCTCCCGGAGTTCACTCCTTGACGGTCCCCCGGCGGCCGTAGCGCTGACATTCCACGATGTAGTCCACGGCGTCCTTGGCGGTATCCACCAGCTTGAAGATCTTGTTGTCCTCGGGGGCGATCATGCCCTCCTCCGTGAGTGTGCCCTTGAACCAGCGGATCAAGCCGCCCCAAAAGGACTTCCCGACGAAGACCATGGGGATCGGATTGACCTTGTGGGTCTGGATCATGGTCAGGACTTCCGCGAACTCGTCCATGGTCCCGAACCCGCCCGGATAGACCACGACCGCCGTGGAATATTTGAGAAACGCCACCTTGCGGACGAAGAAATGGTGAAAACGCAGACTGTCCGTCTGGTAGGGATTGGGTTTCTGCTCGTGGGGAAGGATGATGTTGAGACCCACCGCACGGCCGTTCTTATCCGAAGCGCCCCGCAGAGCGGCCTCCATAATGCCGCCGCCGCCGCCGGTGATGACGCCGTACCCGGCCTCCACCAGCCGCTGCCCCAGTTCCCGGGCAGAGAGGTAGGCCGTATCCTCCTCCTTCGTGCGCGCAGAACCGAAGACGGAGACGAAATCCTCCGTGAGCGAGCCCATGTGATCGAAAGTCTCCACGCACTCGGACATCACCTGCAGGACCCGCCAGGCATCGAAGGTGAATATATCATTCTTTTCCTGATGGGAAAGCTCCCGTACCGAAGCAACGGATTGAACGCTCATGGCCAAACTCCTTCCTGAACAAAACACTCCCGGCTATGTGCGGGGTTCTTTCTGATTTGTCAAAGTCCTTTCTGCCGGCGGCAGTTCCCAGCAGGAGAGCGCCGCCTGCCGGGCCGCGCTGGAACTCCTGGGCGAAAGCATCGCCTTCACCTCCGCCATCTCCTGAAGCACCTGCTCCCGGCGGCTTCCCCCCGGCAGAATCTCCTCAATGGCCGGGATCAGTTTGGCCGGACAGAACCGGTGCTGAAGAAATTCCTTGAACACCGTCTTGTATGCGATGATGTTCACCATGGTGAAATAGCCCCGGTAGAGTTTCACCACCAGCGACGCGACCAGAATGGTGATCCAGTTCATCCGGTACCCCACCACGAGGGGCAGACCGGCGATGGCGGACTCGATGGTGATGGTCCCGCTGGCGGCGAGACCCGCCGTGGCCCGCTGCTGCCAGACCCCGGTGTCCCCGACGGAGATGTCCACCTGCGGAGCCTCCGGGTGCTTCTTTCTGAAGTCGGAACAGTACTTTTCGCAAAGTCTGGCGATCTTCTCCCGAGGAGCGGAAAGATGGTACCGCAACTCCGGATGGCGGGGCGCCAGTTTGGTGATGGTCTCCAGCATGGTGGGCAGAAGCCGTTCCACCTCCATGGTCCGGCTTCCGGGCAGGAGCAGAAAACTGGTGTCGTCCCGCAGGATGGAGGGGTCCCGGCGCTTTTCCACGATGTCGATCAGCGGATGCCCCACGAACTCCGCCTTCACCGGCGTCTTGGCGTAGACCTCCGTCTCGAAGGGAAAGATCACCAGCATCTTGGTGCAGATTTTGCCCAGCACAGGGAGCCGCCACTTGCCCCACGCCCAAAGTTGAGGCGAAACGTACCAGTAGACCGGGATGCGGGAGACGTACATGGCCAGCGCGTACAACAGATTGAAGCCGGGATAGTCGATGAGCACCACCACGTCGGGGCGCTCCTTCCGGGCGGCAAAGACCAGTTTGAAGTAGATGCCGATGAACGTGAAGATGTGCTTCAGCACCTCCACCACGCCGACCACACCCAACTCCGTGGAGTCCACCTTGACGGGGATCCCGGAAGCCATCATCTTGGGTCCGCCCATGCCGGAAAGTTCCAGTCCGGTCCCGTTTTCCGCGGCGATCTGCCGCAGTTCCTCTCCCAGCCGGGCGCCGTAGAGGTCCCCGGAGGATTCTCCTGCAAAGATCCAGATCTTTCTGGCCATCTTATCTCCTTGTCACATGCGTTCCACGGCGGCCGCCGCGAAACCGGAACAACTGACCTCCCTGGCCCCGGCGGTGAGCCGGGCAAGATCGTAGGTCATCACCTTGTCGCTGATGGCCCGCTCGATCCCCTTGACCAGCAGGTCGGCGGCCTCGTTCCAGCCCATGTGCCGGAGCATCATCTCGCCGGAGAGAGCGAGGCTGCAGGGATTGACCTTGTCCATGCCGGCGTACTTGGGAGCGGTGCCGTGGGTCGCCTCGAAGATCGCATGGCCGGTGAGATAGTTGATGTTGGCGCCGGGAGCGATGCCGATGCCCCCCACGCAGGCCGCCAGCGCATCGGAAACGTAGTCGCCGTTGAGGTTCATGGTGGCGATGACGTCGTACTCGTCGGGACGGGTCAGGATCTGCTGGAGGAAGGCGTCGCA
>DCGG01000048.1:4028-4163 GCA_002315455.1 Lentisphaeria bacterium UBA1784
AGGCGTCGCAGATGCAGTCCTTGACCAGAATGACGCCTTCGGGAGCCTTGCCGTCACACTCGTTCCAGGCGATGGCACGGCCGGCGTACTCCCGCTTCACCAGTTCGTATCCCCAGTTCTTGAATCCGCCCTCGG
>DCGG01000048.1:4217-22671 GCA_002315455.1 Lentisphaeria bacterium UBA1784
CTTGTGGACGAAGGTGACGCTCTTCCGGTGGTTGGCGATGGCATAGTCCAGCGCGGCGCGGATCAGCCGCTCGCTGCCTTCGGTGGAGACCGGCTTGATGCCGATGCTGGAGGTCTCGGGGAAGCGGATCTTTTTCACGCCCATCTCCTGCATCAGGAAACGGATGACTTTCTGGGCTTCGGGGGTGCCGGAATTCCATTCGATCCCGGCGTAGATGTCCTCGGTGTTCTCGCGGAAGACGATCATGTCGGTCTTTTCCGGAGCCTTCACAGGGGAAGGCACCCCCTGGAAATAACGGACGGGCCGGACACAGGCAAAGAGGTCCAGTTCCTGCCGCAGGGCCACGTTCAGGGAACGGATGCCGCCGCCGACGGGGGTGGTCAGGGGGCCCTTGATGGCGATCCGGCACTCCCGGATGGCATCAATGGTCTCGCCGGGGAGCCAGATGGTCTCGTTATAGACCCGGTTGGCCTTCTCACCGGCGTAGAGTTCCATCCACGCGATGGAGCGCTTCCCGCCGTAGGCCTTGTCAACGGCGGCGTTCCACATCTTCATGGAAGCCCCGGTCACGTCGGGACCGACGCCGTCGCCTTCGATGAAGCCGATAACGGGATGATCCGTGACCTGCAGTTTCCCCTGTGCATCGACCTTGACCAGATCCCCCGCGGGGACCGTGATATGCTGATAAGCCATCCTGATACCTCTCCTGTTATGCCTGAATCAGGCGTGTTTTCCGGTTCGGCGTCCGGGAACGGTCCCGGACCGGCGGAGGACGTTCCCCGCTACGTTCCTGACATAATATAATCCCGCGCCTCCCCCCCTTCAAGGCGGAAAGCCGGATTCCTGCAAAAAGAGCGGGAAAAAGGTGTTCTTCCCCGGCAGGGACAGGGCTCCGCCGGCGCACGGACGAACTATTTCATCCCGAACTCTTTCGGAATATCCCGCAGGATCAGCCACAGCACCCCGTAACTGGGCAGGGTCATCAGCAGAACGTACCAGAAGAATCCCTGATATCCAAGTGCCGCCTGCGCCGCTCCGGAGATCATCCCGAAAAACGTCAGCGACAGCATCGCCGCCGCCGTCATCAGCGCAAAATGGCTGGTCTGAAACCTTCCGCTGCCGCCCGCCGCGGCAAGCATCACCGTAAGAAAGACCGTGTAGCCCAAACCGTAACCGAACTGTTCCACTGCGATGCATCCGCCGACGCACCAGAGCGAAGCAGGTTTCACCACCGCCAAATACACATAGACCGCATCCGGCACGTTGATCGCCAGCGCAAGCGGCCACACCACTCGGTGAAATCCCCACTTCGCCACGCAGATTCCGCCGAGGATCCCTCCCGCCGTCAGGGCGCATACGCCAACGGTTCCATAGAGGAACCCCTGCTGGGCGAGCGAAATGCCCAAGCCTCCCGCCTCCGGCGAATCAAAGAGGAACACTCCCGCGAGTTTCCCCAGTTGCGCCTCAGCGATCCGGAAAAAGAAGAGAAACGCCAGCAGACGCCACACGCCCCGCTGTTTGCAGAAGGCGCCCCAACTCTCCCCGCACGCCCGGAACACCGCCCGGCAGGAGAGTTCCTCCGCCGCCGAAGCCGCAGGACGTTCCGCCCGGGGCAGACTCCGCGCGTGCCATACGGCCAGCGCCGCCATGGCGGCCGCCGTGATGCCCAGGCCGATCGCCCAACTCTGCCGGATATCCCTGCCCGCGGCCTGCATCGCACCCACCAGCGCCACCAGTCCGCCCTGTACGCAGACCGCCGCCGTCCGGTAGGCCGTGGAACGGATCCCGGCGAAGAAGGATTGACCGTGGCTATCCAGCGCGATCATGTAGAAGCCGTCCGCCGCAGTGTCGTGGGTGGCGCTGGTCAGCGCCAGCAGGAAAAACACGCCGAGCAGAAGCGCCGTCAGGGCCGTCATCCCCAAAAGCAGAGCACCGCCGCAAAAGAGGAGCGCCATGGCTCCCTGACACAGGATGATCCAGTTCCGCTTCGTGCCGAAGCGGTCCAGCAGGGGCGCCCACAGCGGTTTGATGGTCCATGGAAGCATCAGCAAACTGGTCCAGAACGCCATCCGGGCATTGTCCATGCCGATGGACTTGAACAGGATCGCACTCACCGCCGAGATCACCATGAAAGGGGCACCCTCCGCAAAAAACGCAGTGGGGACCCAGCGCCATCCCTCCCGAACCGAATTTGCCATCGAAATCTCTCCCTTTTGACCGCTTTTCCATAACATACCATCTCCCGCCGGGATTTGCAATCCGGAACCGGTTCAAATCCTGCGGGAGAGACGCCCTCTCACTTGAAAAAAGTCCGGGATCAGAGTATATTACGGAAAATCCACCGGTAAAAACAAGGAAGGCCGAGGAACACTCAGCCGGAGCACGTTCCAGGATCAAGGAGAGAAACATGCTTTTTTCGTCTCACGTCTTCCTGTTCCTTTTTCTGCCGATCGTGCTGACCGGGTATTTCCTGCTGAACCGCATCTTCCGCTCCGGAGTCCCGGCAAAACTTTTTCTGGTGGCGGCCAACCTTCTTTTCTACGGCTGGTTCAATGCGTCATACGTGTGGATCATCCTCGCCTCCATCCTCGTCAACTTCGGCGTGGGGCGGTGGATATACGGCATCCGGAGCAAATTCCTGCGCCGGACCGTTCTCCTGACGGGCATTCTCTTCAACGTCGCCATGATCGGATATTTCAAGTACGCGGATTTTTTCATCGAAAACGTCAATTTCATCTTTCATTCCGACTGGCCCATGCGCCACATCCTGCTGCCGCTTGGGATCAGTTTCTTCACCTTCCAGCAGCTCGCCTATCTGGTGAACGTCTACCGGAACGAACTGCAGGAAAAGTACGATCTGCTCACCTATTTTCTCTTCGTCTCGTTTTTCCCCCAGCTGATTGCCGGGCCGATCGTCCTCCCCGGCGAAATGATGCCCCAGTTCGAGGACCCGGCGAAGAAACGCTTCTCCTTCGCGGAATTCTCCCCTGGCTTGTGGCTCTTTGCCATCGGCCTGGCGAAAAAACTGATCCTTGCGGACAACTTCGCTCCGCTGGCGGACGGAGTCTTCGATGCCGCCCGCGAGGGCCTCTTTATCGACCCGCTCTCCGCATGGACCGCCGCCGCCGCATATACGCTGCAGATCTACTTCGACTTCAGCGGATACTGCGACATGGCCATGGGATGCGCCAGAATGTTCAACATCACCCTTCCGCTGAACTTCGATTCTCCGTACCGTTCGGGCGACATCCGGGAGTTCTGGCGGAGGTGGCACATCACGCTGGGCCGTTTCCTCGCGCAGTACGTCTACTTTCCTTTGGGCGGGAGCAAAAAGGGCGAAAAGCGCGCCTGGCTCGCCATTCTCGTGACCTTCTTCGTCAGCGGACTCTGGCACGGCGCTGGCTGGACCTTCGTGCTGTGGGGAATACTTCACGGGCTCGCGCTGTGCGTCCACAGGTTCTACTCGAAGCAGCTCAAGTGGAAAATGCCGAAATGGTCCGCCGTCCCGCTCACGTTTCTTTTCGTCCTGCTGGCGTGGGTGCTGTTCCGGGCCGACGATCTCATCTCCGCCCTGCGGATCTACCAGGGCATGACGGACCTCTCTCCCGCGGCGCTCAAGATCGCATTTGCCGACGTTTCCCGCAATAATCTGGTCATGTTCCTCTGTGCCGCCGGCATCCTGTTCCTTCTGCCCAACGCCGCGGGAAACCTGCGGAAGTTCAAACCGACTGCCTTCACGCTGTTGGTCACGGTCCTGCTGTTGGTCGGATCGGTCTTTTTCATGTCCAGAGTCAGTCCCTTCATCTACTTCAACTTCTGAGGAAACATGGAAAAGATACTGCAGTTTCTCAAAGCAAAGACCGCTGTGATCGCAGCTCTGTCCTTTTTCTCCGGAGAACTTCCCCCCAAGAAATGGGCTTCATACGCCGTTTTCTCCGCGCTTGCGGTCTTTCTCTTCTTCGCCGGAGCGGTGTTTCTCATCGATCCCTACGTGCATTACCGGCAGAGGAGTCTGATCCCGACCGCCTTCACCCGCCCCTATTGGCAGATCGCCGGAGTCCTGCGGTACTACCGGTATGACTCCGTCATCATCGGCAGTTCCACCGCGCAGAACTTCAATCTCGCGCTGTTCCGCGAGCGGCTCGGCCTCAACCCCGTCAAAGCGACGGCATCCGCGTGCTACACCCGTTCCGGCAGCAAGTTCGCCGATGCGGCGATGAAGTTCAACCCGAAACTCAAGACGATAATCTACGGACTGGACATCTTCGCCTTCTTCATGGATGCCGACGAGGAAAAGAGTCCCCAGCCGGACTTCCTCTACTCCGGGAAGCATGACCAGGACTGGTGCTACTGGTGGAACTTCGACATGCTGAGGACCTACCTCAAGGACCTCCAGCGCGTATACACGGACAAGGACGGAAGCAAACAATTCACCGATCCCGACATCATGTTCAGCGGCAAATACAAGTGGGACCTGCGGCATCACGGATTTTCCCTCGTCGCCGCCTCGTTGCGGAAGGGGAACTTCCGCACGGCGCAGTTCCTCAACCAACGCCCCCGCGCGGAACTCATGGAGTGTTTCCGCGCAAACATCGGGAAAAACCTCATCCCCATGGTCGAACGTTATCCCTCCGTGAAGTTCATATTCTACCTCTCCCCCTCCTCCGCCCTGAACTTCGCGGATGCCAAATGCTGCGGCGCCTTGGATCTGCTCTTCGCGCTCCGGCAGATGCTGGCCGACCGCCTCATGGCCCACGAAAACGTGACGTTCTACGACTTCCACGTCGCTCCGGAGACCCTCTCCGTCGACAACTACAAGGACCTCGCACACTANNTACACTACGTTCCCATGCTCAAAGACAGAATGACGCTCTGGATGCAGCAGGGGAAGTATCGGCTCTCCTCGCCCCGGGACGTCGCGGAAAACAATAGGATACTCGTGCGCTATGCGGACGAAACCATGCCTCTATTCACGCAACTCTGCCGGGCAGGCGGACTCCGGGAGTGACCTTCCGGGACGCTGACGGAGAAGGCCTCACAAGCGGAAAACAAAACAGCGCCTCAAAAGGATCCCCCATGCAGGAAACCGTTGCCGGAAACTTCAGAAAACTGTGCCGTCTCGCCGGAGACGCCGTGGTCAAATACGACCTCATCCGGGAGGGGGACCGGATCGCAGCTGGCGCTTCCGGCGGCAAGGACAGTTTCGCGCTGCTTCACGTTCTGGACCACCTGAAGCGGCATGCCCCGGTGGAGTTCGACTTCACGGCGCTCACCTTCGATCCCGGATTCCCCGGATTTCACACCGAGGCGGTGGCAGAATACTGCCGTGCGCAGGGCTGGAAACACTCCGTCGTCGCCCTGGACGTGCCTTCCGTCATCGCGGAGAAGCACTTCGAGGACGCTCCCTGCGTCCTCTGTTCCCGGTTGCGGCGGGGGAAACTCTACGGCGCGGCCAAGGCGCTCGGATGCAACAAACTGGCGCTGGGACAGCATCTGGACGACGTCATCGCTTCATTTTTCATGAGCCTCGCCCGGGGTCAGGGGCTGACCACCATGGCTCCCCTCGCCCGGCCGGAAACACCGGAGGCTCCCACGGTAATCCGGCCGCTTGCGCTGGTACCGGAGGAACTGATTCGCGCCTGCGCCGCAGAATGGGGACTCCCACAGGCCGGGCGCTGTGCCTATCATGAGCAACTGGAAACCGGTGACCGCCGGTACTTCCGCGACCTCACGGACACGCTGGAAGAACGCATCCCCGGGGTGCGTTCCAACATTCTCCACTCCCTCCAGAAACTGGAGGCGGACCACCTCATGCTCGACGCGAAAGCGCTGCAAGAAGTTTTTGCAGGAGTTCATAAGCACTCCTGACCGAAGCGATCTCCACCCGCTCCTGCGGAGTGTGGATGTCTTTCATGTTCGGACCAAAGGAGATGATCTCGAGGTCCGGGTTCACCTTGCAGAACACGGCAGGTTCCACTCCGCCCTGACAGACGTAACTCCGCCACGGCGTCCCCGTGATCTCCGTCTGAAGCTGTTTCGCAAGATCCAGAAGCGGACTCTTTTCCAGCGGCGGCCACGCAGGATAGGGATTCCGAAGGTGCCCTTCCGCGCCGATCCCGCAGAAATGGGCGGCCACCTGCCGGGAAGCCTGTTCCCGTTCCCGGTCGTCTGTACTGCGCTGACTGGTGGTGATGGTCAGCGTGATGCCGTCGTCCTGCGCGATGGCGCAGTTGGAACTGGTCTTGACCATATCCCAGCGGTCGTCCCACGACAGGACCCCGTTGGGCAGAGAACCGATGGCGCGCAGGACCTGATTCTGAAACTCCATGCTCCAGACCGTCTCCAATTCCGGCGCCGCCGGCACGGAGACCACGTCGAAGCCGAACTCCGGCGGAGCATCGAACTCCTGCGCAAGTTCCCGGGCGAATGCATCGCTTCGCCGCTGCAGTTCCATGAGAGGGAGCAGGGCGATCCCCTGCACCTCCGCCTCCTTGGAGATGGCGTTGTCCACCCGGCCGCCCCGGTAGGAAGCGATTCGCACCGGAAGCCTGTCCAACAACCGGGCAAGGTAGATCAGAGCATTGCCCCGGCGGTTCTGGATCTCAATGCCGGAGTGTCCGCCCTGCATTCCCCGGACCCGGATCGTCACCGGATACCCCGGCACCGCGCTCTCGCGCTTCTCCGGGATGGCGAAAATCTGCCGCGCACCGCCCGCACAGCCCACGCAGAAATCGTTCTCGCCGTCCAGATTCAGCAGGTATTTCCCCTGAAGCCATCGGGCCGAGACGCCGTTGGCGCCCGTCATGCCCTTCTCTTCGTCGGTGGTGAAGATTCCCCGGAGCGCCGCCCCCCGGAACTCCGGATCGAAGAGCGCCGCAAGCGCCATGGCGGCCCCGGCACCGTCATCGGCACCGAGGGTCGTCCCGTCCGTCCGGACCCACGCGCCGTCCACGACGGGCTGGATGGGGTCCTTCGTAAAATCGAACGTCTTGCCCTCCGCCGCCACCGGGACCATGTCAATGTGTCCCTGCATCAAAATCGGAGCGATCCCCTCGAATCCGGAGGCGGCAGGCCGTTGGATGCAGAGGTTTCCGGCGGCATCGATCTCTGCGGAGAGCCCCCGGTCCAAAGCCTCCTGCTTCAGGCGCTGCGCCAGCGCCGTCTCGTGACCGCTGGGATGCGGAATGGAACAGATAAGATCGAACATCTGCCAGACGGCAACGGGTTCCAAACGGGAAATACCGGACATGAGATCACCTCTCCAAAGTTGTTGAAAAACGGCGTTTCTGCTTATTGTAGCGCGCAAAACTCTTTTTTTCAAGCGGATCGCGGCGGATATTCCGGAAAATCATCCGAGGTCCAGCGTCTGCAGGTAGGTACGGATCCCGGAGAGCGTCATCTGGATCGCAATGGCGGAAATGATCAATCCGGTCAGCCGGATCAGCGGACCGAGAATGTGAGTGCGGTCCAGTATGCGGTTGATGGGCTGGGCGAACAGCATGAACCCGAAATTCACAGCCACCGCAATGGAGAGGGATAAAATGGATGCAAGCAATCCGTGCTGGGCGCTGAGGGAGATGGTGGCGGCGATCAATCCCGGTCCGGCAATCAGCGGAGCCGCCAGCGGCACGAGCGAAACTTCGGTGAAGTCCTGCCGGACCCCTTTCGTCTCCTTTTGGATGAAACGGCCTTGCTGGACGGCATTCAACCCGATGAAAAAGACGATTACGCCGCCCGTGATCTGCAGGGAATAGATCTCCACCCGGAACACCTTGCTGAAGATGAAGTTTCCGGCAACGGCCAGCAGGATCAATATGGTCAGAGCCGCCGCCGAGGACTTCCATGAGAGTTCCCGGTTCTCGCTCCGGGTCAACGCCGGTTCGTAGGAAGCGAGAAACATGATCTTGCTGGCGGGGTTCAACAGGGCCAGAAGATAGAACGCATTTTCGAAAACAGTGTGGATCTCCATCGCAGAACTCTCCTTTCTCTGGTTCTCCGTCTTTCCATAATAATATATCCGGCATTTTGATCTCAAACAATACATAAAAAGATAAAGATTGATAGATAAAATATATCAATCACGTTGCGGCGAGACAATTTTTTTGCGGAATTTTCCGTTATTCTGTTGATTTCTCATGGAAATCGTGTACAGTTATTCGTGGAAGTCCGACACAGGAAAGGAGTCTATCATGAAAAAAATCCGCTTGTTGATCTCGCTCGTCGCCACAGGATTCCTCTGCATCATGGCCTCTGCCGGAACGCCGTGGCTCACCGATCAGTCCGCCGCCGAAACCGCCGCCCGCAAGGAGGGGAAACCGATCCTGATGCTCTTCACCGGTTCGGACTGGTGCCCCTACTGCGTCCAGATGGAGAAGCAAGTCTATTCCTCGCCGGAGTTTCAGACGTTCGCCAAAGAGAAACTGGTGCTTCTGATGCTGGACTTCCCCGCCCGGAAGGCGTTGCCGAAAAAAACGCGCCGGCAGAACCAACTGCTCCAGCAGAAATACGATATCCGCGGCTTCCCGACCTGCATTCTCGCCGCTCCTGACGGAAAGGAACTTCTGCGCATCTCCGGGGCCCGGTCCAAAGGGGAATTTCTCACCGCGCTGAACGAGGCCGTCGCGCAGACGAAAAAGTAGAGACCCGCAATGTTCCGTACCGCTTTCCAACTGTGCATTCTGCTGGCGACGATCCTGCCGGTCATGGCGGAGGAGTCCCCCTTCCGCTGGAGTGCCAAGCCGGGGCCGGACCGGCTGGAGGTCCAAGTCTCCGTTCCCCGTGGAGCCAGCCTCTCCTGGGAGAGCATCCGATTTGCGGTCACGGACGCCGGAGGAGCCTCGCTCGCCCCCATCAGCGCCCCCGCTCCCCGGGAAGAGGACGGGGTCCCGGTTCTGACTGCCGGAGAATGGCGCTGGGACTTTCGGGGGCGTCCGCCTTTCCGGGCCACAGTGAACTATCAAGGCTGCGTCAAAGCACCCGGAAGCAATGCCGCTTTCTGCCTCATGCCGGCGGAGGAGGTCCTGCTCCCCCGCGCCGGGACAGGCACGCCGTCCACAGATACCGAAGCCGCTTCCCCACTGCTCCCGGAAACTCTGCGCGACTTTGAGGTGACGGGGACCCTTTCCGGGAGTACCGACGCCGCCGGATTCCTGCGTTTTCTGAATGCCGCTTCTGCCGAGGAGACGGGATTACCCGTCCCTGCCGCGTCCGGATTTCTGTGGATGGCGCTGATGGCGGTCCTCGGAGGCATCGCGCTGAATCTCACCCCCTGCGTTCTCCCCATGATCCCCATCAACCTTGCGATTCTCGGCGCCGGACAGGATACCGCGGGGAAGTCCGGCTTTTTCCGGGGCCTCTCCTATGGTTGCGGCATCGCGGCGGCCTACGGCATTCTGGGCGCGGCGGTCATTCTCGGCGGGGCGAGGTTCGGTTCGCTGAACGCCATGCCGTGGTTCAATTTCGCGGTGGCGGCGCTTTTTTTTCTGCTGGCGACGGCGGCGGCCGGCGTCCTGCCTCTGGACTTCACCCGTTTCGGACGGGTCCGGGCCAGCCGTCTTCCCGGAGGCGCTCTTGCCGTGGCCTTCCTCATGGGAACGGTGGCGGCGCTGTTGGCGGGAGCCTGCGTGGCACCGGTGGTCATCAGTGTCCTGATCTTTTCCGCAGAACGGTATCAGGGAGGCAACGGTTTCGCGCTGTTTCTGCCGCTGTTGCTGGGGGTTGGCATGGGGCTTCCGTGGCCCCTTGCCGGGGCGGGATTGGGAGTTCTGCCAAGGCCGGGCAAGTATATGGTCTGGATCAAATACACCTTCGCCGCGCTCATCGCCGCCGCAGGCTTCTACTACGCCGGGACCGGCTGGTCCCTGCTTCACCACGATCCGGAGGCGGAATTCAGGCGGTTGGAAAAGGCGTTGCTTCAGAGCCGGGAAACCTGCAAGCCGCTGCTGCTGGACCTTTGGGCCGGCTGGTGCAAGAACTGCAAAGCCATGGAGACCGGTGTGCTCTCCCGCCCCGAAGTCAAAAACGCCCTGAAGGATTTTGTTGTCTGCAAGTTCCGGGCGGAGGACCTCAACGATCCGCGGGTCCGCGCCCTGCTGGACGCGTTTCAGTTGCCGGGACTGCCCGGTTTCGTGATCCTCCGCGCAAAATAGCGGCGTTCACCGCGCTTTCGGCAGGGAATCCTCCACCGAACATCCGGGGAGGGCTTTCAGGAGAGCCTCCCGAAGTTCCGCCACGGTATGATAGTAGATGCGGTCCCCCGCCACCGTGAGTTGAATCGTGACCTCACGCTCCTTCGGCTCTGCCGATCCGGCGCGCTTCTGCAGTTCCGCCGCGGCGGCGCGGCTGGCGTCGCCGATCCTGGCAAAAGAGTGATCCCAACCGTCCATCCTGAGCGCAAACGCCCCCTCCGCGCCGGAGAGGATCAGTTCCACCTTCAGCGCATCCGGCTTGGGTTCCGGATCGTTTTTCGGTGTCTCCGGCTTTGGCTCCGGAGTCAGGATCTGTGCAAGGATCGCCCGGGAACGCACCAGGATCTCCTCCTCCGTGGAGGGAAAGAGCGGCTTGGAAGAACGGTTTTCCACCTCGGTGCGGTAGTGCCCGACAATCTCCTCAAGCCGCACGTTGGCCGAAGTTCCGAAGCGGAACAGCCGCCGGATCCAAGAATCGTCCTTCTGCAACTTCTCCTGCTGGCGGTTCTCCATCTGGGCGAGGACCGCATCATAGACGGCCCCCACGGCGGCCCGCTGATCCTCCAACCGTTTGACCTCGCGGTCCAGCGCCGCGCGGAGCAAAACCTCCTCCTGCGCGAAACACTCCGCAAGAAGTCCGGGGGCATTGAGCCGGGCTTGCGCAGCGGGCAGAGCCTTGCGGTCTCCGGAAGCGTAAGATTCCACCACGGAGGGGTCCGGGACCCACTCCCCTGCCGCCAGTTCCGGCCAGTGCTGCTTCAACTGTTCCGCGGCGAAGGCGTTCCGCAATGGGATCATCTTGTCCGAGAATCCCCGGAGACGGGCTTCCGCCGCACGGAGCACGACAGGAGCCTCCTGCAACCGGGAACGCCACGCCTCCGGAGGTGCCGCAAGCCGGATGGCATCACGGACCCAATCCTTCGCCCACGCGGAGGCCACGGCGTCCGCGCTCTGCCTGAGAGAGCGGTGCGCTTCCGGATGCGCCCGGAGCATGCGGTCATATTTTTCTCCGGGGAATTCAGCGGAAAACCGGGCACTCACCCGGTCGAATGGCAGTTTTTCCGCCCGGACGGCGATCTGCGTCCGGGTCTTGGAAAAGAGCGGATAGCGGCGGGCAGCATCCGGGACTTGCCGAATCAACTCCGCCTTCACGAAGTCCGTCAGAAATTCCCGTGCGGGGGCGGCATCCCAGACGTCGCCGGGAATGACGGCCTCCTGCACCAGATGCAGTTGAAGCGCCTGCTGGGCCCTCCCCTCCGCAATGGCAGGACGGATGAGGTCCTTGCGAAGGAAGGCGAGATTTTCCTCGTAGAGCGGCTCCTTCATCCCCTTGCGGAAACGGTCCTCCAAGGCGGCGGCCAGCCCGGCATCATCCAAGGACTCCAACTCTTCCGCCGCAGGATAGACCTGCCGGAAAATCCGGGACTTCTGCTCCTCCGTGACGGCGGCTCTCGCCCGCAGAAACGACGGTTCGAAAAGGGCCTCGGTGCGGTCCCTGAAAAATTCCGGCCGACCCCGCAGAAGCGCCTCTTTTTCCGCATCTCCGAGGGAGGCTGTGAAGGGCGCGATCCGTTTCCCGGCTTCCCGGCGGTAGGCGGAACGGAGGGTTGCCTCGAACTGACGGCGGGCGTTCTTCCGGGCGGAAGACACCGATCGGTTCGCCCCCGGATCTTTTCGCATCCCATCCTGCATCTCCGCCTCGCCTTCCGGGAAGGAGTTCCGGGCAAAAGAGTCCTGCCACTCCCGGATCAGCAGCCGGGCGGAGAGCGCTTCCGAACGTTGGCGGAGCAGATGCTCCCCTTCGCCCTCCCGGGTCGTTCCGGCAAAAAGAGAGGCACTGGCGAGCAGAAGCCAAACCAATACGATCGGTCTCATCGGGACACCTCCAGCATAGACACGCCGCAGAGGGCGGTCAGATGAGCGTATGCACTGCGCCGAAGAAGCGCGGCCAGCCGCCGGAGCCGGAGTTCCCGGCCGGGGGCATCCGGTTCCGCTTCCAACTGCTTCAGCGCCCTGCGGACCTCCGGATCGGAGACCCGTTCTGGATGCCGCAGAAAATACTCCTGGATCGCAGCCGCCGCAAGCGCCTGCACCTCCGACACCTCCCGGCGGAGCCGCAACCGGTAGTCCTTCACCAGCTGTGCCAGCGCCCCCGAATGCTTCCCTGCGCTCTCCGGCGCAAGCTGGACCACCTGCGCAGTCCATGCGGCGTCGAGGGCGTCCTCATTGGAAAAGTCCTGCCAGGCCGCCGCCGCCCCGGGGACGAAGGAGTCCCGGGCCGGGCCGGAACGGGAGAGTTTCCCTTCCCGGATCACGCCCGCAAAATCGTAGCGCTTCTCGCCGGAGACCGGATCGACGGAGAGGAACTCCTTCAGCCCGTAGCGGATACGGTACTGCTCCGCCACGCGTTCCAAAGCGGTCAGAAGTTCCGCCTGTTCCGCCTGTGCGATCCGCTGCTTCATCTGGTCGATGCGGTCAATCTCGCCGTGGACTTTGCTGACAAAGAGAAAGAAGGCCAACATGAAAATCAGCATGAGCGCCAGCGCCACCTGCAGAAAGACCGAGTTCAACTCGTCCATGTCCGCATCGGCGTCGCGCCTTCCATGGAGCACCTTCAGCAGTTGCGAGCGAAGGTTCTTGGGCAGTTCCGCCATGGCATCACCTCAACGCGTCCCGAACCGCCTCCAGCTGCCGCCGGAGTCGGGCCGCCTCCTCGGCGGCAGCGGAAAGATCCGCTTCCAAAGAGCCGTTGCGCTCCAGAAGCTTCGTGTTTTCCGCGGCGAGGACGGTCTGATGCGCCTGCAGCGCCTTCACCGTTTCCCCGAGGCTGGCAAGGCAGTCCAGGATCTCCCGGTGCCAGCGCTTCTCCGCCTCCCTTCCGGAAGCGAGTTCATTGTGGAAGCGGTCCAACTCCTCCCGTCCTGCGGCGGCGGCATCCCCGAACTCCCGGAAGCCCTTTTCCGCCGCGGCAAGTCCCGTCAGCAGAGAATCCGTGAGCGATGCGAGGGAACTCGCTTCCGGGTCCTCTCCCAAAGCCCGGCTACGGAGGCGGTTCATCCAGGGCTGTAGCCAGAGCGGCTCCAGCACCATCACCCAAACGATGGCGGCCAAGGTGGAAAACATGGCGGTGTGAAGGCACCGCATCAGCGCGGTAATGGAGATCTCATCCGCCGGATAGAAACCGATCAGCACGATCCCCCAGAGAGTCCCGAGGAGTCCGAATGCGATGTTCATGCGGTCGTATCCGGCGAAGAAAGGCCACCCTTCCCCCCGCCGGAGCCGCAAAAGCCCCCGGAACATCAGCAACGTTCCGAAGAAGGGAATGAACGTGGTCACGGTACTGACGTCGATGGTGCTCCAGTCGAGGCAGGGCCAGAGACCGGAAGACGCGGCGTTCCCGGTTTCCCCGGAAAACAGGGCACAGTGATAGCGCAGGGAACTCACCAGATTGTTGCCCCAGAGCAGGGCAAAAAAGAGCGTGCACGCCCCCGTCGCCAACAATGCGAAGAAGGGAGCCTTGACCTTGGAAGAGTTCGTTTTCATGGAAATATCCCCGGTTACAAACGTTACCTCAAAAATACGCGTTTCAATAAGATAGTGCTGATTGCTCCACTTGTCAAGCGCCGGACGCGCCTTTACAGAGCCTCCAGGATCCGCTGTACGAGGAGGACCAGCAGAAATCCGCCGATCATGGAGAAGGTGGCCAGTTTTTCGTTGCCGTGGGCGTGGGTCTCCGGGATCATTTCATCGCTGATCACGTAGAGCATGGCTCCCCCCGCAAAAGCGAGGATCAGCGGCAACATTCCGGCGGCCACGGCGATCAGCAGATATCCGAGGCCGATCCCGGCGATGCTGATAAGGCCGATCCCGAAAGAGATGCTCATGGTCCGCCGGGAGGAAACGCCGATGGAGAGCAGCGGCACCGCGATCACCATGGCTTCCGGGATGTTCTGGAGCGCGAGGGAACCGGTGACGGTGAGAATGTCCCCCGGGTCACCGGTGCCGAAACTTACCCCCGCAGCCAGCCCTTCCGGCAGTTTGTGGATGGCGATGGCGGCGACGAAGAGCAATACCTTGCCCACTCCGGCATTGTGCGCGTGGCTCTCCTGATCCAATCCGGCGAGACGGTGCAAATGGGGAGTGATCCGGTCCAGCATGCTGACAAGAAGCGCCCCCAGCAGGACACCAATGGCGGTCAGAGGCAGAGCGGAGCCGGGGTTTCCGGACCGCGTTGCCGGCAGAATCAGGCCCAATACCG
This sequence comes from Lentisphaeria bacterium UBA1784, assembly GCA_002315455.1. Taxonomy (GTDB): domain Bacteria; phylum Verrucomicrobiota; class Lentisphaeria; order Victivallales; family Victivallaceae; genus UBA1784. The sequence goes on from DCGG01000048.1 coordinate 18,663, forward strand.
CCGCCGCAAGCATGATTCCCGAGGCCGCCCCGAGGATCCCGTCGTTGAACTTGTGGGGGATCCTGCGGATCAGCAGACCGGCCGCAGTTCCCGCCACGGTGGAAAGCCCCATGGCCAAAGCCGAAACGATTAGAAGTCGCATCTGTCAATCTCTCCATATGATATGGTTACTCAAAATCCCGACTTGTCAGACTTGTCGGACTTGTGGTCCCGTCTCTGCGGTCGGCTACGCCATGGGGTGCAGAGCCTGCAGTTCCCGGTTGGGGATGTGGTCCCGCACTGAGAAGGCGTGGGCTTCCAAATAGGAGCCCTCCGCATCGGAAATATCCTGCCGCCGCAGTTCGGAGACAATGGTGTCCGCGATGAGTTCCACCACCTCCAGTTTCAGTTCGTGGGAGCCTTCGCCCCGGAGCAGGAACTCCAGCGAATCTGCCAAGCCGTTCAGCCGGGGCAGTTCCCGCATGGCCCGGAAGAGCCACTTGTAGTAGGGCGCCCACCGGCGATTCAGCAGAAATACCGCCGCAGCCGCCTCCCGGACGAACTCCGTCAGCGCCAGTTGCGCGGCCCCGTCCTCCCCATGGCGGTGACAGCGGTCGAAGTTGTACTGTCCGCTCTGGGCCATGAGAATGCAACGGGCGGAGAGCCGCTTCAACCGGATCTCCTCCGGCGGGTCCAGAAGCCCCTCCCGGATGCGGGAAAACTCCCCCGGATCGTCCCGGAAGACCGCGCCGTTGACCGCTTCCGCCAGCGCGTAGTCGGGGATATTCAGCCACGTCCGCCAGTTGGAGGGGACTCCGGGACAGCCGATGTGCCTCCGGTAGAAGTCCCCGATGAGGCAGACCCCATGCTCCTTTTCGCCGAAGCGGCTCTCCTTCGCACCGAAGTCCCGGGGCGGATGCTCCTTCAGTAGCCGTTCATAGGCCCGCCCCAGCCGGAATCCGAAAGCCCGGTCGTCCTCCTCGGTGAGCCACAGGGCGAACCCCACCGAAAAGTCGTGGTCCCGGGAAATCTCGTCATCGAAGCCGAAACACTCCGAACCGTGCCCGGCCAGTCCCACCGCGATCCGCTCCGCCGGAAACTCCGCCAGCATGGGACGGCCGAACTCCTCGTAATAGGCGCGCGCCAGTTCAATTCCCGCCATAGATCAGGTCCGCCCTCCGGTTGAGTTCGAGCTCGTCCAGAAAGAATCCGAGATAGCCGAAGCCCCCCGCGCACTTCCGGCAGGTGTGGGCATAATAGCTGTCGCGTTTCACGTCGGGATCGTCGAAGCATTTCCGCGCCTCGCCGACGCACTCCGCCACCCGGGAGTCCTCCGGATCTCTATCGTAGTAGAGCCGAGCAAGATTGATCCAGGTGACGGGACGGTCGGGAGAGGTACGCTCCAGAATGGCCAGCGCACGGCGGAGACAGAGTTCCGCATTCTCATCCTCACCCACGGATTGGTAGGCTGCGGCGAAATTGTTGAAAAGTCCGGCGAAGCGCCAGTCCTTCGGATCCAGACGTTCCCGGTAGATCCGGGCGACCTCCTCGTAGAGCCGCAGCGCCCGCACCGGATTCCCGAAGGCGTGGAGCGCCGTGGCCGCGTTGAGCATGATCGTGGCGCCGCCCACGGTGGCCTGCTGCCCCAGTTCCCGGATCAGCGACAGGCCGTCCTCAATGGCGGGCAGGCCCCGTTCCGGATCGTTCTCCATGCGGTAGTGTCCCATGAGTTCGCTCAGGATGGAGAGTTCGCTCATGCGGTCGCCGAGTTTTCCGGCTTCCTCCCGCCAATGGCGCAGATGCGCTCCCACGCCCGCGGCGTCCTCCTGCTGAAAGAGTTCGTCGCTGCGACGCAGTACTTCCGCGAGGGGGATCCGTTCCTTCACCTCCGGCGGGGGCGGCGCATCCGGACGGCACAGCGGGCAGGCAGGTTCCTGAAAATCTTCACGGTCCAACATGATTTCTGCTCCTCTTTTTCCCGGTCTTTTCCTGACGGCGTTATTATACTTGAAATCGGGGATTTGTCAAGTCGTTTTCAAAAAAATTTTCCGGAAAAAAAACGCAATTTTTTTGTTTTTTTTCTTGCAATCGGCAAAACGCAGGTTATATTGAGAACGAACAAGATATTGTGTCATGCAAATCAGCGCAACACAATATATAGTGAATCAGGTTGCGATTCCTCCCTCTGCAGAAAACGGTATTCTGCAGACTTTCCGGACCGTTGCGGAAGGGGGGACTGGTGTGATTTTTGGCAGATGAGGAAAGGTGCTGGAAGGCATCGTTTTTTGAGGAAATATCATGCGTTTCGGATTGCAGAAACTGACTCTCCTGGACTTCCCGGGACTTGTGGCCTGCACGGTCTTCACCTGCGGCTGCAACTTCCGCTGTCCCTTCTGCCACAACGCCTCTCTGGTGACGGGCAAGGAGGAGGAGATGGCGCTGGACGAGTCCGAACTGCTGGAGTTCCTCGGCTCCCGCACGAAGGTGCTGGACGGCGTCGCCATCACCGGCGGCGAACCTCTCCTCCACACCGGGACGATCGAACTCATGGGCAAGATCCGCCGGATGGGTTACAAGATCAAGCTGGACACCAACGGCTCCTTCCCGGACCGGCTCGCGCAGGTGCTGGAAGCCGGTCTGGCGGACCGGGTCGCCATGGACATCAAGAATTCGCCGGAAAAGTACGCCGTCACCAGCGGCAACCCCGCCGCCCTCGAAAAGGTGCGGGAGAGCGTCCGGCTGCTCATGGGACAATCCAAGGCAGCGTACGAGTTCCGGACCACCGTGGTGGACGGATTTCACGAGACGGCGGACTTCACCGCCATCGGTCAATGGATCAAGGGAGCGCCGGAGTACTACCTCCAGCCCTTCAAGGATTCCGGCGACCTCCTGCAGATGGAAGCGGGCAAAGGGAGTTTGTCCGACGAGAAACTCGCAGAATTTCTCGCCGCCGTCCGGCCCTGGGTTCCGGCGACGAAGATCCGCGGCCGCTGAGCCGGGGATATCCCGCGATCACCAAAGAACAATGCAATAAAATCGTCATGCACTGACAGAAAACAAAAAGAGAAAGAAGGGAAAGGGAAGAAAATCATGTATCAGGTACAGAAACGAAACGGCAAGAACGTCAACTTCAACATTTCCAAGATCTCCGATGCCATCAAGATGGCATTTGAAGCCCAGGAGAAGCAGTACAATCAGTCCATCATCGACTTCCTCGCGCTGAAGGTCACCGCCGACTACGAACCGAAAATCAAGGAAGGCCTGATCTCGGTGGAAGATATTCAGGACAGCGTGGAATCCGTACTGGTCCAGGCCGGTTACAGCGACGTGGCCAAGGCCTACATCCTCTATCGCCGCCAGCATGAGAAACTGCGGAACGCCAACAGCACCATCCTCGACTTCAAGAAGACCGTGGACGACTACGTGAAGATCAACGACTGGCGCGTCAAGGAGAACTCCACCGTCACCTACTCCGTGGGCGGTCTGATCCTCTCCAACTCCGGTGCCATCACCGCCAACTACTGGCTTTCCGAAGTCTACGACGACGAGATCTCCAACGCCCACCGGAACGCGGACCTCCACATCCACGACCTCTCCATGCTCACCGGATACTGCGCCGGATGGTCCCTGCGCCAGCTGATCAAGGAAGGCCTCGGCGGCGTCCCCGGCAAGATCACCTCCGCCCCCGCCTCCCACCTCGCCACCCTCTGCAACCAGATGGTGAACTTCCTCGGCATCATGCAGAACGAATGGGCTGGCGCGCAGGCTTTCTCCAGTTTCGACACCTATCTCGCCCCCTTCGTCAAGGCGGACAACCTGGACTACGGTCAGGTGAAGAAATGCATCGAATCCTTCATCTTCGGCGTGAACACGCCCTCCCGCTGGGGAACGCAGGCCCCCTTCTCCAACATCACCCTCGACTGGACCGTGCCCGCCGACCTCGCCGAACTCAACTGCATCGTCGGCGGCAAGGAGATGGACTTCAAGTACAAGGACTGCAAGGCCGAAATGGACATGGTCAACAAGGCCT
>DCGG01000048.1:22701-35822 GCA_002315455.1 Lentisphaeria bacterium UBA1784
GCCTTCATCGAGATCATGATCGAAGGCGACGCCCAGGGCCGGGGGTTCCAGTACCCCATTCCGACTTACAGCATCACCCGGGACTTTGACTGGTCTGAGACCGAGAACAACAAGTTGCTCTTCGAGATGACCTCCAAGTACGGAACGCCCTACTTCTCGAACTACGTCAACAGCGACATGGAACCCAGCGACATCCGCTCCATGTGCTGCCGGCTCCGGCTGGACCTCCGGGAACTCCGCAAGAAGTCCGGCGGCTTCTTCGGCAGCGGCGAAAGCACCGGCTCCATCGGCGTGGTCACCATCAACATGCCCCGGATCGCCTACCTCGCCGAGGACGAGAAGGATTTCTACGCCCGTCTGGACCACATGATGGACATCGCCGCACGCTCCCTCAAGATCAAGCGCGACGTGATTTCCAAACTGCTGGATGAGGGACTCTATCCCTACACCAAGCGCTATCTCGGCAAGTTCGACAACCACTTCTCCACCATCGGCCTCGTCGGCATGAATGAAGTGGGCCTCAACGCCAAGTGGCTGAAGAAGGACCTCACCCACAAGGAGACGCAGGAGTTCACCAAGGACGTACTGAACCACATGCGGGAACGCCTCTCCGACTATCAGGAACAGTTCGGCGACCTCTACAACCTGGAAGCGACTCCGGCGGAATCCACCTCCTACCGGCTGGCAAAGCACGACAAGAACCGCTTCGGCGACATCGTCACCGCGGCGGGAGATTGCGGCACGCCCTATTACACCAACAGTTCCCACCTGCCGGTGAGTTTCACCGACGACATCTTCTCCGCGCTGGACATTCAGGACGGACTGCAGACCCTTTACACCTCCGGCACCGTATTCCACGCCTTCCTCGGCGAGAAGATGCCCGACTGGAAGTCAGCAGCCAACCTCGTCCGCAAGATCGCCGAGAACTACAAACTGCCCTACTACACCCTCAGCCCCACCTATTCGGTCTGCCACAGCCACGGCTACATCGCGGGCGAAGCCTTCAAGTGCCCAACCTGCGGCGACAAAACCGAGGTCTACAGCCGGATCACCGGATACTACCGGCCCGTCCAGAACTGGAACGACGGCAAGACGCAGGAGTACAAGGACCGCAAGGTCTATGATGCCGGACTCTCCATCAAGCGGCACTTCGGCGCCAACGGGGAAGCGAAGGCGGAGACCCGCGCCTGCGGTTGCGGATGCGAGCATGAACACAGCCATGCTCCGGCGGCGGACGTTCCGGTGAAACTGACGCTCTTCACCACCAGCACCTGCCCCAACTGCCGCATCGCCAAGAGTTTCCTCGACAAGGCGAACCTCGTCTATGACGTGGTGATCTCCGACAAGGAGCCGGAGAAGGCCGTGCAGTACGGCATCAAGCAGGCGCCGGCCCTGCTGGTGGAAGCGGCGGGCTCCAGCGAGATGCTGAACAATCTTTCCAGCATCCGCAAGTTCGCGGACGAACACGCTGCCACGGTGAACGCCTGACGGATCCGTCAGCGCGTCCCTCAAACGCAAAAGCCGCACCGGAGAGCGAACTCCGGTGCGGCTTCTGTTTTCCGGGACACGTTATGCAACCGGAGCGAAGCAGTTCCATGGGGGCGGAGGGGCACCCTCCTCCGGCACGCAGGAAGCGATTTTTCCTGACCGCCTCATTTCTTTTCATAGACCCGGTCGAGGGTCACGCAGTCCAGCAGTTCCAGACGGCTGCCGGGGCGCACGATCAAAGTGAGCCGCAGCGTGTGCGCCCCCTCCGAAAGTTTCAGCGAAGGCACGGAGAGTTCCCAGTAACGGAGTTGGGAGACGTCGGTCCCCGATCCGCCAGTGTCGGGGAGCTCGAATTCGGCGACCTTTTTCCCATCCAGTTCCAGTTTGGTCTGCGCGTAACTGCGGCTGGCATAGCGGATCCCGAAGCGGTACGTCCCGGCTTCCGCCGCAGAAAACTTCCACGTGAGTCGGGGCTTTTTGACGCCGGGACGCCAGCCGCCGTCGCCGGAAAGACCGCCGAAAACCGCTTTCCGGCGGACCACTCTTCCGTCGGAATCTTCGGCGTTCTCCGCCTCCAGCACGATGCTCCTGGCGTTCAGAAAACTGACATCAGCGGTCCGGCCGGCCGAAGGATCAATGCTCCGGGGCAGGACCACGCGGCGCACCGAGCCATCCTCGAGCCGGAGTTCTCCCCGGACGTTGCCCTTCGCGCCGACAGGCAGGGCGAAACGGAACTCCTTTTCACTGCCGGGGGAGAGTTTCACGTTCCAGTGGTTCTGCCGGATCCCGCCCTCATCGACGGTCACGGTGATCGTTCCGGAAATCGCCTGCTCCAGCGGCGAGGAGACAACGACGACCAGTTCGTCCGGATGCCGCTCGTCGATGCGGAGGCTGAACCCCACCGATTCGTTGACGGGGAGGTAACTCAAAGAGGGATATCCGAAGTACCCCATTGCGGAACCGTAGAGAATGTTCCGGTAATGAGGGTCCTGCATGAGGGTCACCCGGCGGTCATAGGCCGGAATCAGCGTGGAATAGACCCGGAAACCGCCAGGCACCGCCGTGACGATCTCCTCCCGCCAGTCCCCGAGGATGTCTGCGGCGAAAAGGTACTTTCCGCGGTATCCGCCGCCCACCGGTTTCCCGAGGAAGTCCTGCACGTCGCTGACGAGAGTCAACTCCTTCTGCAGGTCTGCGTCCCAGTAGGCGGTGAAGCGCGTCTCGACCTCGGGAACGTCCTTGCCTTCGGCGAGAATGGTGCCGTCAGGAGCAAAGATCCGCGGATAGCGACTGCCGGCATGTCCGCCGGAAAGATTGTCCAGCGCCACCGTGACCCATCCCCGCGCCATGGCGTCTATGTCGCCGAAGTATCCGTGGTGGAAATGGCTGGAGGGCTTCTTCAGCTGCCAGAGAATCTCGCCCGTCCTGGCATCGGCGCAGAGGACTCCGCCTTCGCGGCAGGCGGATTCATACTGCGCGGCAAACTGCAATCCCCCGCGCCGCCCCTGGATCTTCGTGACGACGACGCGGTCGGGATGCCCTTTGCCCATGGTCCACAGCGGACGGCCATCGTCATCGATGACGGCTCCGCCGAGGACGACTTCATCCCGGCCGTCCTCATCCAAATCAAGGCAGAAGGTGGTGTGCGCGCCCTGCCCGCGGTAGCCGGCTCCGCAATCGGAACTGTCGTATTTCCACAGCGGGACCAGTTTTCCGCCGGTGAACATCCACGCTTCGGCGAGCATTAAACCGTAGGTTCCCCGCACGGGGATGACGCAGGGGGTCCTGCCATCCAAATAGCCCAGCGTGATCTGGTTCCGGGAATAATTGTTGTAGTCAGTTCCGAAGGCTTCCCGGGAAGGCCACGGCGCGCGGGCCAGTTCCTTCCCGGTCATTCCCTCCCAGATGGAGAGATATTCCGGACCGCCGGAGACTTCGCCCTTCCGGGGACCGGTTTTAATGCGGTAATCCTTGTCGGTATCGGCGGTCTTCAGTGCGATCTCCGCCTTGCCGTCTCCATCCAGGTCGGCGGCAAGAAGGGCGGTGTACCAGATGCCGTTCTCGATATTCCAGCCGAGGTCCCGGGTCCAGAGCCGGGTTCCGTCGCTGCGGAAAGCCGACACCTTGAAAGTCCCCCGGGAGGGCATCCACGCCACGCACCAAGGGTCCACGTGGCAGCCGTTTTCCCCGTGGAGCACCACGTAATCGTAAACACCGTCCCCGTCCAGATCCGCAACGGCCACCCGCTGGGGGATGTCCCACGGATCGCGCAACGGAAAGAAACGATAACTGAATCCCGGCTGCCGGGGATCCGCCTTCTGCACGGCGGCGGTCCCGGAGATGCCCGGCTTTCCTCCGGCGGGACGGACCGTATAGACCGCGCCGGGGACCGGCTTCTCCACGAGAAAATCGGTGGTCTGCCGGATGGGTTCGCCATTGCACTTTTTCTCCTTGCCGTCAGCGGAGGAGAAGAGATCGAAGGCGGCGTCCGGAGCATCCGACTTCAGGAGGCGCCAGGTGACGTAAACGGGACCGCCTGGTTTCGTCTCCAGAGCGGCCACGCCCCGTCCGAAGCGCTCCTCCACGCGCTTGGCGGCGAACCCCTTCACCGGGCGGGAAGGAGGCGGCATGCGTCTGGTCAGCGTGAAATGATCCAGATGGACCTGATTGACGACGTTCGAAAACAGATGGGCGGAGAGCCACACCGAGACGGTCTCGTCCTTTTTGAGAAACTTGTTTTCGAGCAGAACGCCTTGCTTATTTAGTTCCTGCCAGCTCTTGCCCTGATCGAGGGAAGCCGCCAGTCGCCAGATGTACCGTACCCGGAGGTCGTAGTTCCCGTCTTCGGGGATGGGGATGGAGAACTTCAGTATTTCCGAGTCCTGACCGGGGACGCTCTTCCTCTGCGGGCTGGGACTGCGAAGCACTTTTCCCTCTGTCCAACGCCACGACTTGGGATCATTTTCCCAAAGAAGCCACTTCCGGGGCTGGTCAGGTTTTGAGGAGATCCCATCCCGGTTGACCAAAACGTTCTCGGCTTCCCAAGACTTCTCCCACGCGTCCAGCGGCAGGGCCGCAGACAACAGCAAGAACGCAGACAGCAATCCCCATGATCTCATGATCCCGATCTCCTTTCTCCATTTTGACCGCATTGAAACCATTCGGGAGTAATTTAGATGAGAATCCCTTTTTTGCAAATGGAAATCACGGATTTCGTCAAAATTTCTCCGTTTTTGTCAGGAAAGAATGATGGGGAACACAGCGGCACAAACATTACATTTTTTGTAATTTTTTGCAAATATTGAGGCGATCAGGCATGGTGCATCCCGACTTGCCACCTGAAAAAAAGCGTTTTCAAAATTGGCACGGGAAATGCTACTGAAAGAAAAATACCTGATTTGCATAAAGGAAGACCGCAATGACGAATGAAAAAAAATCTCCCGTTGCCGCCGATTACAATGCCGATTACTACATGAATTGTTGCGGCGTCAAGGATTACGTCCACAACCAGGGCATGATCACTCTTTTCCGGAACATCGCAAAGATCCTGGTCCACCAATTTCATCCCGGAACGGTGCTGGATGCAGGGTGCGCCTGCGGACACCTCGTGGCCGCCCTCCACGAATTGGGCGTGGACGCATGGGGCGTGGACATCTCGGAATATGCCATCTCGCAGGTCCGTCCTGACGTCAAAGAGAAATGTTTTCAGGGGTCTCTCACCGATCTGCCCCTGCCCCAGTTGCCCCGGCGTTTCGATCTCGTCACCAACATCGAGATATTGGAGCACATGCCGGCGGAGGACGCCAAACGCAGTATCCGCGCCATGTGTCAGCTCTCCGACACGATCCTTTTCTCATCCACCCCTCTGGACAAGGAGGAAAAGACCCACGTCAACGTCCAGCCGCTGGAGTACTGGGCCGAACTCTTCGCCGGTGAGGGATTCTTCCCCGATTTCACTATTGCCGGCAAGGTCTTCAACGTTCAATCTCTGGTCTTCCGCAAAGGCTTCCCCGCGCGGGAGATGATCCGCACCATGTGCCGCCGCCACTGGGAAGGCATTCTGGACAACACCCGTCTGGCCGAGCGCATCGTCCAGGTCGCCAATGAACATCCTTCCTATTCGTTCAAGAAATGACCCTCCGAAAATTACATTTTATGTAATAATATTTCTCTGATAGAATAACATTTTTTGTAATATATCAACTTCTTCCTCTTGATTCTGCAGGAAGTGTCGGTTATATTATCCGGCATGAAACAAAACAAGATCACCCAAAATTCACTCTTCATCCTGCAGAAGATCGGGCAGGCCATCGCCCGGCGGCGGGACGTGAACGTCATGCTGACCCGGATCCTGGAGATCATTCAAGAGGAACTCGGCATGGAACGCGGTGCATTTCTCCTGTACGACGACGAGGAATTCCACGTGAAGGTCGCGCGCGGACTCTCCCGGGCGGAACTGTCGGCAGAGACGCTCGCCCGCGTGCGCGAATGCATGAAAAAGGTCATCGAGAAGGAGAAAAAGCAGATCATTCCTGCTTTTCCCATTGTGCTCGAAGAAACTGCAGAAGTCCCGGCAGGTTCCCCCGTCTTGAGCAGTTTCATCGGCGTCCCGCTACGCCGTCAGAGAAACGTGATTGGCGTTCTCGCGGCCTCCGGACCGGTTCGGCCCACGGAGGAACTGGAAGCGATCACGGAACTTTTCAACGTCATTGCCAGCATGGCCGCGGAAGCCGCTTTCTTCCGGAAACAGATCCATAAGGAAAAAGAGTCCCTGCTCTCCGAAAACCAGCGGCTCCGGGGAATGCTGAATCAGGCTCCCGGGCAGATGATCGGGAACTGCGAGGCGATGAAAAGGGTCTATGAGCAGATCCGGCAGGTGGCCCCCTCCGATGCGACGGTGCTGATCCGTGGGGCTTCCGGCACCGGGAAAGAGCTGGTCGCCCGCGCCATCGTGGAACTCTCCCCCCGCAAGGAGAAGCCTTTCGTCATCGTCAACTGCGCGGCCCTCCCGGAACCACTGCTGGAGAGCGAGCTTTTCGGCCACGAAAAGGGCGCGTTCACCGGCGCCGCCGCACGCCGGATCGGCCGGGTGGAAGCCGCAAACGGCGGGACCATCTTTCTGGATGAGATCGGGGACCTCTCCCCCTCCACGCAGGTCAAGCTTCTGCGGCTGATCCAGAACCGGACCTTCTCCCGCCTCGGCAGCAACGGGGAACTTCACGCGGACGTCCGGTTCCTCGCCGCCACGAGTCAGGATCTGGAGGAACTGATGGTGCAGAAACGCTTTCGTTCCGACCTTTTTTACCGCCTGAACGTCTTTCCCATCCGCCTCCCCGACCTCTGCAAGCGGCAGGGAGACATTCTGATGCTGGCGAGGCATTTCGTCGATACGATCTGCGCCAAATACGGCAAAAAGATCAACCATATCTCCCCTGCCGCCGTCCAACTGCTGATGGGATACGCGTGGCCGGGAAACGTCCGGGAACTGGAGAACTGCATGGAGTACGCGGTGCTCACCGCCAATGAGGAGTCCATCCGGGCCCGCCACCTGCCTCTTCAGCTTCAAACGGCCAAGGATTCGCTGTCCATCTCGGACGGGAGTTCCTCGCTGGAGTTTCTCCTCGCAAACTTCGAGAGGGAGGTCCTTCTGACGGTCCTGCGGAAAAAACAATGGAACCGCGCCGCCGCCGCCAAAGAACTGGGCATTTCTCCCCGCATGATGACCTACCGGGCCAACCGTCTCGGCATCCCCAAACGGGAAGATGATTGAAGCCGCCTCCTCCACCATCCGGACGCGCTTCAAAACAGGAAACTCAACAGAAAAACCGCACAGCAGCAGAGCATCGCCACGAAAAAGAGGCTGGCGCCGAGCCATGCGGAAACGATCCCGAGGATCAATGCCGCACCGCCGGTCCAAGGGGAGTTGGTGGTCTCCAGGATTGCAGGAATGGTCATCACCGCCAAGGAGGCATAGGGCACGTACTGCAGAAAAGACCGCAGAAAACGGTTGCGGATGGGGCGGCGGATCAGCGTCAGCGGAATCACCCGGAGCGCGTAGGTCACAAGCGTCATGATCGCAAGATAGCAATAGATGTTACGCATGGGGTTCCTCCTTCTCCGCGTCCGGGGCAGGCGCCGGATCAGGCTCCTCTTTCACCGGGAAGAACCACGCGGCAAGTCCCGCCAGCAGCACCGTCAGCAGGATCGTCCGGGTCCCGGAGGTCCAATCCCGGACCCCCGGCAATTTCGAGCAGAGGAAACTGGCGCCGAAACTTGTGAGCACCAGTCCCGCGATCACCCGGTCCTTCCGCGCAGGCGGGATGATGACCGCAAGAAACATTCCGAAGAGCGCCACACTCAGCGCCTCCACGATCCGCGGGGGCAGCCAGTTCCCCGCCAGTACCCCCACCAAGGTTCCGAGGGACCACCCGGGAAGCGCCAGCAGCATGGCTCCGTAAAAGTACCGGGGTCGGACCACCCCCGGGCGGGCGATGATGATGCCGAAAAGTTCGTCCGTCAGGTCGAAGCCGATCAGCAACCGGTGCCGCAAGGGCGTTCCGGGGGCGAACCGCTGACTCAAGGCACAGCTCATCAGGAGGTAACGGGCGTTGACGATGAGCGTAACAAGGGCCATCTCCCAATAAGGCGAATGCGCCTGGATCACGGAGAACCCCGCGTACTCGCCCGCTGATGCATTGTTGAAGAAACCGGCGAGAAAGCCCTGAAAGGCGTTCAGTCCCGCCACCTTCGCCGCGATCCCGAGAGAGAATGCCACGGCAAAGTATCCCAACCCGATGGGCGCGCCGTCCCGCATACCCTCTAAAAATACACTTCCTCCGGGGAACAGGGAGGGAAAACGCTTGCGGATTCGATTCATGGCCATAGGGAAAAATTCGCTTTCGTCACCGGAGGATCAATTCGCTTCCTGCAGATGTTCCCGCAGGATCAGAAGCGCCGCAAGCGGCAGGGCCCGGTCCGCCTCCCACCAGTAGTAGCGCAGTTCCGCCCAGAAGTGCAACAAAACCCAAAGCTGGACGTCTTCTCTGGTCTCCCCCGCAAACTTTCCGGGCCGCAGGGTCTCGCTCCCGGGAACGAAGAGCGAACTCAAGGTTTCCCCGTCATTCAGCGTGCCGTTTTTCCGCAGAAGCGGCATCAGAAGGTCCGCGAGCATCCGGTGAGGCCGGTCAGCATCCAGCGCCGCCAGCAGTTGCGGTACGGCGGGAGCGCCGGGGATGCGCCGGGCGATCTCCGAGAGGTGCTCCTCCATGACCTCTGTTCCAATCCGGTCCTCCTTCTCGAAAGAGGAGAAACTGTACTCGTGGTCGCGCATGATGGTCCGGCAGAGGGCGATGAGGCTCTGCCGCCGAAGCACCTGCTGATGTTCCGTCCTGTAGGCGCGGTAGATCAGCCGGGTATGGCGCCAGTCGCCGATCTTTCCAAGGGCTTCCGCAGCCACCGCCCAAAGCACCTCCGCACGGTTGCTCTCAAGGATCTTTCCCAAAGCATCCGCGACCGAGGCGTTCTCCATCAGACCGGCGGCATAGACGCAGGTCTGGGCGAAGGCCACGTCCCGATCCCCGAAGAACCGGAGCAGGTGGGGCAGCGCCGCCCGGGAACGCAGATGTCCCAGCGCCCGCGCCGCCAGAGGCCGGATGCTCAGGTCCGAGGAGTTGAGCATTTTGATGAGTTCCCGCTCCACCGGAGCCGGGACCGCGTCCTCCATCCGGGAAATGGCAAGGATTGTCGCCTCACGCACCTCCGTGGAGGGACTGTAAAGATCGTTGAGCAGAGCCGCCACCACCAGATCCCCTTCGGCGGTCTTCAGGAGGTCCAACCGCCGGCGCTCCGTCTGCGGACGGCTGATGGCGTAAGCACGGTAGATCGTGCGGACGGGATTGATGTTGCCGAATACGCTGCGAACCACCCGGAGCGTGGAACCAGCCCCTTCCTCCCGGAAGGAACAGAGGATCGGCAGCACGGAAGCCAATCCGAGTGCGGAGAGGAACGACAGCAGATTGAAGGGCGCAAAGGTCTTCAGGATCCACCAGTCGAAGTTCTGCTGGAGAAGCAGGATCCCGTCGTAGAGGTAACCGCTGCAGAAGGAGCCGCAGAACCCCATGATCCCGGTGACGGAGTAGAACACCCCGATGGCGACGCCGTTGATCCGGGCATTTCCGGTGGAACTCAAAAGCGAAAGCTGGCCGCAGGCGATCCCCGTGTTGACGAAGCCGCCGAGGGCGAAGAGCGGGATGGCGATCCCAAGGCCCGCCGTCGGCACCAGAAATCCGTAGAGGATGAACTCCAGCACCTTCAGCGCAAAACAAAGGATGAGGAAGGGCTTTCTCCCGTACCGGTCCCCCACAATGCGGAAGAAGTATCCGCCCACGAACCCCACCAGATTGGCCATGGCCATGAAAAGTTGGATCTCGGTCACGCTGTATCCCATCCCCTGCCCGGGGACGTCGCTCTTCAGGTAGATGAAGATGAATGGGGTGGCGAAATTCAATAGCAGCGCCTGCAATCCGAAGAAGAGGATCAGCGTCCGCAACTTCGCATTGTGAAAGACCAGACGGATCTGCAGAAGGGGTCTGCTCTGCGTCTTTCGCGGGACCGAGGTGTCCGCCGCCCTGCGGAGAACCCAGAGCCCGGCCAACTGCAGAACCACTCCCAGCGCCAGGATGATGGCATAGGTGGAGAGTTTTCCGCTGCCCATTTTGTCCGCCGCCATGCCGACGAGGATGAAACCCACGGAACAACTCACCAGCAGGACCGCCTGCCGCTGGGTCCAGAAACGATTGCTCTCCCGGGCAGGCACGAGGCTTCCCGTCCAGTTGACGGTCACGGGCGCCGCCAGTTGTGCCGCCACCTGCGCGCCTCCGTAGCAGAGGAAAAAAAGCCCTACGCCGACCCAGTCCGGCAGATGCATCCAGCCGATCACCAGCATCATGATCCCGGCCCAGAACCCCACGAAGATCAGGGAAAAGAGGATGCAGAACCTGCTTTTGCTGAAATACCGCTGCTGAAGCAGTACCCCCGGCACCTGAAACAGAAGGGATATGGAAACAATGGAGGAGAGAATGCCGATCTCCACGTTGGTCAACTTCAGCGCGATCTGCAGTCCGGAAAATATGGCGCCGCCGAAACTGATGCAGGAAACGCTGAAAAGAGCCGCGCTGATAATGAAAGCACGCATGCTCTCACGCACGATCCGGTAAGGAATGGTCTCTGGTGTCTTTATCATTTTTGTCTGAAACGATGTTTTACTGAAACAATTCAAGTTGAGTGCTTCCGCCGGCCTTGCCGTCCGCTCCGAACCGAGGCCACCGCCAGTCCTTCAGGTAGGCCTCCGCCCTGGAGAAGGGACGGCTCCCGAAGAATCCCCGCCGCGCCGACAGGGGCGATGGATGCGCACTTTCAATCACAAGGTGCCGCATCCCGTCGATCAACTCCGCCTTCTTTTGGGCATACGCGCCCCACAGCAGAAAAACGAGATGCTCCCGCTTGGAACTCAGCGCCCGAATGATGCCGTCGGTGAAACGCTCCCAGCCGATACCTGCGTGGCTTCCGGGGGAGTCCGCATCCACGGAGAGAACGCTGTTGAGCAACAGCACGCCCGCTTCCGCCCAGCGGGCCAGAAAGCCGGAGAGCGGAACAGCCTCCTCACCGAGGTCCGAAGCCAGTTCCCTGCAGATGTTCCGGAGGCTCGGGGGCGGCTTCACCCCTTCCTGCACGGAAAAAGCCAAACCATGCGCCTCTCCCTTCCCGTGGTAGGGGTCCTGTCCGAGGATCACCACCCGCACCCGGTCTGGCGGCGTGCTCTCCAAGGCCCGGAACACGCTTCCCGCAGGCGGAAAGACCTCTCCCTGCCGCCGTTTCTCCTCCACGGCGGCAAGGGTCCGGGTCAGCGCGGGGAAGTCCATCTCCCCCGCGAGAAAGGTGCGCCACGCTTCCGGAAGTTGCTCCATAAGGGAAGTACGCTCCCGGTCAGAGGGAGAGATTGAGTTTCCCCCCGGCGAGAATGATCCTGATGTCCTCCGCCGAGAGGGAGTGCTTGAAGATCACGGACTTCCGACTGCCGTCGGCGGAGATGATCTCGCCCTTCACCGGCGCTCCGGGAGCCAGTTGCGACCGCAGGCCGGAAAAGACCAGTTGATCCTCGGCTTCGATCCTGTCGTAGTCCGCCGGGTCCGCGAAGAGGAGCGGCAGGATGCCGAAGTTCACGAGATTCGCCCGGTGGATCCGCTCGATCGCGAGGGCCGCCACCACCTTGATCCCCAGATACATGGGGCAGATGGCAGCGTGTTCCCGGCTGGAACCCTGACCGTAGTTGTGGCGGCCGATGATGACGCCGGCCTTGCCGCCGTCGCGCACCGCCGCCGCACGCTGGGCGAAAGTGGGCTTACCCGGCTCGTTGAAGCACTCGAAAACCACCTGACTGTAGGCGGGGATGTTGCTCCGCAGTTTCAAATAGATGCCGGCAGGCATGATGTGGTCTGTGGAGATCTTGTCGCCGGTCTTGATGACCACGACGCCGTCCAGCTGATCGGGGAGCGGGGTGTTCCGGGGCGGTTCGCCGATGGTGGGCTTGCGGATGATCTCCGCCTTGCCCTCCGCGGAAGGATGCTCGAAGTGAGCATCATCCACAAGATAGCGTTCCGGCTCCTCAATGACCGGCATCTCGAACCCAAGTTCACGGGGATCGGTGAAACGCCCGGTCAGGGCCACCGCCACCGCTGTCTCGGGACTGACCAGATAGGACTGATCCCCCTTGGTGCCGGAGCGTCCGGCGAAGTTCCGGTTGAAGGTCCGGCAGGTGATGGTGTCGTTGGCGGGGCTCTGCCCCTGTCCGATGCAGGCGCCGCAACCGGTCTCAAGGATCCGGGCGCCGGCGGCGACGAGGTCGGCCAGCATGCCGTTCTTCGCGATCATCTCCAGCACCGCCCGGCTGCCGGGAGCGACGCCCAGTGTCACTCCGGGAGCGATGCGGCGACCCTTCAGCGCAGAAGCAACGAGGGCGATGTCCCGGTATCCGCCGTTGGTGCAACTGCCGATCAGCACCTGATCCACGGCACCGGAAAGTTCTTTCACCGGCTTCACGTTATCGGGATTGGAGGGGCAGGCCGCCATGGGGACGATCTGATCCAAGTCGATGTCGATGACCCGGTCATATTCGGCTCCGGCGTCGGCGGTCAGCGGAGACCAGTCCCCTTCCCGGCCCTGCCGTGCGAGAAATTTCTTCGTGGTCTCGTCGGAGGGGAAGACGCTGGTGGTCACGCCGAACTCCGCTCCCATGTTGGTGATGGTGGCGCGCTGGGGCACCGGCAGAGTCAGCACTCCGGGGCCGAAGTATTCCACGATGACGCCCACGTTCCCCTTGCTGGAGAGGATGGAGAGCAGTTTCAGGATCACGTCCTTCGCGGCGCACCACGGCCGAAGCTTCCCGGTGAGATTGACGCCGATAATCTTCGGATAGGGGATGGTGAAGGGCTGTCCGGCCATGGCCAGCGCCACGTCAAGTCCGCCGGCGCCGATGGCCAGCATGCCCATGCCGCCGCCGGTGGGGGTGTGGCTGTCGGAACCGATCAGCGTGCGGCCGGGCTTGCCGAAGCGCTCCAGATGGAGCTGGTGGCAGA
>DCGG01000048.1:35892-51635 GCA_002315455.1 Lentisphaeria bacterium UBA1784
GTCCGCAGATAGATGTGATCGTTGCGGTTTTCGGGGCCGTTCTGCATCATGTTGTGATCCACGTAGGAGACGGAGACCTCCGTCCGGACGTGATCGATGTTCATGGACTCCAGCTCCAGATAGGCCATGGTCCCGGTGGCGTCCTGCGTCAGGGTCTGGTCGATCCTGATGGAGACCGGTTCACCGGGAATCCGGGAGCCGGAGACGAAATGCGCGTCGATGAGTTTTTGAGTGACTGTTCCGTGTGCCATAATTTTTACTCTCCAAAGTTTGAGGGTTGATTACCGTATTTCATGAAAAAATCATTTCTGCGACGGGACCGCATGCTCCAGCAGAAGTTCCCGGAAGTGCTTCCATCCCTGCTCGAAGGGATAGGCTCCGAGGACTTTCCCCTTCTCGAAGATCACCAGTTCCCGGTTCCGGCTGCCGGCGATCCCGAGATCGGCGCCCCGCGCCTCCCCCGGACCGTTGACGGGACAGCCCATGACGGCGACCCTGTCCAGTTCCACGCCCCGGCCGGAACTGCGGAGTTCTTCGATCAGCGCCTCCACCCGGGCCACAAGTCCGGGCAGATCGATCCCGGTGCGTCCGCAGGTGGGACAGGAGATGATCTCCGGCCGCTCCCGGCGGATGCCGCATCCCGAAAGGATCTTCCGTGCGGCGTAGATCTCCTCCACCGGGTCCGCAGTGAGACTGACCCTGATGGTATCGCCGATGCCATCCAGAAGCAGCGCACCGATGCCGATGGCGGACTTGACGATCCCCATGGCGGGAGTCCCCGCCTCGGTGACGCCAAGATGAAGCGGATGATCGCAGCGCGCGGCGAACCGGCGGTTTGCCGCCACCGTGATTCCCACGTCGGAGGCCTTGATGGCCGCCTTGATGGAATGCACGCCAAGGCGTTCCAGCGCTTCGCACTGGGCGAGAGCGGCATCGCTGAGGGCCTCCGCCAACGCCTCCTCGCCGGAGCGTCCGGCGGCGATCTTTTCCGCAATGCGGGCGGGTTTGATGCTGCCGGAATTGGCTCCCACCCGGATGGCGGCATGATGGCGCAGGACGGCATCCGCCACCTGCTTCAGTTCGTCGCCGTTGCCGCAAAGTCCGGGATTGATGCGGATCGCCGCGGCACCGGCCTCCAGCGCGGCGAGGCCGCTGGCCAGAGAGAACTGCACGTCTGCCACCACCGGCAGAGGACTTGCCTCGCAGATGCGTTTCATGGCGGGAGCATCCTCCACGGCATCCACCGCCACCCGGATGATCTGGCATCCGGCGGCGGCGAGGCGGGAAATCTGCCCCAAAACCGCGTCCGCATCCCGGGTGGGAACGTTGGTCATGCTCTGAATGGAGACCGGTGCACCCCCGCCCACGGGGACGTTACCGACGAAGATCTGCCTACTTGTGCGCCGCATGGTTCACCTCCCCGGACCGGCCCATCCGCTGGACCATCCGTTTGCCGTCGTAAAAAGTCACAAAGACCATGAGCGAGATCAGAAGCGTGACGAAGACCGCCGTCAGCACCTTCAGCAGTTTCTCCGGCAACGGACGCCGGATGACGAGTTCGATGAGGCCGAAGAGGATGTGTCCGCCGTCCAGCACCGGGAGCGGCAGCAGATTGAACACCGCGAGTGCGAAGGAGATCATCACCACGAAGTAGATGCAGTACGGCACCGAACTGCTCTTGGCCGTGCGGAAGAGCACGTCCCCGATCCCCAAAGGACCGGAGAGCAAACTGGGCTTGAGAGAAGTGCGGGTGTCGGTCATGCCGAGGCGGTTGCCGATGCTGACGCAAATCCCGCGGACGGATTTCCAACTCTGATCCAGCGTGTCGAAGAGAAGTTCGAAGGGCGTCGGATGATCCGTATGGCCCAGGCGCACCCCGATGGTGTGAGGGATGATCTCCGCCGCAGTGACGGAGCAAACCACCTCTTTGCCCTCCCTCTCCACGGCGAACTTCATGGTTCTGCCGCAGGAGTCCTGCACGATCTGCTGGATCTCCGGCATGGAAGCAAGCGCCTTGCCGTCGATGTGCAGGAACCGGTCGCCGCGCTGCAATCCCGCCCGTTCGGCAGGACTGCCGGGGACGCAGGAGACGATCCGAATCGCGCCATCCTTCTCCTCCATACGGAATCCGCCGCGGTAATAAACCTTGGCGAGTTTCGGATCCTCCGCGGGTTCCGGTTGCACCTTCAAGACGACGGTCTCTCCGCCCCGGAGCAGAGTCAACTCCACAGGCTTGCCGTTGCCGTTGCCGATTACGTCGAAGAGCGTGACGTAGTCGGTCAGAACCTGCCCATCCAACTCGAGGATCTGGTCCCCCTTGCGGACTCCCGCCTTCTCTGCCGGACTGCCGGGAAGCGGGATCACTTCCATGGGGATCCGGGGCAGGAAGAAGGGCCATGGGACGCCTTCCCGTGCCAGTTCTGGCGGGCCATCGGGGTTTGGCTGAGGCTGGTAACGGAACTTCAGTTCCCGATCATCCCTGCGGACCGTCAACTCCACGTCGCCCACGCAGAAGAGCAGTTTCCGGGTAAAACCGGACCACGTGGCGTGGAACCGTTCCCCATTGAGCCGGACGATCTTGTCTCCGGCCCGCAATCCGGCCTTGTATTCAGGACCGGCTTCGGAAATGCTCTGCACCACGATCTCCCGCATCTTCGGGGAGTCCTGCGGCATGCCGAAGATCCAAAGGAAACATCCGAGAAACAATCCGCCGAGAATGTTGAAAAACGGTCCGGCAAAGGCAGTAACAATCCGCTGGAGCGGCGTTCCCCGCTTCAATTCGGACCCGTCCGCGGCCTTCGGGGTCCCGCTGGTGGCGTCGATCTGCGGGATGTCGCAGTATCCGCCGAAGGGCAGATAGCCGATCCGGTATTCCACGCCGTTGTACTTCCTGCGCCAGAAGGGCCGGAACCCCAAGGCGAAGGCGTCCACGTGAAGCCCGCAGAGCCGGGCCGCGATGAAATGTCCCAGTTCGTGGATGAAGATGCAGAATCCCAATCCGATGAAAACAAACAGCAACGCCAGCAGATTGGCGCCGAACTCTCCCAAAGCATGCAGCATAGATTTACGACCTTTCCTTCCGGATGATCGCGGTCAGCCCGCGTTTTGCACTAAATAGAATACGTACCCGCAGTAGGCGGCAAACAAAACGATCCCGCTGCCCCGGCCGATCCGGGTGCGGTTCAACAGCATGGCTCCCCATACGAAGCAGGCGATCCCCGACATCACGCACAGGTCCGCCGCAGTAATCCCCCGGGCTTCCAGGGGGCTTACCAGCGGAGCGATCCCGAGGATGCAGATGATGTTGAAAAGGTTGGACCCCACAAGATTTCCAAGAGCGATGTCCTGCTCTTTGCGGATGGCGGCAACCAGACTTGTGGCAAGTTCCGGCAGGCTGGTCCCCACCGCCACCACGGTGAGGCCGATCACAGCTTCCGAGACCCCAGCGGTCCGGGCAATCCAGATGGCGGCATTGACAAAGAGGTGCGCGCCGACGACCAGCGCCGTCAGGCCGCCTGCGATCCACAGCAAAATCAGCGCCAGCGGGTGCTCACCGGCCTCCGCCAGGGCGTCCTTGGCTTCGCCGTCCACCACGTCCTCCCCCCGGCGGGCACGGCACAACTGAATCCCGAGGTAAATCGCAAAGCAGAGGAGAAAGATCAGCGCGCCGAACCGGCCGACGCCGTGACCGATCCAAACCATCCAGGCCAGCAGAAGCGACACCAACACCATGGCGGGGACGTCCAGTTTCAGCAGGCCGGGAGCAAAGGCCATGGGGGAGATTATGGCGCAAAGTCCGAGGATCAGGCCGAGGTTGCAGATGTTGGAGCCCACCACGTTGCCGATGCTGATGTCCCCGGACCCCTGAAGCGAAGCACAGATGCTGACCACCAGTTCCGGCGCACTGGTACCGAAGGCTACAAGCGTCAGCCCGATGACCAGCGCCGGCACACGGAAACGTCTGGCCAGTGCAACTCCGCCCCGGACCAGATAGTCTGCGCCGTAATAGAGAGCCGCTATTCCCAGCACACCGCCGCCCAATGTCAGACAAGTCATCAAAGTTTTCGCTCCTCTGCATTCCGGAAAAAGGCAAAAAAATACTCGTTTTTATAATATAGCAGAAATCGGGGCGCTTTTCCATCGTTCCCGCGTTTTTTTCAAGCCGAAAAACAGAAACAAAAAAAGCGCACCACGAATGATGCGCTTTCTGACGTCAGGGGAAAAGGTCCACTTACTTCATGCGGGCCTCCACAACGATCTCCATCTTGCCGTTGGCGGCTTCCGCCATAAAGCGTTTCTCGCTTGCCTGCTTTGGAGCAACGGACACTGTCTCCGTCAACAGTTCTTTGCCATTGACCTTGAGGGAACGGCATTCATAGGCTCCGGATTTGGAGGAACGGAACTGCAACTCCGCACTCTCGGAGGCAACCGTTGCCTTGACCGTCTGCCAATCGCTTCTCACGTGGAAAAACAGTTCGACGCCCTTCTTCGTTTTTTGCTTTTTGCTTAAGTTGTCGACAGCCCTGACGGCATCTTCCAATTTCACAACCTTTGCATCCTGATCAAAGACCGCAACGACCAGGGAGGGCAAAGGTTTGGCCATGCACAAGATGGCTCCGGCGAACAGCAAAGCAATCAAAAACAGTTTCTTCATGTTCCCAGTCTCCGAAGATTTCCCTATTCCAACTTACGGACCTGCGCGACCACGACGATCTTGCCGTCGTCAGCTTTCGCATTGAATTTCTCCGGCTTCTTTTTCGTGACCCGCTCGGCGATAATGGGGGCGGTCAGTTTTTCCTCGCCGTTGATCTTGAGGGACTTGCACTCATAACGTCCGCCCTTGCTGGCGCGGAAGCAGAAAGAGACTTGGTCCGCGGCGAGGGTGAACGTGATGGTCGTCCAATCGCCGGACTTCACGTCGTAATAGAGCGCGTATCCAATCTTTGCGCCCTTCTTGTTCAGAGCATCCCGGGAGCGGACGGCATTCCCCTTGTCCGCAATGGTCCCGGCCGTCGTGACGTCAAAAGCAAAAGTGGCGCCGGAATCTGCAAAAAGGGAGAGTCCCGCCAGAAGTACAGCACAAAACAACAAAAACTTTTTCATTTTGATTCCCTTATGCCGATGCCGTTATTTCTTCAGAAAATCGGCGGGCGTCTTGTCGGACCTGCGGATCTGGAAGGTGACCACCATCTCCTTGTCCTTTTTCATGTCGCCGGAGAACACGATCTGCGGCTGCTTCTTGCTGTAGGGCTGGACCAGAGGCTCCGTCAGTTTCTCTTCGCCGTCGATCTTGAAAGACTTGAACTCCGCCACCGCGCCGTTGGGAGCACGGAGTGTAAAAGAGATCTTGGCGTCGGCAGAGGGAAGCAGAACCATTTTCCGCTCCTCCCATTCGCTGCCCTTTGCCTCGAAATAGAAATTCTGTCCGCGGAACTCGCCGGACTTGCTCTTCACGATTCTGCCACCATTGGAACCACCATTCTCAACGACCTTGAATTCCGCTTTACAAAGGGTAAAAACAGCGGCATTAGGCGCGCCGCCCTTCGCGAACGCCACCATGCCGCAGAGCGTCAGCAATGCAAAAACAAAAAACTTCTTCATGATCTTTTCTCCTTTGATATTGTTGATGTTGCGGGAGTTGTTACTTATCTGCAAAATCAGCCGGGGTCTTCTCCGACTTGCGAATCTGGAAGGTGACGACCATCTCCTTATCCTTGGTCATGGCAGTGTTGAACTTGATCCGCGACTGATTTTTGCTGTAAGGCTGGATCAATGGCGCAGTCAGCTTCTCTTCCCCATCGATCTTGAAACTCTTGAATTCCGCCACCGCTCCGTTGGGAGCGCGCGGCGAAAAGGTGATTTTTCCGTCAGCCAGCGGCATGAGCACGAGTTTCCGTTCTTCCCAATCGCCGCTCTTCGCCCTGAAATAGAAATTCTGTCCCCGGAATGCGCCTTTCTTGGTCTTGACGATCCGGCCGTCGCAGGCGCCGCCATTCTCAACGGTCTTGAACTCCGCACTGGAGGTCACAAAAACCGCAGAGGTCGGCTTTGGAGCTGCCCCCGCAAACACGGCCAAACACCCCAATGACAACAGTACTGCAGTCAGGAATTTCATCATGTCCTTTTCTCCTTGAAACGTGATTTTATCAGGTTACTTCTGCGCGAAATCAGCCAAAGTTTTCTCCGACTTGCGGATCTTGGCGACTACGACCAACTCCTTGCCGGCCTCGCCGGTGCATTTGACGACGATCCCCGGCTGTTCCTTGGAGTAGGGACTGACAACGGGCTCCTTCAACAACTCTTCGCCATTGACCTGAAACGAGCCGAACTCCGCCACCGACTCCTTGGGCGCCCGGAGATTGAACCGGATCTTGCCATCGGCAGCCGGCTTCATCACGAACCGGACCTCCTGCCAGTCCGAACTCTCGGCACAAAGATAGATCCGATACCAGTTCCCGCCGTTCTTCAGCTTCAGCGGCTGAATGCTTCCGGCCTTTTCCACGAATTCAATGGGAGCGCCGGACTTCGGATAGACGAGAATGGTGTGGTCCGGCTTCGCGGCAAAGAGCGCGATTCCGAAAATACAGCAGAAACACGTGATGAGAAGCGTTTTCATGGTCCGTTCCTTTTTCAAATCTTACTTTTCCGGCTCGAACTCGGAAAGTTTCCGGGGAGACCGGCGGATCTTCGAGGTGATCACAACGTCCTTGTCCTTTTGTGCGTTAAATTCGATCCAGACGCCCGTCTGCCCCTTCACGTAAGGAATCAGCGCCGGAGCTTCCAGCATCTCCTTGCCGTTGACGGTGAAGGAACTGTATTCCGCGACGGAGCCGCCGGGAGCGCGGAGGTTGATCTTGACCGCTCCGTCGGCAGAGGGTCTCACCACGATCCTGATGTCGGACCACTCCTTTTTGCCGGCGAGGAAATAGATGCGGTACCAGTGGCTGCCACTCTTGCCCTGCCTGGGCTCCAGCAGAACGGAATTTTCATGAGAGAGAAACTCCAGTTCTCCTTTCGCAGGGTAGAAGAGAATGGAGTGAGTCTTCTCCTTCGCAAAGAGGGAGAAGCCCAACGCACAGCAGAACAGCAAAACAAAGAGGCGCTTCATAATCTGGTAGTCCTTTCCTTGGGGACCACTGAAAAGAGGAGACTTCTTCATCATCTCACCGCCCCCGAAAATATTACTTCTTCTGTGGCACGGAGAGGAAATCGCTTCATGCGAAGTCCCCACTCCGCGGATGGGGTTCAACAGGCAACGGGACGGCGGGGTGATCCCTTCCGTCCCGTATGAATCCGGCCGGTTACTTCTCGGCAGGAGCCTTGATGGTCATGGAGATCGTCATCTCCTTGTCCTTGGTGCCATTGACCTCGAAGGAGGGACGCGTTCCCCTGTAATTCAGGGTAAGAGGCTCGTCCAGCAGTTCCTTGCCATCGACCTTGATGGAACTGTACTCGGAGGCCGGAACGTTCTTCATGCCGGAGATCTGAAGCCGGATCTCGCCGTCGGCACTGGGAGTGACCTTGAGCGTGACGGTATTGCCCTCAGGCTTGGCCCTAAAGTAATAACGGACACCGGCATACTCCCCGTCGACCTTGTAATCTCCGCCATTCAACTCCACCTCGGAAGCAACGGCCAACTTGTTCGGAGAGAAGATGTAAAGACGATGGGTACCCATATTCGCCGCGGCAAACACTGCGACACCGGCAAACATCAACGCGATCAGCAACAGTTTTTTCATTTTTCTTTTCCTTTGATTTTGTCGAAAAGAGAAGTTCTTTCCAACCTGTTTATTTTTCCGGACGGCCGTCAACCCTTGATCGGACGTCTTTCCCACACTTTCAAACGCCGGGGAGCGTCTTTGGGATATTACTCTCCGTCTCCGCCGCCGGAACTTTCACCGCCCTCGCTGTCCTCGGACTTGCTCTCCTTTTTCTTCTTGTCCTTCTTGTCCTTCTTGTCCTTTTTGTCGGCCTTTTCCTCACTGTCTCCGCCGCTACTCTCCATCTTGGCGATTTCCGCAGGCGTGACCTTCTTGGACTCAAAGGTGACGCGGTAGAGCTTTCCCGCTTCCGTGTTCACGTCTATCGACACGGGCCCCAATGCCTCTTTGTCGTGCAGCTTCTCGCCATTGACGACGATGTTGCGGTAAACGCACTTGCTCTCTTTCCCCGCGTCGAAGGTCAAACTGGCTGTCCCGGCCTTCTCCGTGGAAAAGGCGAAATGATCCCGATCCCAGGTATAACTTCCGTTGAACTCCAAACTGCCCTTGGTATAGTCACCGTCCTTCCCCTTGGCGCGCTTGGCCTTGCTCTTCTGTTTCAGGGAAGAACCAAAGGTGACGTCCAATTCGGAATCCGCCTTGATGCTGACGGAAGTACTCGTCTTCATAAGAGGGGACTCTTTTTTCTTGCCCTTCTTCGCCCAGCCCGAACACGGAGCGAACAGTGCAACCACCAGACAGGCGCTCAACAGCGCACCACAGCGACCCAAACGAAACATATCCGATTCTTCCCTTTCCGAATCAGCCAGGAACCATGCAGGAAACGGCTGATTGTGTGTTTTGACGAACTGAACGATGCCCTACAATAGCATGCGTATTACGCTATTACAAGCAGTATTGTGATGAGATTTTTCTGTTTTTTCAAATGAATTACTGAAAAATCCATTTATTTTGCTGAAAAGGACATGATTTTCTCAAAACACGACACAACATTTCGAGGGTCCGGCATCGTTTCCGGAAAATGATGAGAAACGCCCGCTCCGGGAGGCCGCAGAACGTTACTTTGCCGGGGCGGGATTGGAGCAGGAGCCTTGCGTGTACGGCTCCAGATGGGCCACCGCATCCACGATCCCGAGGCCGGACGCCAGCAGGCGGTCCTGGACCTGCGTGGAGATGTCATGTCCCACCGAGACTGTCAGTTCGCCATCCACCAGCACGTGGAGGTCCACCAGCCAAAGCTGGCCGCAGGAACGCACCCTGACCCGGTGGATCGCTTTGACCCCTTCCACCGCGAGACCGCATTTCACCACCTTGCCGCAGAGGTCCTTGGCGGTACGGTCTGCAAGGATCCCCAGCGTCGGACGCAGGATCTCCCACGCCGAATAGAGGATGAATGCCGAAACGATCAGCGCGCCCAGTTTGTCAACCCAGTACCAGTCCGGGCGGAAGCAGGCCACCGTCACCGCCACCGCCACCGGAATGGAACTGATGGCATCGCTCCGGTGGTGCCACGCATTGGCCTCCAGCGCAGGCGAATGGACCTCGCGGGCCGTTCTTTTCGTCACCCGGAAGAGGATCTCTTTGGAAACGATGGAAAAGAGCGCGATGGCAAGGGCTCCCTTGCCGACGGTTTCCCCGGTCTCACGCCACGAGACCAGCGCGTTGGCTCCGATGGAAAATCCCACCAGACCCAGCAGAACGGCGATGAATGCCGTGATCATGGTCTCGATCTTCCCGTGGCCATAGGGATGCTCTTCGTCCGGCGGAGCCGACCAGTAACGCACGCCAATGATCACGGCGAAATCCGTGGCCAAGTCGGAAAAACTGTGAACGCCGTCCGCGATCAGCGCCTGACTGGCACAGACCGCTCCCACGATCAACTTGGAGAGCGTGAGCAGAACGTTCAGCACAAGCCCCACCACAGTGATGCGGCGGACCCGCTGCACATCCGGAGAACCATTCATTTTGCAAGGGTCTCCCCATCGAAGAGCCATGGGGCCAACGCGGCATCCGAAGGCATCTCCCAATCACCGCCCCGGGGCGAAAACGAGATCGTCCCGACCTTGGGGCCGTCAGGACAGCAGTTCCGCTTGAACTGCTGGGTGACGAACCGCCGCAGGAAGATCTTGAGATAGCCCTTCAACGCGTCGAGGGAATGGATCCCCTGAAATGCGTGGACCGCAAGGAACAGCAGTTTTTCCGGCGAGGCGCCGTATTTGCGGAAGTGGTAGAGAAAGAAGTCGTGGACCTCGTAGGGGCCGATCAGCAGTTCCGTCTTCTGCTGAATCGCTCCCGTGGCATCGGCGGGAAGCAGTTCCGGGGAGACGGGCGTGGCGATGACGTCCTCGAGGATCGTCCGGGCTTCTTCCGGGAGGGACGCTCCCGCATGCCGGAGCAGGGCGGGAATCATGGTCTTGGGCACGGAACCATTCAATCCGTACATGGAGATGTGGTCGCCGTTGAAGGTGCACCAGCCGAGGGCGCCTTCGGAAAGGTCTCCGGTACCGACGGCGAGTTTGTTCAATTTATTGGCGAGATCCAGCAGGATCTGGGTACGCTCCCGGGCCTGCGCGTTCTCGTAGACCACGTTGCGTTCCTGCGGATCGTGACCGATGCCGGAGAAGTGGATGAGGCAAGCCTCCCGGATGTTGATCTCCCGGAGATCGGTCCCCAGCGCCCGGCAGAGGGAGACGGCGTTCCGGTAGGTGCGGTCCGTGGTGCCGAATCCGGGCATGGTCACCGTGGTGAGTTCCGAGGCGGGACGCCCCAGAAGTTTCAACGTGCGGACGGCGGAAACCAGCGCCAGAGTGGAATCCAGTCCGCCGGAAATGCCCAGTACCAGCCCTTGAGAGCGGGTATGTTCCATGCGCCGGGCGAGTCCGGCACTCTGGATCTGCAGGACCTCTTCACAGCGCTCCGCAAGTTCCCCGGCATCCGCGGGCAGGAAGGGGGTACGGCTGTACTCCCGGTGCAGTTCGGACAACTCCACAGGGGCGGCTCCGCAGGAGACAACGCGCACCTCCAGCAGAACGTTCTGCGGGCAGGATAACGCCGCAAGCCGGGAGGCCGCGATGCGGCTGAAGTCCAGATCGGCGCTGAAGAAACGGCTCTCCCGGCAAAAGCGGGGAGGCTCCGGCAACAGTTTCCCGCACTCCGCCGCGAGGGCGTGACCGCCGCAGACGGTGTCAGTGGTGGACTCCCCCGTACCGCTGGAGCAATAACAGTATCCGGCGCGGTTTTCGCCACTCCGGAAAGAGAGCAGTTCCCGGCGGAATGCGGCCCGGCCCACCAGTTCGCAACTGGCGGCAGGGGAGAGGATTAGCGTGGCGCCGGCGGCGGCGAGGGTTCTGTCCGGCGAGAAGGGCGAGAGCAGGTCCTCCCCGAAGACCACGGCGATCTGGAGTTCCGGGGCAAGGGCAAAGATCAGATCCGTCCCGAAGGGGACCCCTTCCTGACCGCCGATGGAGACGGTCCCGCCGGTAATCCCGGCGCCGGAGGCGAAAATACCGCCCCGGTCCGCCGTCTGACGGGGCACGACTCCGAGGACCTTCCCGTCCCGGATCGCCACGGAGGCGTCGAAAAGCTGCTGGCGCCACTTCACCGGGGCGCCGATGAAAAACATGGTCCCGGAGGGCAGTTCCGCAAGCAGACGGACCAGCGCTTTGTCTGCGGCCGCCAGCAGCGCGGAACTGTGAAAGAGCCGTCCGCAACCGGCAGTGGTCAGTGCGAGTTCGGGCAGGACGACGACCGCCGCCTGCTCCTCCGAAGCCAGTTTCGCGACCCGGAGGATCTCGGCGGAATTGAACGCGGGGTCCGCCACGTTGAGCCGGGGTACGCCTGCAGAGATCCGATAGAAACCGTACATTTTCAGAGCCCTCCTGAAAAAAATGCAGATCTGTTTTCCGTTATAATCGGGTATAATATACATTTTCCCGGAGCACAATACAATCCCCGGCCCGTGAATTTTGCCTTGCATTTTTACCGGAGCGTTGCTATATTATCGGCCGGGCCGTCTCCCTTTGTCCCCCGCTTTCAACAGTCAAAAACGGAAACGTCGCAGGTAAAATATGGCAAAAAGCAGAAAACCGTCCGGGAAAAACACCGCATCCGCCAAAGGCGGCAGAGGCGGGAACGTCTTTCTTTGGAGCCTTTGGAGCCTGAACTGGCTGCTGACCCTTTGGTGCAGCGGCGCCATCTGGTTTCAGAGGGGACTCCCCGCACCCGCCGTCAAGGGGACGGTGCTGGGATTCTTTCTGATCCTTGCGCTTTTTTTCCAGTTCCGGAGTGTCCGGAACAAGCGCTGGCTCATCGGAAGTTACCTGCTGGCCGCAGCCGTGGTGACCGCATGGCTGACCCTCCTCCACCCCACGGGGAAACAGGATTGGGACCCGCCCTTCATCAAAATGCCGACGGCCCGCTTCTCCGCCGATGGCAACTCCGTCACCATCGAGAACATCCGGGACTTCCACTACCGGTCGGAGCATGATTACGACATCCGCTACCGCACCGACACCTACCGTTTCGATGAGATCACGGCCATGGACTACTCCATCACCCACTGGAACGGCTCCGAACTTTTCGGACACATCATGCTGAGTTTCACCTTCAAGGACGGGCGGCGGCTGGTCATCTCCCCCGAGGCGCGGCTGGAACGGGGTGAGATCTATGAACTCCTGCCGGGATTCTACCGCTGGTACGAACTGATCTTCATCGTGGCCACGGAGGAGGACGTGTTTCAACTGCGGACCCACCACCGCCGCTACGAACAGGAGGAGGTCCTGCTCTATCCCACCAACACCCAGCCGGAGATCGCCGCCTATCTGCTGCGGGATCTGCTGGAACGCGGGAACAGACTGGCGGAGCATCCGGAGTTCTACAACGGGCTCTTCTACAACTGTCTGAGCAGCATGGCGCCCACGGCGGAGAAACTGGGTTTCGATTTCTGCACGGGCCTGCGCGGGACCTTCAACGGACTCTCCGACTACACCGGATACCGGACCGGATGGCTCCGGCGGGACTGGGCGGATCAGGAGTTCAGGGAGTACAAGAAGCGTCACTCGGTGAACCAGTACGTGGAACACCTTGTCGATCCGCCCGACTACTCGCAGCGCATCCGGCCCTATCTGCAGAAACGCTGAGGCTGGATCCCCTCTCCGCCTCTTCTTTCCCCGGCCCTTGATTTTTTCGCCGCTTCGCTTATGATGTAGACGGGAAGCGGTTCGCCGGGACCGTTTCCCTGCGACGTCCGCGAGGAGAGTCCCGGCAAGAAAGAGGAGGGTTTCATCATGAAATACCAGAAGTGCATTCTGCCGCAGGGCGCGGTCCGCACCGGAGCCACTCCGGTGTTTTCCGAAAAAACGGTCCCGGATGCGATCCTCACCCGGCACATGGCGCCGAGGGGGAAACTGGCAAGGCTCATCGTTCTGTCGGGGAAACTGCAGTTCTGCTGGGAAGATACGCAGGAGTTGCTGGATGCCGATCAGACGCACCCCATCCTCATCACACCCGAGCGCTGCCACCACGTCAAACTGATCGGACCGGTACAGTTCAGAGTGGAATTCTACGATCATCCCGAACTGGACCGCTTCCATACCGATCCCGACGCCGCCCGTCCGGGCGAGGCCTACATCAGGGAACCAGCCGGAGCCAAGTGAGGCTTCTCTGCGGCCGCATTTCCGTCCCGCCGCACGACGATGCCGACCTTCGTCCACTTCGGGACGGGAATGCGTTCCCACTGATCCGCCGGAAATGCGGGAAACCAGAAGGGATGCGTCACGACGACCGTTCCCGGCGACTGCCGTGCCGCATCCTTCAGATCCAGAACGGGGGTCCGTTTCTTCCGGTAATAGTAGGCCGCGCCGGAGAGACGCTCCGGGGGCAAGCAGAGAAAGACCGCCCTGTCTGCAAACCGTTCCTCCAGCAGCCGGAACACCGGGTCATAGGTATCGTTCTTCAACGCGATCGCCTGAAAACTTCCCACGGCGACGCCGATGGCAAACGCCGCAAGCACCCAGGTCCAACCCAGTTGTTCCCCGGGCGAACGGAAGCCCGTTCCCGCCTTGCGGCACTGCCGGAACAGAAGCAGTCCGAGGACCAGCACGCCTGCCGCGCCCAACTCGAAACGCAGACTGCCGACTCCGCAGATGCGGGCGCTGACCGCCCCTCCCACGGCGACGACCGCCGCCGCGCCCAGCAGAACAAACCAGATCCGCCGGAGCCACTTCCCGACGGGCTTCCCTTTGAAGATCTCTCCCCGGTGGCGCATGCAGGAATCCAGCCACACTCCCGTGAACAACGCGGCAGGGGTGGTGAGCGGCAGCAGATAGACCTGCCGCTTTCCGCTGGCGAGACTCAACAGGATAAAGGGTGCCACCATCAGCACCGCCGGATAGAGCCAGCGCATGGAGAGCCGCCTCATCTTGACCACGCCGAAGACCGCCGCGGCCAGCAGCAGGATCAGCCACGGCTGGAACTGCTCCGGAAGTTTCAGGAGATAGTACCACACCGGCTTGGAATGTTCTCCCCGGCTCCCGGCAAAGCGCCCGAAATTATTGTAAATCGCCATCTCCTCCACCGCCTTCCAACCGAAATTGGCCTTCAGGCACCAGAGATAGAGGCCGTAGGCGAGCGAAGCCAGCAGAAAGGCTCCCGCAAACAGAAGATACCTGCCGAAGCGGAACCGCTTCTCCAGAACGTCCGCAAGGATCAGATACGCGCCGAGGCCGCTGATGATCACGACTCCGCCCGCCAGATTTTTCGTAAGAAAGCCCCCCGCCATCCCCGCCGTCAGCAGCCAGAATCCGATCCGGGGACGGGGACGGGAGGCAATCCAGCAGAGAGCGCCGCCCCACCAGCCGATCAGCGCAAAGAGAGCAAGCAGAATGTCCACCCTGCACATCAGGGCATCGTCCAGCAGGGAGTTGTTGGTCAGAAGAAGCATCGCAGCGGAAAACGCGGCCCCCGGCATCAATCCCATAGTCCGCGCAAATCCGAACAATCCCGCTCCCATCAGCGCCGCGATCAGCAGACTGGCCATGTGAACGCTCCATGGGGTTCCGCCGAAGAACTTCAACCACGGAGCCACGCAGCAATAATAGAACGGCGGATACTCCAGAAACGCCGATCCGTTGAGCCGGGGCAGGAGATAATTTCCCTCCTGTGCCATTTCCATGGCGATGCCGGCCACCCGGGATTCGTCCCCGATGGAGGGCTGTGCGCTGGCGCCGCCGAAGGCCAGCAGCAGCACGATGGCGCTCAACAGAAAGAACCAGGCGGAGCGCACGGAGACGTTGAACGAGGAGCAATTCATGGCAAAATCCCTGTTTCTTACAGCAGACGAAGCTGGATCATGTCATCATTCTCGGCATTGGCGGACTTCCGGCGGCTTCTGACCGTACGCCGGGGCAGCGCGGCGATGGCGTCCCGGGGGGCGTCCGCCGCCTTTTCCAGCAGTTCGAGGATCGCGTCCGCGCGTTCCAGCACCGGGGCGGGGACGCCCGCCAGCCGGGCCACGTGAATGCCGTAACTGCGGTCACAGGTCCCGGGAACAATCTGGCGGAGGAAGATTACGTCATCGCCGTATTCCCGCACCGCAACGTTGTAGTTGTTGACGCCCCGGCGGGTCCTGGCCAACTCGGTCATCTCGTGGTAGTGCGTGGCGAACTGGGTCCGGCAGCGGCAGTCGTCATGGAGAAATTCCGCGACGCTCCATGCGATGGAAAGCCCGTCGAAGGTGCTGGTCCCGCGGCCGATCTCGTCCAAGATCACCAGACTGGAAGCGGTGGCGTGATTGAGAATGTTGGCGGTCTCGATCATCTCCACCATGAACGTGCTTTGCCCGCGGGAGAGGTCGTCTCCGGCGCCGACCCGGGTGAAGATGCGGTCCACGAGGCCGATCTCCGCGGATTCCGCCGGGAGGAAGGACCCCACCTGCGCAAGGATTACCAAAAGAGCAGTCTGCCGGATATAGGTGGATTTTCCAGCCATGTTGGGGCCGGTGATCAGCATCATGCGCCTGGTGTC
>DCGG01000005.1:0-3278 GCA_002315455.1 Lentisphaeria bacterium UBA1784
CTCCGACCGGTTTGCGCTCATGGCGGCGGCCGTCAAGGGACATTGCCGGTTCGCGGCGAAGATGCAGGTGGCCTGTTCCCACGAATGCGCCACGGTTCCCTACATCCCCATCCCCGGGCAGCTCTACAAAAAGTACCGCGCCATGAAGGAGTGCGGAGTTTCCGACGTGATCCAGTGCTGGTACTTCGGAAATTATCCCGGCCTGATGAATGAAGCGGCAGGGGCCCTCGCCCGGGAGGATTTTCAGAGAGGCGAGGAGGCGTTCCTCACCAAACTTGCCAAGCGCCACTGGGGTAAGGACTACCGTTCCGCACGGAAGGCGTGGAACTCCTTCGCCGAAGGCTACTGCGAATATCCGCTGGACATCCAGTTTCAGTACTACGGCCCCATGCACGACGGACCGGTGTGGCCGCTCTGGCTCCGGCAGACCATGAGTTCTCTGCCTCGGAGCTGGAAACCGGACGCATTTTATCCCGCGGGCGATTCCATGGGGGAGGCCATGAAGCACTTCGACCTCGGCGAACTGACCGCGCAGGCCGCGTCGATGAGCGCGAAATGGCACGAAGGCTGGACCGCCCTTCAGGAAGCGACGGGTTCCGTCGGAAACGAATTGGAGTTCACTCTTGCGGAGGCGCTGGACCTGCAGTTCCGTTCCGGGGCGAACATCCTGCGTTTCTACTCCCTCCGGAACGCCCTCATGGACCGTTCCGCAGGACAGCAGGAAGAGATCCGCTGTTTTGTGGAGAAGATGCGCGCCATCGTGCGGGAGGAGATCGGCAACAGCCGCCGTCTCGCCGAACTCTGCAGGCTGGACCCCCGCCTCGGATACCACTCCGAAGCGGAAGTCTATAAATACTATCCGGCCAAGCTGGAGTGGCGCGTCCGCTGTCTCGAACAGCTTCTTGCGGAGGATTTCCCCGCGCTGGAAGCGGTGCTCGCCGAAGGCAAAGCGCCGGGAGCCTTCCTTGCAGACCCCACCCCCGCCATCCGGCAGGGAGAGGAGACCGGCGTCAACGGCATCCGCTGGAGCGTCCGCGCCGATGCGGAGTTTCTGACCTTCCACATCCGCATCGACGGCTGCGAAGATTGTCCGGAAAACCTTTTCCTGCACATCCGGGACCGCAAGGGCGAAGTCAAGCCCATCAACCCCATCGTCATTGAGAAGACGCCGGAAATGCAGTCCGGAAACGGATGGACCACCACCTATCGCTTCCCCCGGGAACGGATCGGCTACGCAGATCGCTTCTACTTCGGCATTGAACGCGCGATCTATCACAAGGACGGGAAAATGGACATCTGTGCCTCCAAGCCGGGAAAATATCCTTTCGACAACCGTCTCGCCATCGGCTACGTCTCGCCGGAGGAACTGCTTCCGGTCCAGTTGTAACAAATCCAAGCAACGGAGAAAAACATGAAACACTCTCTCGTGATCCTGCTGGCGGCCTGTTTCGGACTCGCTCCGGCACTCTTCGGAGCGGCGCTCAAGATCGATCCGGGGAAGGCCGTCATCGTCACGGTGAAGTCCCCCTGCCCCGTGCAGGCCTACGCGGCCAGGGAATTGCAGAAACACCTCGCTCTCGTCTGCGGCAGGACCATCCCCATCGTTTCGGCAGGGATGGAAAAGAAAGAGGAGTTTCCCTTCTACGTGGGCGGGCCTCTGCAGAAGGGGAAGTTCCGACCGGAAGAGGCGGTGTGGAGCGTATCCTCCGACGGCGTCCGCATCGAAGGCGACGACGAAGTCAGCGGAGACAATCCCCTGCCCCGGCGCACCGGGACGCTCTACGCGCTCTATGACTTTCTGGAGAAAAATTTCGGATTTCAATGGCTCTTCCCCGGCGACAAAGGAATCTGCGGATACTCCGCAGGCACGATGCTGGAGTTGGACCCCGGCAAAGGCCATTGGATCCCCCGGCTGCAGTTGCGGCAGATCCGCCCCAACTACAATGAACCCTTCCGCATCCAGATGCCCCGGGGCATGGAGGTGACGCGGAAACAACAGGAACCAGTCATTCAGGAGAACCGGGTATGGCTGAAGCGGCAACGCATGGGCGGCTCGGTCAGTTTCGGGATCGGTCACGCCTTCACCGACTGGTGGACGCGCTTCGGGACCACGCACCCGGAATACTTCGCCCTCCAGCCCGACGGCACCCGGGGACCGGGGAAGCGCCGTCCCAACTTCGTGAAACTCTGCGTCTCCAATCCGGCGGTGGCGGATCAGATCGCGGCTGACTGGAAAGCCTCCTACCGCCCCCGGATCATCAACGTGGCGGAAAATGATTCCGACGGATACTGTACCTGTCCCAAGTGTCTCGCGCTGGACGTTCTCCGTCCAGGAGAGAAGCCGCTGGAGATCCTCACCGACCGCTACGTCCATCTTGCCAACGAGGTACTGAAACGCGCGGAAAAGGCCGATCCTGACGTGTGGGTCGGTATGTACGCCTACGCAAACTACACGGTCCCGCCCCGCCGGGAACGGGTCAATCCCAAAATGGTGGCGGGGATCGTCAGTTCCATGGGCGACCTGAAGGCCACGGAGGCCCTCTTCGCCGGCTGGAACAAGGCGGGTTTGCAGAAGATCTACCTCCGGCCCAACGATCACCACATGAACATCGGACTTCCGGTGGGATTCGAGCGCTCTCTCTACGACCATTTCCAGTTAGCGCTCCGCTACGGAGCCGTGGGCACGGACTTCGACAGCATGTACGGCTTCTGGCCTACGACCGGGATTGCGGACTACATCCTCGCCCGGGCACACATTGATCCGAACAGGAGTTTCGAGGAGTTGGAGGAGGAGTACTGCCGCGCATACGGCGGTGCCGCTCCCGAAATCAAGGCATACTTCCGCTACTGGAGGTCCCACGTTTGGGAGAAGGTCATCAGCGCTCCCGACTGGCAGCATTTCCTCGCCATCGCCCGGTACGGGGACATCACCCGGCACATCCTGCGGAACATCAGCCAATTCTACGCGCTTGAGGACTTCGACAGGACCGATGCCATCCTCGCCCGGGCCGCGGCGAAAAAACTTCCGCCACGGGAGAGAAAACTTGTGGAGATGCAGGTGCTCTCCAACCAACACGCCCGGATGACCTTTCAGGCCATGGCGGCGCCGCCTGCCCAAAAACTGGAGCGGGGACGCAAACTTCTGCAGTTCCGGGCGAAGCACCGGGATGACCTCCCCATCTTCTGGATGATGGTCAACTTTGTGGAACAGCGCTACAACGACGTCCCCGGCACCGGAGAGGCTTCCGCGCTTGCAGAATATCAGGAGGTGATCGAAC
>DCGG01000005.1:3320-11704 GCA_002315455.1 Lentisphaeria bacterium UBA1784
TCCGAAACGCTGGCACTTCCGCACCGACCCGGACCGGGTCGGGGAAAAGGGAAAATGGGAAGCAATCCCCGCCTCCGAATGGAATTCCGGGGAGCGGATCTCCGTCACCGCCCCCTGGGAGAAACAGAGGCCGGGAACCATGCCCCTCTCCCGGATCAGGGAACTGAAGAAATACAACGGCGTGGCCTACTATGCTCTTGCGGTGACCGTTCCGTCCTCATGGCAGGGACGGGAGGTGTACGTCTATTTCGGCGGCGTAGCCAAGGACGCGAAGATCTACCTCAACGGGAAACTCATGGAGGAACGGCCCTTCAAGACCTACATACCCTTCTCCACCCGGATCGATCCGGGTATCCGCTGGGATCAGGCACAGCAGACCCTCGTGGTCCGCTGTGACGACCTCGGCGATGAGGGCGGCGTCTGGCGTCCGGCGTTTCTCTGCGTCAGATAGGAGAAGACGGGGCTTCGGAGGAGCCGTTTTTCTCCGGCTTTGCGAGGGTGGATGCCACCCGGACGGCGGTCTCCAGAGGCAATCCGGGGACCCGGGCTTTCAGCGCTTCCGGGGTCAGGCCCCGCATAGCCCGCACCGAACCGAAGGCGCGCAGCAACTGCACCTTTCTCGCCTCTCCCACGCCGGGGATGTCATCAAGGAGCGAATGTTCCAGACGCTTCTCCCGCAGCGCCCGGTGGTAGGTGATGGCGAAGCGGTGCGCTTCATCCCGCAGTGCCTGGATCATCCGAAGCGCGGCGCTGTGACGGCTCAGGATCACCGGTTCGGAACGCCCGGGCAGATAGATCTCCTCATTGCGCTTCGCAAGTCCGATGACGGGAAGCGGCGGGATGCCCAGTTTCACCAGCGCCGACACCGCGCTGGAGAGTTGTCCTTTGCCTCCATCCACCATCACCAGATCGGGATAGGGCCGGTTCTCGTCCCGCAACCGGGAGAAGTGCCGGGTCAGCACCTCCGCCATCATGGCGAAGTCGTCACTCTGCCCGACGGTCCTGATGCGGAAGCGGCGGTAGTTGTCCCGGTCGGGATGTCCGCCGGCAAAGGCCACGAGGCTCCCCACGGCAAGCGTCCCGAGGATGTTGGAAATATCGAAACCGATGATGTGTTCCGGCGGCGTGGGCAGTTTGAGGGCCTCCTGCAGGGCGATCACTCCGGCGTTTCCAGGAGCGCGTTCCGGGAGTTCCGGACGCAGGAAGGAACGGTTTTTTTTGCCGAACACCGCCTCCAGATTGGCCGTCACGTCCCGGAGCCTCGCCGCCTTCTCGAAGCGGCAGGCGGCGGCGGCCTCCTGCATCCGCTGTTTCAGGACCTCTTTCAGTGGAGCGATGTCGCCGTGAAGCACCTCCAGCGCCTGCTCCAGCCGGGAGAGATACTCCTCCCGGGTCACGGCGCCGATGCAGGGCGCACAGCAATCCTTCACAAGGCGCTTGACGCAGCGCTTGCGGGTCTCCTCATTGGGTTCGGAGTCCTTGCAGGAACGCAGACCGAAGTAGGTCAGCAGAAAGTCCAGCGTGCTCCGCAGAGCGGTCCCCTGCGGGAAAGGACCGAAGTAATCGGCGTTGTCTGGCTTCTTCACCCGGGCCGCCTTCAACGTGGGGAAGCGTTCAGAACGGTCCAGTTTCAGCAGAAGATAGCGTTTATCGTCCCGCATGAGGATGTTGTAGTGGGGCGCGAAACTCTTGATGAGCCGGGATTCCAGGATCAATGCCTCGTCCTCGGTGCGGACCGTCTCGTAACTCCAGTGTTCGATGGAGTTGATGAGCGAGCGGAGTTTGGGGTCCGCCGTGGCCCGCCGGGAGGGCTGGAAGTAACTGGACATCCGGCGGCGGAGGTTCCGCGCCTTCCCCACGTAAATCACGGTGCCGAAGCGGTCCCGATAGACGTAGACTCCGGGTTTCGCCGGGATGTCGCTGGGATGAAAGTCCTCTTTCAGCATGGAATGCCTCGGGGTGCCGGACCGCAACGGGGGAGAGGAACGCCGTCCTACTTCAGGACGGCACCGGTCTCCGGATCCACCAGTTTGAACTCCTCGTAGTGCAGCATGGGGTCCGCGCGGAAACTGAGGTCGTGCTGGTACTTGCGTTCCAAATCGTCCAGCAGTTTCTCATCCTCG
The DNA here is from genome assembly GCA_002315455.1 of Lentisphaeria bacterium UBA1784. Taxonomy (GTDB): domain Bacteria; phylum Verrucomicrobiota; class Lentisphaeria; order Victivallales; family Victivallaceae; genus UBA1784. The sequence continues at coordinate 5,444 of DCGG01000005.1, forward strand.
TTGCGGAGCCGGGCGAGGACCTCCGGATGCATGATGACCCGCACGGCAACGCCCTTGTACTTTTTGTCCTTCAGAATGGAACTGAGGGCACGCTGGATCTCCGCGCTCATAGTCAGCGCGGACTTGATCAATCCGGTGCCGCTGCAGTAGGGACAGGGATTATAGACCTGATCCTGAATGCTCTCATGCTCCCGCTGACGGGTCATCTCCATGAGGCCGAGTTTGCTGATGGGAATGATCTTGGTCTTGGCATGATCGTTCTTGACCAGTTTTTTCATGGTCTTGTAGACTTCGTCGCGGTCCTTGGCGGAACGCATGTCGATGAAGTCCAGCACCACCAGTCCGCCGATGTCCCGGAGCCGGAGCTGACGGGCGATCTCCGCGGCGGCCTCCAGATTGGTCTGGAGGATGAATTCCGGCTGGTCGGTCCCCTTGCGGCTCCGGCCGGAGTTGACGTCGATGGCGATGAGAGCCTCGGTCTCGTCGATGACGATGGCGCCGCCGCTGGGGAGTTTAACCTCGCGCTGAAAGACGGACTTCAACTCCTCGTCGATATGGTAGTAGTCGAAAATGGGGCGGTTCCCCTTGTAGAGCCGGACCTTTTTGGCGATCTTGCCGCCGCCGATGCGCTTCAGCGTATCGGAGATCTGCTTCAGCACGGCGGGATCGTCCACCACGATGCCGTCGATCTCCTCGGTCATGGAGTCCCGGATGGTGCGTTCCACCAGATCCGGCTCGGTGAAAAGCAGAGCGGGGGCGTTCTTCTTTTCCATGCCGCTCTCGATCTTGTGCCAGTAGTCCAGCAGAAGTTCAAGATCGTTCTTGAAGAAATTGGCGCGGCGCCCTTCGCCCACGGTGCGGCAGATGAGGCCCATCCCCTCGGGGACTTCCAGGTCGGCCAGGATTTTCCGCAGACGGTCCCGCTCCTGATTGCTCTCAATGCGGGTAGAGAGGCCGATGTTTTCGCTGTAGGGCATCAGCACGAGATAGCGGCCGGGGATGGAGATGTCCGTGGTGACCCGGGCGCCCTTGGTGCTGATGGGGGCCTTGACGACCTGCACGAGGATCTCCATGCCGGGCCGGAAGATGCTGGGGATGTCGTCCATGGAGAACTTCCCCTTCTTCCGAATGGCGGCGACGGCGTCGGCTTTGGTCCCGGCCTCGGGATTTTTCCGTTTCCGGCGGCGGGACTGGATGTTCTCCGCCCTGATGGCCTCGGCCTCCTTCTCGCTTTGAAACTTCTCCACCAGATCGTCGTAACCGGGGAGCATGTCGTGGTAGTGGAGGAAGGCGTTTTTCGGCGCGCCGATGTCCACGAAGGCCGCCTGCAGCAGCGGATCGAGATTGACGATCCGGCCGAGGTAGATGTCGCCGGCCTTGGGTTCCTTGTCGTTGCGCTCGATGTGATACTCCTCGAGACGGCTGTCGTGAAGCAGTGCCACCCGGCGCTCGAGTTTCTCGCAGTTGAGAATGATCTCGCGTGTTGATTGTTCCATGATTTTCCTCAAAAAAAAGGGTTCTGCCCCGGCGGCTTACGGTGCTGGTTCCGGAGCGGTGAATCGCAGTTCAGCCCCCCGGAAACCATTGAGGAATCCGGCGGCGTCCATGGTACGGCTTCCGGCGGGGGCGATCTCCAGAATCTCAAGGGTACCCCTGCCGCAGCCGACGATCAGATGTTTTCCGGTGTTCGGGAGCCGCATTCCCGGTTCTCCGGAGAGTTCCGGCCGCACCGCCGCGTTGACGATGGCGGCGGAGATCGTTCCCTTGGAAGAGAGGATCGCGGTCCTCGCGCCGGGCCACGGCGTGAATGCCCGGACCATGCGGTGGATCTCCTCCGCGGAATGCGACCAATCGATGCTTCCCGCCTGCTTGCGGATCTTGCGGCAGATGGTCATGCCCTCCTCCGGCTGGGGGACCGCAGACAGCGTTCCGGCGGCGATGGCAGGCAGGACCTCGTCCAGCGCGGAGGCGGCCAACTCTCCCAGTTCCAGCTCCAGCGGACCGGCGAATTCCGTTCCGTCCAGCGGACGGACAAGGGTCCGGTAGACCGGACCGGCATCCAGCGCCAGCGCCATCTTCATGAAACTCACCCCGGTGGCTTCGTCGCCGTTGAGGATCGACTGAACGATGGGGGAGGCTCCCCTGTAGCGCGGCAGAAGCGACGCATGGACGTTGACGCAGAGACATCCGGGAAGCGTCAGGATCGGTTCCTTCAGCAGTTGACCGAAGGAGGCCACCAGAAGGATCCTCGCGCCAAGTTCCGAAAGATGTGCGAGAAAGACTGGATCGTTCACGTCGCAGAGACGTTCCGGTTCCAGACCGAGTTCCAAGGCCGCCGCGCCGAGTTCCGTGGGAGCAAGCACCTTGCGCCGTCCGGCGGGGCGGTCCGGCTGGGTCCCGACCCCGCAGAGCCGCAGCGTTCGGGAGGCGGCCAACGCCTTCAGGATCGGGACCGCAATAGGCCCGGACCCCAGAAGATAGACCCTCAAACGGGCATCGGCAGAACTGACACAAGCACTCATGAAAACGATCCTTTCTCCCGGGCGGTGAACGGCAGATGCCCGGAAATGCGGGGAGAGATCCCTGAACGACTGGCACATCTCTCCCAGACGCGCTATATTATTAATATAGGCTCTCTTTGACAAAAAAGCGAATCTTTTTTATGGAAACAAACATAAAGAATCCCGTCACCCCTGCGGATCCCGGCGAAAACGACGGCATTCTCACCGCGCTGATGTTGGGGGGCAACCTCGGCGACACTCTGGAAACCTTCCGCTTCGCCAGAAAACGGCTGGCGGAACTGGGTTTCCGGGAACTTGCGGTCAGCCGCCCTCTGCGGTCTGCACCGGTGGACTGCATTCCCGGGACGCCGGATTTTCTGGATCAGGCCCTGACCGGCCGCTGGAAAGGCTCCCCCGAAGCGCTGCTGAAGGTCCTGCAGCAAATCGAACGGGAGGCGGGGCGTCCGGCGAAGCACTCCAGCGCGGAAGCGAGGGTCCTCGACTGCGACGTCATTCTCATGGGGGATCTCGTCCGCACGGCATCGGCGCTCACCATTCCCCATCCCCGGGCGCAGAAACGGGAGTTCGTCCTGCGTCCGCTGGCGGAGATCGCGCCCGGCCTGCGCTTTCCGGATACCGGCAGAAGCGTTGAGGAAGCACTCCACGCCCTTGCGAAACCGCAGAAAAAAGAGTATATTATGCCGGAACCGTAGTTACCCTGCCAAATCGGAGGTTTGATCCCATGAAAAAGTGGTTCTTCTGTTTTCTTTCTGCGCTGATCGCGCTCTCCGCCGCAGCTCTCGATCCCGGAGACCGGGCCGCCGACGTGAAAGACCTGAAGTGGCTGAAAGAGCCCTTCTCGGTCGAACCCCTCTCCGGAGACCATGCGAAAATGTTCCCGTTGCGGATCATCACCTTCGTCATGACCCGGTCCGCCGGCGCCGCAAACGCCGCCACCATGCTGGAACGCTTCGGCAAGGATGGCATCCCCTGCTCCCTCATCACGCCGGATACGGAAGCCGATCTGAAACACTTCGCAGCCTCCCGTCCGGCAAGCAAACTGTCCATGGCGTGGGACCGGGACCGGAAACTCACTTCCGACTACCTCGACGGTAGCCGCATCCTCCCTCTCGCCTTCGTGGTGGATGCCAAGGGGATCATCCTGTGGCGGGGCGAACTCATGGACCTTCCGGAGATGCTTCAACAGTGGAGAGCGGGAAAGTTCTCCCTTGAGACCCAGCAGAAACTCTCCTCCCTGCTCCGGGAACTGGAGAGTTACCTCCGGGGCGGCCGGGAGTCCGACATGCGCCGCCTGACCAGCGCGATCTTCGACATTGATCCCGGCAACGCCGCCGCACTGCGGATGCGGATCTTCACGCTGGAAAACGCCGGACGCAGTCTGGAAGCATGGGAACTTCTGGATTCCCAGATCCGCAAAGTCCCCGCCCTGCCCCGGCTTTACTTCACCGCGCTGGACATTGCCTCCCGCAACGGTGAACTGCGGGAGCGCTTCCGGGCTGTTCTGCCCACTTTCTCCCGGCACGTTGCGGACCCGGCGGCAAAGGACATGATGGCGTGGAATCTGCTCAACGGCTTTCCGCAGGATGCAGAGATGCTGGAGTCCGCCGCCATGCTCATCGCCGGTCAGGATGAAGCCGCCCGTACCGATGGCGAAGTGGGATTTCACCGGATGATCCAGGCCATGATCTCCTACCGCCTCGGCCGCGTCGATCAGGCGGAGCAATATCAGAAACAGGCCGTTGCGCTGATGCACCGCGCCGGAGCCGTCAACGCCGACGCCACGGCCCAGCTGGAATACTACGAACGGGTCCGGGAACTGCAGAAAAAGATAAAATGATCCGCTTTCTGATCCGCCGAACTTTTTATTGCCTGCTGGTGCTGTTGGGAGTGCTGGGGTTGACCTTTGCGCTCTTCAACCTTGCGGCAGGCGATCCTGCGGCGGCGGTCCTCGGCAAAAACGCCCGCCCGGACGAAGTGGAGTCCCTGCGCCGGGAGATGGGTTCGGACCTGCCGCTCTTCTACGGCAGGGAGTGCAGGACCGAGGCTTTCCCCAGATCCTCGGGAAGCACGCCCCGACAACCCGTGGCCCGCTGTTTTGCCTCCGGCCCGGTGGCGGTGCGGATCACCCTGGATGACGGTTCCCTCCGGGAGGAGAGGATCTCTCCCGAAGCGGCGGAGTTCACGTTTGCGGCGCCGGAGGGAAGAACAGTCCGGCAGATGGAGTTCTTCCGGCTTCAGGAGAATCCGTGGAACTCCCAGTTCACCCGGGCGTTGACCGAAGTGGTCCGCTTCAAAAAGAGTTTCCCCTACGTGGAATTCTTCAACTTCGGCAACACCATCTCCACCCGGGAACCCATCAGCCGCATCCTGAAGCGCGGCGTAGTCCCCTCCTGCATGCTGATGTTTCCCATCTTCCTCGGGGAGATGCTCTTCGGGATCGCCTTCGCGCTCATCGCGGTGGTGTTCCGCAACCGCTGGCCGGACCGTCTGCTCTCCGTGGCGGCGGTGGCCGGCATGAGCATCAGTTATCTCGTATTCATCATTTTCGCCCAGTGGTTTCTCGGATACTACCTGGAATGGTTCCCGGTGTGGGGCATGGAGGGTCCGGTTTCGCTGGGTCTCCCCATTATCGTCGGCGTCCTCTGCGGGATCGGCAGCAACATGCGCTTCTACCGGACGGTCTTCGTGGATGAACTTCACCGGGAATACCTCCGCACCGCCGCGGCAAAGGGAGCATCCCCCCTCCGCATCTACGGCCGCCACCTGCTTCGGAATGCCGCCATCCAGATCGTGACCCGGACCAGCGCCACGCTGCCCTTCCTCTTCACGGGGAGTCTGCTGCTGGAGTCCTTCTTCGGCATCCCCGGGCTGGGCTTCGTGGGCGTGGATGCACTCTACAACTCGGACATTCAACTTCTGAAGGCGCTGGTGATCTTCAGCGCCACTCTCTTCGTCGTCATCAACCTGCTGGCCGATCTGGCGTACGCCTGGGCCGACCCGCGCATCAGATTGGAGTGATCCCGTGGCGGAACAATCTCATCCCATCGAACTTTTGGCCCCTGCAGGCAGTCCGGCCTGCGCCCTCGCCGCCTTCGACGCGGGAGCCGATGCCATTTACGCCGGATTGCCCCGGTTCAACGCCCGGGAGCGGGGAGAGAACTTCTCCGCCGATGACATGGCGAAGATCGTGGATTATGCCCACAAACACGGGCGAAAAGTCTACGTGACCACCAACACCCTCATCAAAGAAACCGAACTGCCCGACCTCGTGGAGCAACTGGCGCAACTGGACGACATCGCGCCGGACGCCCTGCTCGTTCAGGATCTGGGCGTCATGCGGATCGCAAGGGAGTACTTCCCCCATCTCACGCTGCACGCCTCCACCCAGATGGGGATCCACAATTCGGCGGGCTTCGCCATCGCCAGGGCGCTGGGCGCCTCCAGGGTCGTGCTGGAGCGGCAGGTCACGCTGGAGGAACTGGCGGAGATCCGTTCCAAAACCGATCTGGAGATCGAAGTATTCGTCCACGGAGCGCTCTGCGCCTCCCTCTCGGGAGGCTGTTTCTTCTCCTCCTATCTGGGCGGAGCCAGCGGCAACCGGGGCAAATGCAAACAGCCCTGCCGCCGCAGGTACTTCTCCCGGAGCGGGAACGGATTCTTCTTCTCCCCGCAGGACCTCTGCTCACTGGAACTGCTCCCGAAAATGCGGGAGTTGGGCGTCGCCTCGCTGAAGATTGAG
>DCGG01000005.1:11745-12500 GCA_002315455.1 Lentisphaeria bacterium UBA1784
ACTACGTCACCGCCGCCGTCACCAGTTACCGAATGATGCTGGACGCCGCTCCCGAAGATCACGCGGAAACGCTGAAAGCCGCCAGAAACGTTCTCAGTTCCGGATGCGGCCGCCGCTGGTCTCACGGGTTCTACACCGCCGCCAGCACCGCCGGTCTCATCAAGCATGACGCCTTGGGGGCGGCGGGGCTCCGGGTGGGGACCGTGGAGGCCGTTGGAGTCAACGGGTTCGGATTCACTGCGGCGAAGCGGCTCCACTTGGGGGACCGGGTCCGCATCCAGCCCCAGAGCGGCGACGTGGGGCCTGCCATCACCATCACCAGGATGTTCGTCAACAATGTGAACGCCAAGCGGGTCCTGCCCGGAGAACGAGTCTTTATCTGCTGTGACAAAGACGTTCCCACACAGGGCGTGGTCTTCAAGATCGGGGAGAGTTTTCCCGACTATTCCGGGCGTCTCGCCGCTCTGCCGCCTCGCCGGGCCGGGCTGGATTTGGACGTTTCCGTGACAGCGGAGGAGTTCCGGGTAGCGGTGAAAAATGCGGTCCTGCCGGAATTCGTGCGGCAGGTGAATCTCCGGCCGGCCAAGACCAGTCCGCTCTCCCCCGAACGGATCGCGGAGGAGTTCTCCGCCTCCGGCTCCGGGAAGTTTGGATTGGGACACTGCAACTGCCGGATCGACGGAGCCTACTTCATGCCTGCGGCGGAACTGAAAGCCCTGCGGCGGGAGTTCTGGGCGGAGGCAGCGAAGAAGCTG
>DCGG01000040.1:0-929 GCA_002315455.1 Lentisphaeria bacterium UBA1784
GAACGAACTCAACGGCGACGATGCCAAAGCGCTCATCACCAATCAGGTCGGGCTGGTGGCAGAGGTCTCCAACATGGGATGCCGTCCGGAAGCGATCCAGTGTTTCCGGGAGAACGGGATCACCTTCGCTCCCGGCAAAGCGGTCAACGCCGGCGGTGTCTCCACCAGTTGTCTGGAAATGTCCCAAAACGCCGGTCACACCAACTGGAACAGCGATGAAGTGGATCAGCGGCTCCACCAGATCATGGTCAACATCCATGCGGCCTGCGTCGCCAACGGTACCGGCAAGGACGGCAAGGTGGATTACGTGAACGGAGCCAACATCGCCGGATTCGTCCGGGTCGCCAACGCCATGCTGTCGCAGGGATTCTGACCTGCTTTTGTTCCGATCCGCATCAGCGCACCGTTCCGCAATTCTGCGGAACGGTGTTTTTTATTCCGCCCCGGCGGCCGATGCCGTGCGGCTCCAGGAGCGGCGGTCGATGCGGCACTTCCCGGCAGGACAGTCGAAGGTACCTGCAGGAATTTCCAGAGTGAATCCCCGTGCGCTTTCCGTTTCGATGACGCCACCGTCGGCAATGAGCGTGACAAGATCGTTTCCCAGCCGCAATTTCCGGATGCCCCGGCGGAAACAGTTTTCCGGAAGTTCCCAGAAGATCCGCCGTTCCGCCGCGCTCTGAATGCGGATGCCGACCACGTTTTCCAGCATGAGCGAGATGGGCCCAAGCGCCGACCAGCCGCAGAACTCCGGACGGCAGAAGGTCCCCTCCTTGTTGGTGGAGGGCCGGGGCTCCGTGGGAGAGTAGCACTCCCAGATGGTGTGGGGTGTCACTTCGTCATAGCACTGCTTCATCCAGCGGAGCAGTTGCAGGCTCAGTTTCCGGGCGAGGACCGTTTCGCCGCAGCGTTCCAGCGCCTTCATGGTCATG
>DCGG01000040.1:939-21091 GCA_002315455.1 Lentisphaeria bacterium UBA1784
GTAGAAGACCGGGAGCCACACGCCGCCCCTCCAGTAGCCGCCGGCCGGATCGAAGCCGGGATCGCGCCGGCTGACACTGGGACAAGCGACAGGTCCGCCGAGACGATTGGGATCAAGCAGGGCGTCCACCATGCCGTGGACCTGCTCTTTCGTTGCCATCCCGGCAAAGACCGGCCAGAAGGAGGCGGGGGTCAGCACCCGGCAGAAATCGTAGTTCCAGACGAAATCCGGCGTGACGTTGACGTCGTAGAAACAGCGGTCCTGCGGATCGAAATAATGCGCCATAAGCGCCTTCTTTTTTTCGTAATACTTCCGGTATTCCTCCGCTTCGCCGGACTCGCCGGCGAGTTCGCAGAGGTCGGCGATATCCCGGGCGAAGCCGCCCTGTTGCGCCAGCGCATCCGCCCAGAGAATGCTTTGATAGTTTCCGCCGCCGCGGGGGGAGTTGTCCATGCCGCTCTGGATACCGCCCCACAGATAACCGCAGGCCATCTTCCGCCATTGGATGGGACATTGGCCGAAGGGAACGAAATCCCCCGGTCTCGCCGTCTCCTCCAGCCAATGCCAGTGTTTCTGCAAAATGCCGGAAGCAACGATCTTCCGCACCCGTTCCAGGTTCCCGGTGCGGCGGAAAAGTTCCAGTTCCGCCCAGCCGAAGAGCGGCGGATTGTCCACGTGGTGGATCCGGATGCCGGCCTCGCCACCGTTGAGAATGTCATAGAAGTTGTCCAGCGTATTGGCCGCAGGATAGAGATCGGGAGCGTATCCGGTCCACAGCGCCATGAAGCAACTGTCCCAGATCCACACCCGGTTGATGGCACATCCTTCGCCCATGTAGGGGGAACGGGGCATGGCCTCCGACTCGTAGACGTGGCTCCAGCCGATGCGCCACGCATCGCGCCAAAGCCGGACCAGCGCCGGTTCCCCGTCGCAGACGATCTCCGGAAGTTCCGCTTCCGGGAAAGGCCGGGAAGTCGGCACAAACAGCGGACGGGGCTCGTCCGTCACGGTAAAGTGTTCAATGGTGGTTTGAGTCATTGTCGGTACCTGCATTCAGGTTGCTTCATTGTTTACCGGAAAATCAGTTTTCCGAAGCGTCCGGGAACGTCGAACTTCCCGAAGGTTGGACTCCAACTGAGCCGCTCGTTGCTGCCGGCGGCGATCCGGTCTCGGCAGACGTTGAAGCCCCAGATCTCCCCCATCTTCGGGGTCCTGCCGAAAGCGGCGAAGGGGATCCGGACCTCCACGGTCCAACGGTCTGCGGAACGGGTGACGGCGGCCTCCGCCTTGCTGGCCCACGGCAGTTCCTTTTGCCCGTCTCTGCGGACTTCGGCGATGGTGCCGATGCTGTTCACCAGCAACTGACGGAATTCCCGCTGGCCGTTCTGCGGATCGAAGAAAAATTCGATGCAGTTCTCGTCCCAGACCGGTCCGTTGCGCTTGGAGACGGCATCCCGGAGCTGATCCATCTGCGGTTCCTGCATCTCGGTGAGGAGGTAGAGCGCCCCGTCGCTTGCGGCGACCTTCACGGAAGCCTTCACGGGCGCAGGATCGCCGCTGGCGCAGTGGACCGCAACTTCGACGGTGGGAGCGTCCTTCCAGAAGGCTTCCGCGCCCTTCCCGTCCAGCGTAACGGCCCCGGAGGCGAGGCGCAACGCGAAGGTCTTGCGGACGCCCCCCATGGACTCATTCAGCAAACGGCGATAGGGTTCCTCATCCATGTTCAGGTGCAGTTTCTGATTCTGCCGGTCCATCTCGCCGGGCCGGAGCCAACCGGTCGATTCCAGTTTCTTCACGTAGGCCCGGTGAGTCCGCGCGAGAGCAATGGCTTTGCGGAGGTTCTCCGTTGTTGCTTTTCCTTCATTGAGGATCTTTCTGCCGAGAACGTAGAGCTGACAGACTACTTCGGCGTTCTCAAGGTTCTCGATCAGCATCTGAATGCGGGCGCGCTGTCCGGAATCTCCGGTGAGCGAAAGAGCCTTCTGCAGGTCTGGCATGCAGGCGTCCCGCAATCCGGGCAACCCTGCGGAAATGACGGATGGCATCCGCTGAAAGGCCCCGATGGAAACGTCGAAGAGCAGGCTTCTGTAGATGCCGAGAGCCCGGCGCTCCTGCTCGTCGAAGTATTTTTGAACGTACGGGACCGCCCTGGCGCCGTAGCACTTTTCCATGGCATCATTGTAGATGGCATCGAACTCCGAGGCCGGATACCAGCAGAGTTTTAACTCCAGATAGTTGTTGAGGGCGGTGGCGTAGAAGTCCTCCCGGAAGTTCATGGCGAAACCGGAGACCTGTGCGGCATCCAGCACCTGCGCCCGGTTGCGGCAGGCGGTGGGATGACTGGCCGGGATGCCGTAGTTTCCCGTGCCCTCGGTATAGTCGTAGTGGTAGAGTTTGCCCACCTTCGCCTTCCACGGCTTCAATTTTTTATCCCGGTAGGCGGCACAGAACGCCTCGTCCAGCCCGAAAATGCCGAAATCATTTTGCACGTGCATGATCTTCACGTGGGGATCCAGCACCTGCTTCGCCGGAGGATCGCTGTAATAACTGTACGCGTAAAGTCCGATGGTCTGATCGGGATAGACCGCGTTGATGCGCTTCGCCATCTCGTTGGCATAGACCACCATGCGGTCGGAGAGGATGGGGTGTCCGTCCGGGAGTTTGCCGACGTCCAGCGCCCGGCACTTGGGACACATGCAGAAGCCGCCGCCGTCGTTGGGACCGATGGAGATCATGTAGTTGTGTTTCCGGTTCTTTTCGATCTGCGGCAGAAGCACCCGGGCGAACTCGTCCAGCGCTTTGGAGTTGGTGGTGCAGAGCTGAACGCCGGCCACGGCGTATCCCGCCCGCTTCCCGTGGACCAGCGCAAACCAATCGGGGTGATCCCTGAAATATTTTTTGGCGGGCATGTTCCACAGCCAGGAGTGACTGCCTTCGTAGTCGGCGCTCCGGCCCCAGCGGTTCCGGCGGTACCAGCGGCTGATGTTCTGCTTCTGGTGCGGGGTCATGGTATCCCAGTCGGTCTTGTGCATCCGGCGGTACTCCATCTTGGGGATGCCGGTGAAATCGTAGTCGTCCGGCACGCTGAATCCGGAACGCTTCGGCAGATATTCCCCGGTCTCTCCGGGGAAGAACCAGCGGGCATCAAGGAACTTTTCCAGAAAATCCGCCGCGCCGAAAAGGGTCCCGGTTTGTGCGGTATCCCGGCTGAAGCTGTAGGGATCGGCGTTATCCGTATCCCGCCCCGCAACATAAATGTTTCCGCCCCTGGCGAGGATGCGGAAACTCTCCGGCGGGAGTTTTTCCACGTCAATCCCGACGGCGAGGGCCAGTTTCCCGCCGACGACAATGGTTTTCTCCGCAGGCACGGCATCGCTTTTGACGACGGGGAGTTTTGCTCCGGTGGCCCGAAAGATTACGTCCTGCAACTCGGAGGCGGCGGCTTGAGCAGGGCGCGATGCCATCGGTTCCAACTGGATCTTCCAGTCGCTCCTGTGATCCCGGACGATCTCCGCGCTCCACAGCGGGCTGATCCCCTGCACCACGGCAAGGACCGTCATAATGAACGTCAATTTTCTCATCTTTTTCTTTCTCCCGTCAATCTTCGTCCAGCCGGATCCCCATCCATGCGGCGACGGTCCCGCCCATGATCCGCCTGCGAATCTCATCGGGGACGCCCGTCATATTGCAGAGAGCATCGTAGTGCTGCTGGGCATAGGATTCGGTCCAGGGAGTGTCCACGTAGGCATCCGAACCGAAAACCAGTTTCCCGAAGTTCTCGTAAGCGGGGTCGATCCGCCGGATCTCCGGCCGCATCAACCGGGTCAGGTCATCGGCGGACACCCCCTGAAACGCGCCGTTTCCGGCGAGATCGGCGTAGAGGTTGGCATGGATCTTAACGTATTCCGCCGCCTCATGCCGCCAAATGCTGGTGCCCATGTGGGCCATGACGATGTGGAGGTTTTGGAAGGAGCGGGCGATCCGGTCCAGATTGAGCGGATCCATGTTCTTCAACATGGGTCGGCGGAACTCCGGATCGGAAGCGTTGGGCCGGTAGTTCCCGGTATGGAAAAGGATGGGCAATCCGCACTTCTCCGCCGCCTCATAGACGGGCATGTAGAGATCGTGGTCGTATTCGTAGTAAGGATAGATGCACTTCAGGCCCCGGAACCCAGCATCGGCGAAGCGGTAGATCTGATCCGCGTCCGTCCTGTCCCAGAGTTCCACTTTGGCCATGGGCAGGAAGCAGTCGGAGTACCTCCCCTTGCAGAAGGCGAGCACCTGCTCGTTGGGGATCATGTCGAATCCGCCGTAACGCAGGCCTCCGGACATGCACACCCACGTCCGCAGTTCCCGGCAGGTAGCGGCAAGTTCGTCGATCGCCTTCGGATCATCGCAGTTGAAGTGCGCGTGAAAATCCAGCCGTCTCACCATTCCACCTCACAAAATTCGCTTCTTCAGATGAACCAACCGCCGGTGGCGCACATCCGGTAACGGGTCTCATTGACGCCCATGACGGGGATGTCGTCCTCCAGTTCCGGGAGGTTTTTCCGCGTACCGCCTGCGTATTCACGGATCTGGGCCGCAACTTCCCGGCTGCGTTCCTTCACGCCGCCGAGGCGAATCTGCATGGTCTCAAGGCCGTAACTCTTGTAGGAACGGAACCACTGGCGGCGGAAGGATGCGAGCACCTTGTCGGTCCGCTCCGGAAGTTCCTTCTCCAGACGGTCCGCAACGGCGAGAAGGGCGGTCTTGTCCCTCTTTTCGTAGGCTTCCCGCAGGGCGAGACGGGTCTCCACCTTGGCGATCAGGAGTTCCGTCACGTCCTGAATATAATCCAGGTCCGCGGCAGAACGGCGCTTGCGCGCAGAACGGGTTTTCTCCAGCACACCGCGCCACCGGGTCAGGGTCTTGGACCAGATCTCCGGATCGTAGTAACGGTACTCCCGTTCCATGATGCCCATGAGCGGATCATCCCAAAGCATCATGGAGCCAAGCAGTTCATAGTGCTTGTGCCAGTCTGCGTTGGTGAGATTGATCTCATCCAGATCGCAGGGAACGGTCTGTTCATCGTAGTCCGCGCCGAAAACGCCGGCAAAGAACGTCTTCAGCCGTGCGGGGTCCACCTTGCCGCCATTGGCTGCACAATCTCCCGCCCACGCCAGTCCGGGGAAAGCGGAGTCGAACTCACAATACCCGCCGTCATCGCCCCACAACGCGAAAAAGATCTCATCCACGCCCGTCCGGCGGCATCCCTCCATGGCGGGACCGACGGTGTGTTCCGTCCGCCACTGGCTGTACCACAGTCTCGCCCACGTCCAGATCCCGGAGGCCATCATGGGCTGCTTCCCGATGGACTGGTGTTTTTTCAGGAAGGACTCGTAGAAATCGGTGTCGTAATGGTAGTAGTCCCAGTAGGCAAGCGTCACATCGGCAGGGATCTTCGCCGCCACGTCGGGCGGAACTTCCGTGGCAAGATCGTAGTAATCCTGATTCGGATTGGCGAAGCGGAAGTACATGTCGCTCCAGATGACGGGCTTCAGGGCGTATTTTTTGCAGAGGTCGTTCACCCTGCCCAAATGGCGGTTGTAGATGTCGAATTTCCGCTCTTCGCCGTGAACGTCATAAAACCGTCCCCGCCCCAGGTCATGGGTCTCATCCATGCCCAGATGGATCCGCCGGGAGGAGAGTGCTTCGCTCCAGAAGGCCAGCATCTTATCAATGAGTTTATAACTTTCCGGCTCGTCCACCATGATGACGTTGTCGGTGTCCTTGACCTTGAAGTAGGCGGGCCAGCGCAGGATGGGTTCCAAGTGCCCCAGCGCCTGAATGGATGCGATCATCTCGATGCCCAGTTTTTTCGCGTAGGCGTCCAGCACCTTGATCTCCTCCATGGAGTAGCGGCCCCGCATGTAGCCGAAATAAGGTTCGCCGGGCAGCGTGTAGGTATCCTTGGTATAAAGCATTCCGAGGTTGTATCCGGTGAGAGCCATGCGCCGGAGCCAGTATTTGAAATGCTCCACCGTTATCACGGATCCCCGGGTGACGTCGAAGAGGATGCCGAAAGTCCGGAACTCCAAAGTCTCTCTGGCGCATCCGCCACCGAGGGCGTACCCCAGCGCTCTCGCCGCCGTCCGCACCGAACCGCAGACAATGCGGCACGTGCCGGGAGCGGGATAACTCACCTCCAGTTCATTGGGTTTTCCTGGGACGAATTCCAGTTTCGTGCCGTTCCCGGACTCCCGAATGGGATACTCTTCCGCGAGGGTCTCCAGCAGAACGTGAAATTCCTGCGGCGTGTTGTTTCGATTCCAGATCAGCATAATGGACTCCTTGTCGTTCAGAAGAGAGAAAAATTCTTTTTGAGATGGAAGGCGATCTGCCGGGCGGTCTCCGCCGATGCCTGAAAGAGTTCCTCGCACCGTTCCCGATCCGGCGTGCCGAAGCCAATGGCCGCCACCGGATAGTCCGGGACCCGGATCAGGTGCCCCATGACCTCCATCCTTTTGTCAAGAAGAAAGCGGACGGAGCCTTCCTTGCGGAGACGGGCACACTCTTTCAGAAAGGCGGCGGCGGACGTGACCTCCGGCCAGTCATCGAAGTGAAGTTCCGGATAGCGTTCCGCCAGTTCCTTGTCCGGCAGGGCCGCGAGCAGGAGCCTTCCCGTGGCGGTGGAGGCATGATCGGTGAACTGCAGATGCGCCCACGGCTTCCAGTAGGGGGAGGAGCCGGAATAGACCAGCATGATCCGGGTCGTACCCCGGAGAACGGCCAGATTGACGGGACTTTGGGCCTTCGCCGCGAGATTCCGTATGGGTTCGTTGGCGGCCAGCGCGATGCGGTGATAGACGTTGTCCCGGTTGGCAAGGGCGGCCACCATGGGACCGGGAGCATAACCGCTTTTCCGGGAGACCTTGTCCAGATATCCGCGCGCCGTGAGGTCCCCGAGAATGCGGGTCGCCGTGGAGAGGGGAAGCCCGGTGCTCTCCGCCGCTTCGGAGGGAGTGACCGGCCTGCCGTTCTGCAGCAGAACGAACTCCAGCAAATCGAACGTTTTTTCCAAAAGCTCCATGATAATTCCACTGTATGAAATTATGATTCCATTTTGTACATTAATGTAATCTTCCTTTTCCGATTTGTCAAGAGCGTCCTCAAAAAACGGTACACAAGCGGAAAATGAAGTTCTGTACCGGCACAAGGATGCAAGGTTTTTGCCCGGATTTCCGCAAGAAACGCTTGTAATCACCGGGAAATCGTGCTATTTTTCACCACAAATACTTGGACGCTTCAACACATCAGAGAGAGGAGAGTCCCCATGAAAAACATGAACAACGTCAGCTGTTGCATCGGCTGCAACATCGTAGATCCCACGGAGGGGCGCATTCCCTATTATGACCGGGCCCTTTACCTCAAAAACATCGAGGTTTACCGACACTACGGCGTCTCCCATCTGGAATTCTCCCACGTGGCGACCCTGAACCGCGAGGATTGCGCCGTCATCCGGGAAGCCTGCTGCTGTGCGGGTCTGATCCCGTGGTCGGTCCACTCCGAACATCTCAATGAGGGCGACACCGTGGAACACTATCTCGAAGTGGAAACCCACTGCGCCGAGATGGCGGACGCGCTGGACGCCCGGGTCATGATCTGCCACCTGCCCAACCTTCAGCCCCGTTTCGACTTCGAACGGGCGCTGGACGTGCTGACCCGTCTCGCGGACGTCACCCACAAATACAACGTCAAACTTGCCATCGAGAACTGCCTCGCTGGCGACATCGACTTCATCATCAAAGTCGTCGATGCCATCAATCGTCCGGACGTAGGCATCAATCTGGACACCGGTCACTCCTACTACACCGGTACCCACGACATAGCGGAAGTGGTCCGCAAGTTCGGCAAGCGCCTCTTCACTACCCACATTCAGGACAACTTCGGCGAAAATGACGATCATCAGCCCGCCGGCTTGGGCTGCATCGACTGGCCCTCCACGCTGAAGGCGCTGAAGGAAGTCGGCTATCAGGGGCCGCTCATGATGGAACTGACCGGGCTGGGCGTCAAAGCCCGCCGCACGGTGCCCCAACTGAAGGAGTTTCCGCTGGAAAAAGAGATCGTGATGGCGGTCGCCTATTTGAATTTCGTCTGGAACAATCTCTGACCGGTATTCTACCGAGAGTCGTCCCTTCCCGCTTCTTTGCGCCGGAGCACCCGGTACTCCGAAGGGGAGCATCCGAACCTCCGGTGAAAAGTCCGGGAGAAATGGAAGGGGTCGTCGATCTCCTTGCCGCTTCGCAGCAGGGGTTCCACGAGAGACCTCAATTCCGGAGTCACCTTGAGGATGAAGAGCGGTCTGTTTCCGCGCAGCGGTTCCATGATGAAGTGGATGAAAAGCTGCCGGGTCGACCGACTGCAGTGGGATGAGAAATCCGTATCCGGCGGAATCAGGTAGATCGTTTCCGGCTCCAAGTCCGTGCTCTCACCGTTGCGCCGGATCGTCGCGCCCGGTCCGTCGTGAAAATAGAGCCGCCAGAACCGTGCCCGCAACGAAGGGTAATCCCACTTGCCCTCCCGCAAAGTGCCCCAGGAGCAAGTCACGACCTCCAGTTGGGGACGCAAAAGCCCCGCATCAATTTTTTTCTTCATATTTCTACGACTTCCGTAACCAGCGAATGCGGCCGCGGGAAAGTTCCTCCAGTTCCCGCTGAAGGCGGGGAAGTTCCTTCTCGGGCAGCGAGCCCTCCAGACTCACGTCGGAGCCGAACTCCTCGCGTCCGGTCACAAATCCGGAAGCATCCAGCAAACGCCGCACCCGTTCGTAAAGTTCATACTCCACGGCGAAACCGAATTCCGCCATGGGGATCGCCTCCGCCGTGACCGCGTTGGCCAGCACCGCCTTCGCGGCATCCGAATAGGCCCGGACCAATCCGCCGGTGCCCAACTTCGTCCCGCCGAACCAGCGGGCGATCGTCAGAAGCACGTCCGTGATCCCGCTGCCCTTCAGGACTGCCAGCGCCGGACGGCCCGCCGTTCCGGAGGGCTCTCCGTCATCGGAACAGCCCATGACGTTGCCCTGCGGTCCGGCGATAAAGGCATAGACGATATGGCCGCCGTTGTCGTACGTGCTTTTCCGTTCCCGCCAGAGAGCGCGGGCGGATTCCGGATCGGAGACGGCGGTCAACTCCGCCAGAAAACGGGAGTTTTTCGCCATGGTCTCGGCCTGTGCAGGAGCCTTCAGAATCAGCATTTCTTCTACGTATCCATCATCATTCCGGTACAGAAACCGGGGAAACGGGGGTCATTTCCAAAGGGATTTGATCATGCTGCCGGTCTTTTTCGTACCTTCCACGACCGAATTTCCGGCGTTCTGCATCCCCTGCCAGGTCTTTTTGCCGCCGTTGGAGATGGATTCCAGCGCGGCATTCCCCGCGTCCTTGATCTTGTCCGCAGTGCTGGCACTCATGACGGAAAACTGTCCGCCCACGTTGGAGAGGGTCCCCATGACCAGATTCGTGACCTTCTCATAGACCTCGTTGAGGACGTCCGAGACTTCGCACCCGGGTCCGCCGATATTCTCCATTACGATGTTGACCATGGGAAGCGTTACCGTCTGCCCGGTCTCCGTGTTGGTGACGGTGATGCTGTTTCCGCTGATCTCCAGATGGCGGATCAGCAGGGATTTTCCGGGCGGAGCATCCTTTGCAGAGGCCTCGTCCTCATAGCCGCCGTGGGAATCCACAAAATCGTCGATATTTTCCTGAAGGTCGGCGAGGTTGTTCCCGCTGTACTTCTGCTCGTAATTGATGTGAAGCCCGCGGAGTTCCGCATTTTCCACCACCACCATGTCGGAGAAAAGCGACCGCGTCTTGAAAGAGATGTACAATCGCTCCAACTCCAGGATCTTGGGCGTGTGGTAACCGGGAGGACTGGTGATGGAAAATCCATGGACCGCCACACTTAAACCGGTGAGAGAAGTCTGAAAATTCCGCAGTTCCACCTTGGTGCCGGTGATGGCTCCGCCGAAGCGGCGCACCAGTTGCAGCACCATCACGTCCCGGAAGGTCAACAGCAGGACCAGCAGGGCAAAAAGCGAGCCGAAAGCCCATGCCGCCATCCGCATCCAAAGCGGACGATCCTTCCACGGGACAGTCCTCAAAGCCGCTCTTTTTTTGGAAACGGGCTTCGGGGTCTGTTCTTCCGGATCAGCCGGAAGATCCCGGAAGCCATCCTTCGGGAACATTTTCACTTCACTCCGTATTTATCGGCGAGCTTTTTCAGCGCGGCGACCTGCTTGGGACTGAGGGTCTTGCCCTCCCCGAACTGCTTCGCCAGAGACTGGAAGAACTTTTTATCGTCAAAGGTGAAACGCCCTTTCCCCGAGGGCGCCGCCCACTCCTTGACCTGCTTCAGGCCGGCGATCCACGCGGAAAGTTCCTCCACCGGGATCGCAGGGCCAGAAGCCGCCGTCCCTCCGGCGGAAGCCGGGACCGCCGCCATTCCCATAGCCGCAGGAAGCGCTCCGGGATCCGAGCAAGGGACGCGGTACTTCTTCACCATCCGGCCCAGCGCGGCCAGTTGTTTGTCGGAGAGTTTCCGGCCGCTCTCGGCCTGCGTCCGCAGGGAATTCCAGAACTTCCGGTCATCGTAAGTGATCCGGCCCCGGGTCACCGGAGCCTCGAATTCAACGTCCTTGAAGGCCTCAAACACCGCGGAAAGTTCCGGAGGCATGCCGGGGGCGTCTCCTGCCGCTTCCGTCTGAACGGCATCCGCCTTGCGGGCCGCGGCTGCATCCTCGAAAGCCTGCTTTGTTTCCGGATCCAGAGCGTTGATCCGGTCTGCAGAGATTTTCTCCGCATAGCGGGCCGCGAGCGCGATCAATCCGGCCATCTGCTTTGCGCTGATCTTGCCGTCTTTCGCAAATTTGTCCCGGATGGACCGGAAGAATTTGGCATCATCATAGGAACGGCGTCCCACCTTCCGGGCAGGCGCGAATTCCAGCCCATCCGCCAGCGCGAGGACCGGCTTCACCAGTTCCGGTGGCGGAGCATCTCCCTCCTTAGCCTCCTTGAGCCAAGGGGCGAATTTCCCGTAGAACTCCCGCATCATGTTGACCCAGGAGAGTTTTCCCTCCTCCACGTGGTCGAGTTCCTCCTCCATGTCGGCGGTGAAGCCCACGTCGAAAAGTTTGGGAAGTTTCCCCGTGAGAAAATCATTGACCTGAAATCCCAATTCCGTGGGGAAAAGTTTGTTCTGCTGGCGCTTCACGTAGTCCCGGTCCTGAATGGTCCGCAGGATCGTCGCATAGGTGGAGGGGCGGCCGATGCCGTTCTCCTCCAGCGCCTTCACCAGCGTTGCTTCGGTGTAGCGCGGCGGAGGTTCGGTGAACTTCTGCTCCTTGACAAGTTCCTGAAGCCGTGCGTTCTCGCCCTCGTGAAGTTTCCCCAGCGCCTGCGCGGCGGCAGCAGCATTCTCATCGGTCTCGGCTTCGCGATAGACCTTGGCGTAACCGGGAAACACCAGCACGGATGCCACCGCGTGGAATGTGAAATCCCGGGAATCGGCGCCTTTGATCTCAACGTCAACTCCGGTCTGATCGTAGAGCGCCGGAGTCATCTGGCTTGCCACAAAACGCTTCCAGATGAGCGTGTAGAGTTTCAACTGCACGGGGGTGAGGACTGCGGCGAGGGAGTCCGGCGTACGGTTCACGTCCGTGGGGCGGATGGCCTCGTGGGCCTCCTGCGCTCCGGCTTTGCTGCGGTAGCGGTTGAACTGCGCAGGAGCGAACTTCTCGCCGTAGTTGGCCCGGATGAAGGCGGCCGCCGCCTGCTGGGCCTCCAGCGCGATGTTGACGGAGTCCGTTCGCATGTAGGTGATAAGACCAACGGCTCCGGACTTGCCGAGGTCGATGCCTTCATAAAGTTGCTGGGCGCAGGTCATGGTACTGGACGCAGTGTAGTGCAGGAAAGAGTTCGCCGCCTGCTGAAGAGTGCTGGTGGTGAAAGGCGGCGGCGGAGTCCGGCGGCGCTGCTGACGCTCCACGGAAGCGATCCGCGGCGTCCCGCCATTGCGGACGGAGGTCTCAAGCGCCTGCGCCCCGGCGGCATCCGGGATGCGGAATTTTTTGCCGTCGATCTTCGCGAGTTCCGCCTGAAAAACGTCACCGGAAAGTCCGGAAAACTTCGCGACGAAGTTCCAGTACTCCTCGGGAACGAAGCCCATGATCTCCCGCTCCCGCTCCACCACCAGACGCAACGCCACGGACTGCACCCGACCGGCGCTACTGCCCTTCTCCAGTTTCCGCCAGAGCAGAGGACTGACCTGATAGCCGACGATCCGGTCGAGAACCCGCCGGGCCTGCTGGGCATCCACGAGGTTTTGATTGATGGAGCCGCGCTGTTTCATAGCGTTCTCAATGGCACTCCGGGTGATCTCGTGGAAGGTGACCCGGTGAAACGGCACCTTGGTCACTCCTTTGAGGACCTCGTGCAAATGCCATGCGATGGCCTCTCCTTCCCGGTCAGGGTCGGGGGCAAGATAGATCTCATCCGCCTGCTTGGCCGCGGAACGCAGTCCCTTCAGCACCGAACTGCTGCGGGGGGTATCGATATATTTCGGAGCGAAGTCGTGCTCCAGATCCACACCGAGCTCCCGCTCCGGCAGGTCCCGGACGTGCCCCATGGAGGCGGTCACCTGATATTCCGGGCCAAGGATGCGCCCAATCGTCCGGGCCTTGGCGGGAGACTCCACAATCACCAGTTTCGACATGATTTCCTGTTATCCGTTTTTCGAGGGGGGAAGCCCTTCCTGCATCCCCGTTTTTTCAGATCGCGGTCCGCAGACCGCTCCGTACGCGCACACACGCGCACTCATATACGAAATAAATCTAACCCCGGATCAGGGGAGAAGTCAAGTCATTTTCAGAAAATTTCCTGAAAAATCCGGAGAAACATTCGTTTTCTGCCCCTTCCGGTGTTATATTATCCTGCGTAATCATATACATTATATACCGTGCAACAATCCGGAGGTCCATCATGAATCGTCTGTTTTCTCTTTTCGCAACGGCCCTGTTCACCGCAGTCATCGGTACCGGGTGCATCTCGGCTGAAGTGCTCACCCCCTCCGATATCTCCGTGGAAGAGCTGGAAAAGAACATTCAGTTGGCGATGGACCCCCAGAACCGCTACGCTTCCGCAAAGAACACCGTCTGCCGTCAGGAAGTGACCACGGAACGCTGGATGGAGGATCCCCTCGTTCAGATGGTGGAAGTGAAGTTCGCCAAACCGGACCTCTTCCGCTGGGTGACCTATGATGACAACAAGCCCGTCATCGGCATCATCACCAACGGCAAACAATGCTGGTACGCCGATTATAAGGAGAAGAGCGTCTCCCCCGTGGGCGAGGATGACATGAAAGCGATGCAGCGGATCCGCTCCGTTGCCCAGATCGCCGATCCCGGCAGCCGGCTGAAGGACATCTTCCCCATTATCCGGATCTACCTGTGCAAGAACGAACTGGGGGAGTTCTACAAACTGGAGTGTCAACGCGACGAGGCATCGGACGTCTTCAACATCTACGTCAACAAGAAGGATTTCCGCATCAACCGCATCAGCGGCGTTTTCGCCATCGGAGAGGGATCGCTGGACTACGACGCGAGAATCCTCCGCTACCGCCTCTACGAGGGCTTCTTCATCCCGGCGGAAATGGAGATCTTCCAGAACGGCGAAAAACAGACCTCCCGCGTCATCACCTACCGGATCAACACCGAGATCGACCCGGCGGACTTCCGCCCCCCGGTCTTTTAAGGGCAGCCGCGTTTCCGCCGCATTCCGCCTCTCGCCGCATCGCGATGCGTCAGCGAAGGAACTGGGGAGTCCGGCAGCAAGTCAGCACGTAGATCTCCCCGGCTCCGGCCCGCTTCAGCGCCAGCGCGGCGGCTTGCAGGGTGGCCCCCGTGGTCATCACGTCGTCCAGCAGGAGGATCCTTTTGCCGCGGATGGCATCCGGACGGCTGACGCGGAACAATCCCCTGGGATTCTGCATCCGCTTGGAGCGGCTCAGTTCCGCCTGATGCTTTCCCTTCCGGCTCCGGCGAAGGGCCCTGACCATAGGCAGAGCCATCTCTCCGCAAAGGACCCGAGCCACCAGTTCCGCCTGGTTGTAGGGCCGGGAGAACAGTCTCGTCCAATGCAATGGGATTGGTACCACCAGTTCCACGGGAAAAGCCGCGCGCCGGAGCGCCTCCGCCGCCAGCCGGCCGAAAGGCAGCGCCAGTTCCGGATGCTTCTGAAACTTGAAGCGGTGCATCATTTCCCGGCCGGCATCCCGGTAGAACATGACGCTCACGGCCCCTTTCCAATGCCGCCGGGGCATCTCCAGACATTGAGAACAAAGTTCCAGAGCACCATCCAGCGGCGCTCCGCACCCGGGGCAGAGCGTCCCCGCTGGGATCAGCGGCAAAGACTTCCGGCATGCAGGACAGAGTTCGTTATCGCCGCCGCCCTCCCCTTTCCCGCAGAGAGGACAGGGGAAGAATCCCAGTGCACGGCAAATCCTGCGCAGGAGGTTCATCGCAGACTCCCCGGAACGAGGCTGGGCAGATAGTCCCAGTGCCGCCGCAGTTCCAGAAGTGCGCCCCGGCGGGAAAAGACCACCTCCACGAGAAGAAACCGCGCCGTGAGATCCGGCAGGCCGATGGCCCGCAGAAACACCTTCGCAGCGTTGAAGTTCCGGCGGCGCTGACGGCCGGAGAGATTGTTCAGCGGGGTAAAACCTCTGATGCGGCGCAGACTTTTCACCTCGACGAAAAGCAGATCGCAACCGTCCCGCATCACGAGGTCCAGTTCACCGGCCTTGCACCGCCAGTTGGAAGCAAGAAATTCCGCACCGCAGAGTTCCAGAAGTTTCCGGGCGGCCCGTTCTCCTTTGCAACCCAGTTTCAGATGCGCGGCGCGTGCGTGCAAAAAGTCCATAGGTCACTCCAGAGACGCGGCCACAAAACGGGCGCGGCCGGTGAGGTCAGGCAGGACCTCCGAACGAAATCCCCGTGCGGCAAGAAGTTTCTGCAACCGCGGGGTCTGCGGAGGAGACATTTCGAGGATCCCGTATCCGCCGGGAAAAAGATGCTCCGGCAACCGGTTCGCAAGGCGCTCCATAAGCGCACATCCCGCATCCTCCGCGACCAAAGCCAGTTCCGGCTCGAACACGCGGACCTCCGGTTCCAGACCGGCGTACTCCTCCCGCGTCACGTAAGGAAGATTGGCGCAGATCACGTGGAAACGTTCCCCCTCCACCGCCGAAAACAGATCGGAGAGCCGAAATTCCACGTTGGCAAGGCGATAACGGAGGCTGTTTCTCTCCGCCACGGCCAGCGCCTCCGGACTGACGTCAAGTGCCAGCACCCGGACATCCGGACGCTCCTGCGCCGCGGCGAGAGCGATGGCGCCGGAACCGGTCCCGACGTCCAGCAGACTTCCGCAGGCAGGAAGATGCGCGAGAGCATGATCCACCAGCACCTCCGTCTCCGGGCGGGGGATCAGCACCGCGGGCGTCACCTCCAGTTCCAGATCGCGGAAGGGCGCGGTTCCGAGGATGTACTGAAGAGGTTCCCTCGTCAGCCGCCGCTCCGCTGCCCGGGCGATGCGGTCGAGGATCCCGGGAGAAAGATGCCCGCCTTCCGGCCCCGCAGCAAACAGCTGCAGCGGCGAGCATCCGCCAAGTTCGTTCAGCAGGATGGATGCCTCCGTCCGGGGCGAAGGGATCCCCGCCTCCCGGAAGCGTGCCTCCAAGACGGAATGCACCGCTTCCGCGCGGCCGTCAGAAAAAAGGATCTTTGCAGGGGCATCCGGCATGAGGGACCTATTCCGGAAGGAAACAGATGGGGCGCGTCACCCCCGTCAGTTCGTATCCGTTGGGGGTCAGCTGCCCCGCCTCCGGATCGAAGTCGAAGAAGCGGACGTTGTCCGTGAACTCGTGTCCGGCGGCAAAGATGCGCTCTCCGGTGAGGAAATTCACGTCCCGCGGGCTGGAACCGCCGGAAAGGGTCAGGTCCCGCAGCACCATGCCGCCCTTGCCGTCCAACTCCACCAGCACCAGCGAATCGAAGCCCCGATTGGTGGCCACCACGTAGCGGCCGTCCGCCGTCATACGGACGGCGGATGCCTTGGTGTCGCAGGTGACGCCCCTGGGCAGAAGGTCCAGACTGCCGAGTTTGGTGAACGCCCCATCCCGGTAGGCGAGACAGAAAAGGGTGTTTCCGAGTTCGTTGATGAGGTAGGCGAATCTGCCATCCGGCGAAAAGACCAGATGCCGGGGTCCGGAACCCGCCGGAGCCACGGCGGAAGTCACAACGCCGTCCGGATCAATCCCCCGTTCCGAATCGAAGGGGTAGCATTTGACCGCGTCAATCCCCAGATCCACCACCGCCACGTAGCGTCCCTCCGGCGTGAACGCAGTGAAGTGGGTGTGAGGGCCCTCCTGCCGCTTCCGGTTGGGACCGCTTCCCTTGTGGGCGATCAGTTGCGTCCGTTCCAGCAACGCACCGGTACCGTCCAGCCGGAACTCCGCGAAATTCCCGGTGCGGTAGTTGGCGCAATAGAGAAATCTTCCGTTGGCGGAGACGCACAAATGGCAGGTAGAGATGCCGCCGGAGGGGAGGAGCTTTTCCAGAGTCAGATCGCCGTTGTCCGCGACCGCAAAGGCGGCGATGCCGTCGCTTTCCGCAGAACAGCCGCAGGTGGCATAAACGTGCTTCCGATCCGGAGCCCAGGCGAGATATCCAGCCTGATCCAGCGGGACGGATTGCTTACGCTCCACCGCACCGGAAGGCAGAAGTTCATAACGCAGGACTCCTCCCTTCCCCTCATTGCTCCAGCTTGCGACGTAAAAACAACTCATGAAAACGTCCTTTCCGGTTCAATCCTCAAACGGGCCTTTTCGGCAGGAGAGGGTGATCCCGTTCTTGCTCTTCTCGAAAACGTCGAGAGCGGAGACCAGACGGACCTCCGCAACGGCGATGTCATGCTGATCATCCGCGGTGATCTTCCCCTCGTAGTGCAGATCCCCTGCGTGGATGACGATCTGATGTTCCCCCGGTTCCAGTTGGACCGGATAGGGAAAGGAATCCGGCGTGAACCACGAAGTGTCCCGCTTCAGCGCTTTGGCGGTGATCAGTTTGTCATCCACGGTAATCCGCAGATTCAGCTGATCCGATGCCTTGTTCCGGTTGACGACGTGAATGGTGAAATTGGAACGGAAGAGCGGTTCCACCAGCTCCAAATACCCCTTGTTCCGGGTGTAGATCACGTGGAAATAGAGCGCCTTCCCGGCACGGATGCCGTAAAGTTTTTCGGTCTTGAGTTCACAACTGGCATAGATTTTCCGCTTCCACTTGCCTTTGCCGGAAAGCATGATGGTGAACCCCTCCTGCGCCCTGCCCTGCCGGCCCGGAACGCGGTAGTCGAACCGGTAGAAGCCGTTTCTCATCTTCTCGGCCCGCAGACCGCTCTCATTCAATTGAGGACTTCTCCGGGCCAGTTTGTGGAGGCGCTTCTCGAAGTCCACGGCGAAGAGGTCCAACTCAAAGGCATCCCGGAGTTCCCCCTTCTTCACGGTGCAGACGAAATTGCGGTAATCGTGCTGCTCCTGCCGGATGATCTCATACTGACCGGTCCGGGAGTTGTAGGCGTAAAGGGTCCGCAACCGCTGATCGGAGTTTCCCGTCACCATCTCCAGCTGAAGCCAGCCGTCCTTCTCCTCCATAAGATGGATCGTCCCGTTGAGAGAGGCGTTGACCACCGCATATTGTTCATCGCCGCCGACCATGCGGAACACAGCGTAGTTTTCGCTGCCCTTCCCGCCGAGGCCGGTATTGAGGATCAGATCGTCCCGATGATCGCCCGTCAGATCCGCCAACAGCACCTGCAGTTTGGAACCGTCATGCTGCCGCGCAGGATCGACGTACTTGCGCACGGACTCCGGCAACTGCTCGCAGGGGATCCGCTTCTCCAGGATCACCATCCGGCTCTTCCGGGGAAAGGAGAAGCCGTCCGGTGGCAGAAACCAATAGACCTCGTCTGCATCCGCCGCGTCGGCATGAACGCATAGGGGCGCGCAGATGGCCGGCAGGAGCAACAGCGCGCCCGCCCAATGCAAAACATTCCGCAGCATTTTATTTCACTCCCTTCTGAAAGTTCCCGGCGGCAGGACGGCGCCGGATCATTTCCGGTCTTTCCCGCAGTTGGCGATCGTCCGACGGAAGATCGCAAGCTGTTCCGGCGTCAAACGGAAGAATTCCAACATGTGCCGCTTCCTTGCGTCCTCGTAGGCGGAGGCATCCAGTTTCGCCAGTTCCGCGGCGTTGCAGGCCTGCCGTATCGCCACCGACAGGATGTAAGGCCGGTCATAGAACTGCGACAACATGATCGCGGCATCATTCAGAGCCTCCACGCCCCGGCCGGCAGCAAGATACTCCTTGATCCGGTACTCCCGGGCGCCGTAATCCCAAGGGTCCAGCTGAACCGCCATGTTCGTGAACCCCACCCTGCCGGACGCCTCCAAAGTGCGGACGTAGAGCGCCCCCAGCACCGCCATCGCCGGGCGTCTTTCCTTCGGAGTGATCACAATCTGCCCCGGAGTGGTCAATTTCTCTGCAAGCGGGCGGTACTCCTTCAGCAGCCAGTTCCGGCAGAAGTCGTACTCCTTGGCGTAACTCTGCCGCCGGGACCCGCTGGACTGGTTCCCGTGGACCCGGAAAAGCGCCCGTATCTCGTTGGAGAAGACCATCGGTTTCCGCAGCGCCAGCCGAAGCCAGAGGAACACGTCTGCGGCCATGCTGTCGATGCCGAAAGCGGTATACTGGTAGTTCCCGGCATCGAGGATGTCCTGCCGCCGGACGATCTGGGCATTGTGGACCGCACGGGGATCCAGCGTCATGGCGAACACGCTCTCATCGCCGCCGTGCATCTCGCCCTGATCGCCGAGTTCGTTGTGAAACAGCCGCTTCTTGCCGTAGATCCCGGCGATGGAAACATCCGCATCCAGCCGGTCGAGACTGGCATCAATGTCAAAGGGGACGAACACGTCGTCCGTATCGAAGGGCATCACGTAGGTTCCCTTTGCCTCCTCCACCAGGCGGGAGAAAGCGCCGGCGATGCCGCGCCGCTCGGGGTTCTCGATGATCCGGATCAGATCCGGATACTGTTTCGCATACTCCTTGGCAAGAACCGCATCCCCGCCGTCGGCGGCGCCGTCGTTGCAGAAGATGAGTTCCGTATTCCGGAAGTGATAACCGCTCTTCAGGACGGAATCCATCATCTCGGGAAACCACGGCGTCTTGCGGTGGCTGGCGGTAATGATACTCAAACGGATCTTTTCCATAATCATGTTTCCTGTTGTTCGATCTGCCGCGGCGTTATTTTCCGGCGGAGAACGTGAATTCGACTTTTGCCATCCCCGAAGCGGGAGCAGAGAAGGTGTAGTACAGCATCTCCGCGCCGTTGTCCGCAGGATCGAGGTCGTTGTGGAGGCTGTTCGCAGAACGGACGCTCCACTCCCCCCGGATCCCATCCCCCGGAGCCGCGGAGACGGAGGCCGCGGCGCCCTTCGCCTTCATGGAGACCCGTTCCCCGGAGATCCGGCACTTGCCCTTGATGCAGAACTGCATGACCACCTTCGCACCGGGCTTCAATCCGGCGAACTGGTCAATCAGCACCATCCGGTCGGGAAAGAGTTTCCACTCCCGCCGGACCGCTTTGGCCTTGTCCCGGTAGATCGGACTCAGATCGATCTGCACGGAATCCCTGGTGACGCTGGAGATCCAGCCGAATTCGTTGACCGGCTGTTCTCCCCCGTCGATGCGGATGATGTTGTGGGATTCCGGACCCAGCCGGAAGATTCGCCAGCGGTCGGAACCCTGGCGCATGTCCCAGAGTTTCACCTTGCCCTCGAAGTCCTCGTAGGTGACCATGCCGAGGTCAGCCACGAAGCGGTGCCCGTCCAGATCCAGCACGAAGGAGCCGACGTCCATGTGTCCGTGAGGATTGTTGACCCGGCCGCCCTTGACGCCCAGATAGATGTCCTTGGGACCGAATCCGCTGCGGAGCATGGCGACGTTGACAGCCTCGTTCCGGCCGCTGTAATACCAGGTATCCCGGGGCTCGGTGAT
>DCGG01000126.1:0-14272 GCA_002315455.1 Lentisphaeria bacterium UBA1784
GGCGGACGGCGGTCCGCCAGTGCTCCGAAGGTGGCACCGGCGATCAATCCTCCCACGGCGGCGGCGGTACTGACGATCCCGGTCCAGAAAGCGGCGGTCCCGTCTCCCGTCATCTGGGAGACAAATACCGCGAGGTAGGGGGCCTCGAGGTGCCGCAGGCCGCAGAGCAGGACGAAGGCGATCATCATCATCCAGATCGGTCCGCTCAGGTTGGGGCGGTACCATTTCTCCTCCTTGCCGGCCGCGGCTTCTGCCCGGTGGAAGTCCTCCTTGACGAAAAGCACGATGCTTCCGGCGACGATGTAGGTCGCTCCGCAGAGCAGAAACACCGTCGTATATCCGAAATAATGCACCAGGATCCCACCCAGCAGAAAGCCCAGCATGGTCCCGGTCCAGATGGCAGTGCTGAAGAAGCCCAGCGCGAATCCCTGATGTTCCTTGGGGGTTCCGGTGGCGATGATGGTCTGCGCGGCGGTATTGGTCCCGCTGAAGAAGGAGGCACCGATCCGGAGCAGGATCAGCACCGTCAGCGTCGGCGAAAACGCCATGAGGGGGAAGAATACCGCATTGAGGAAGCAGGCGCGGAGCAGCATGATCTTTCTGCCGAAGCGGTCGGCGACGATCCCCCAGAAGGGCGCCGAGACGGTGAAGGTGATTGTTCCCGTGAAATGGTACAGCATGATGGCGAGAGCCAGCGCCTTTGCGTCCGTGATGTCAAGCCTCTGCTTGATGAAGAGGGGGATGAAGGGCAACGAGGAGGAGTATCCTGTGAGGATCAGCAGTTGTGAGAACCATACGAGGGCGAGGTTGCGCTTCCAATATTGCATGATTTCGAGACTCCGGAACTTGCAATGGTTATACAAATTGCAGTATAGTTTAATATATCTCCCCTCCGCCCGGTTGTCAAGGGGAAGTTTGCCGGATGTACCGGATTTTTCGATTGTATTTTCGCAAAGGCAAGGATATATTAAATCCCGGCAGAAAAGGTGCGGAAACATGAGGTCGTTTCACCATGGCAGAGAAACCGGAAGTCATCATCCAGCCGCGGGATTACTGGCAGGATAATTCCATCGGGGGCGGGCGCAGAGAGCCGGACGTCCCGAAGGTCCCGCCGGAACCGATCCCGGCCTACATTCCGGCCTACATCGCCGATGCCCGGGCCAAACGGCAGGCGAAGCCCGTTTCCAGACCCTATGGCATCATCGACCGCGCCTACGACCGGAACGCCTTGAACCTGAGCTGCAGTTATCCTCTTGAGCGGATCCTCTCCGGCCTGCGCCGTTTCGCCGAACAACTCCGGCAGGGAACCGAACGGGTCCCCAACTGCTGCATGCTTTTTTACGGACTTCCCGGGACCGGCAAGAGCGAATTCGGCAAGTACCTCGCCCGGGAACTGGGGATGCGCCTCTACGTGCGCCGGGGCAGCGACCTCCTGAATTGTTACGTCGGCGAGACCGAAAAATCCATTCGGGATGCCTTCGAGGCGGCCGGCGAGCCGGATACTCTTTTCATGATCGACGAGGCGGATAGTTTCATCAACTCCCGGCGTTCCGCGGACCACCAGTGGGAGGTGACGCAGGTCAATGAATTTCTCTGCCGCATGGAGGAGTTCCGGGGAATCCTGATCTGCAGCACCAACTTCGATGACCGGCTGGACGAGGCCACCGCAAGGCGGTTCACGTTCAAGATCCGCTTTGAACCGCTGACGGATTCCGGGAAGAAGCTCCTCGCGGAGCGGATGCTCTCCGAGGTCTGCACGCTGCCGGAGGACCTCGGTCCTCTCTATGCGCTGGCGGGACTGACCCCGGGGGATTTCCGCACCGTCCGCAACCGGATGCTCATCGTCAATCCAGGTCCGGTCTCCTTCGAGGAGTGCCTTGAGGAACTGAAACTGGAACTGAAATATCGCGCCGCCGGCGCAAGATGAGGAAGATGCAACCCAAGGACCTCCGCCGGAGAAACTCATAAATGCAAGTCGCCGATGCCATCATGCACTTCCTTGCCGACCGGGGCATCGGTCACCTCTTTCTGGTGACCGGCGGGGGAGCGATGTTTCTCAACGATGCGCTGAACCGGGAACCGCGCATCCGGTACGTCTGCAACCTCCACGAACAGGCCTGCGCCATGGCCGCCGAAGGATATGCGCGGATCTCCGGGTTTCCCGGCGTTCTCTGCGTCACCAGCGGTCCCGGCGGGACCAATGCCCTCACCGGCGTGGCGGGCGCATGGCTGGATTCCATCCCGATGATCGTGCTCTCCGGACAGGTCAAACGGACGACCACGGCGGGCGCCTGCCCGGAACTGCATCTGCGGCAGCTGGGCGATCAGGAACTGAACATTATCGACGTGGTCCGCCCCATTACAAAGTACGCCGAGCAGATCCGGGATGCGTCGCAGGTCCGTTTCGCGCTGGAGAAGGCATGGCATTTGTGCCGGACCGGCCGTCCGGGCCCGGTCTGGCTGGACGTGCCGCTGGACGTTCAGGCGGCGGAGTACGATCCCGCCGTGCAGAGCGCGTATCTCCCTGACGTGGAAGTGCCTCCTCCCGAGCCGGAAGCCTTGGCTCTGCTCTGTGAAAAACTGAAACGCTCCGGCCGTCCCGCCATCGTTGCCGGGATCGGAGTCCGGAATGCGGGCGAGGAGCATGCCCTGCTGGATCTCGCGGAGCGCTGTCAGATTCCCGTTCTGACTTCCGTTTCCGGTGCGGACCTGATCCCAACCGCGCATCCGCTCGCTTTCGGACGGCCCGGGATCATGGGCCAGCGCGCGGCGAACTTCATTCTGCAGAACTGCGATCTGCTGATGGTGCTGGGGACCCGGATGGGCATCCGCACCATCGGGTATGCGTGGGAGTCGGTGGCACGGGGGGCCTTCAAAGTGATGGTGGATGCGGACGCCGGGGAACTGCGGAAGCCAACCTTCCGCCCGGAACTGCCGATCCATGCCGATCTCGGAGCCTTTTTTGCGGCTTTGCTCCCGATGTTGCCCGTTGTCCCTGCGCGAACGGAGTGGCTGGAATACTGCGCGCGGCTGAGGCGGGATTACCCGCCGGTTTCGGATGAACTGCGGCGGAGAACGGACTGGATTTCCAGTTACGTTCTGCCGGAACTGATTGCAGAAAAGTGCCGTCCGGATTCCATTGTAGTCACCGGCAACGGCACCGCCTATACCAGCACCTTTCAGACGATGCCGGTCAGGTCCGGAATGCGGCTCTTCGCCAACTGCGGCTGTGCCTCCATGGGGTACGGCCTTCCGGCCGCCATCGGCGCCGCGCTCGCGGGAAAGGGCCGGGAGGTGATCTGCCTCACCGGCGATGGCAGTCTGCAGATGAACCTGCAGGAGTTGCAGACCCTGAAAACGTCTGGCCTGCCGGTGAAACTCTTCGTCTATAACAACGGCGGATACCTCTCCATCAAAAACACGCAGAAAGCCTTTTTCGCCGGACGCTTCGTCGGATCGGAGGCGGGGTCAGGTCTGGTCCTGCCGGAACTGCAGAAACTGGCGGAGGCCTACGGCCTTCCCTTCTTTCGGCTGAAAAACCATCAGGAGGCCGCGGCGCGTCTGCCGGAGATCCTCGGGATCTCCGGCCCGGTACTGACGGAGGTCCTGCTGGACCCCGTGGAGGAACTCGGACCAAAAGCCGCCTCCCGGAAACTGCCGGACGGGACTCTCATCTCGGCTCCGCTGGAGGACATGGTGCCCTTTTTGTCCAGGGAGGAGTTCGCCCGGAACATGATCATCCCACCGCTTAAGGAGGAAGGTTTCCAATGACGAAAAAACGGATCAGCATCGTTACCAACTGCTGGAACGAGGTGGAGAACATCCCCCTTTTTTATCAGCGGTGCCGCGCGGAATTGGCAAAGTATCCGGACTATGATCACGAGTTTGTGGTGGAGGACAATCGCTCCACCGATGGGACCAGGGAGGTCCTGCGCCGGATCGCGGCGGAAGATCCCAGGTTCAAAGTGATCCTCAATTCCGGAAATTTCGGCCACATCCGGAGTCCTTACCATTGTCTTCTCTGCGCGGAGGGCGACGTGGTCTTCTATCTCTGCAGCGACCTTCAGGAGCCGCCGGAGATGCTGGGCGCATTCCTCGCAAAATATGAGGAGGGGTATCAGGTGGTCTGCGGCGTCCGTTCCGATACCCGGTCCAACCGCGTGATGGAGTTTCTCCGGGACGGGTATTACTGGCTTCTGCAGAAGTTCTCCGACGGCGGTGCCGTGATCCGCAAGTTCACCGGATTCGGACTTTACGACCGGTGTTTCATAGAGGCGCTCCGGCAGTTTCACGAACCATATCCCTACTTCCGCGGGCTGGTGAGCGAGATCGGATTCCGCCGCTGTGAGGTCCCCTTCGTTCAGGCGAAGCGGGAGCACGGACGTTCTCACAACGACCTCGCGACCCTCTACGACATGGCGATGACCGGTTTCGTGAATCACACCAAATTGCCGCTCCGGCTGGCCGTGATCTGCGGGTTCGTCATCGGTTTCGGGAGCCTGCTCATCGCGCTGGGATATCTCATCGCCAAACTCTGCTGGTGGGATACCTTTCAGCTGGGACTTGCGCCTCTCGTGATCGGGATGTTCTTCCTGGGAGCCGTCCAACTCTTTTTCATCGGCGTCATCGGGGAGTACATCGGCGCCGTTTGGACTCAGGTGAAAAACAAACCTCTGGTCATTGAGGAAGAGAGGATCAACTTTTAATGGGGCAGATGCGGAAACTTTTTCTCACCGGCGGGACCGGGTTCTTCGGGAAAAGTATCCTCTCCATGCTGAAGCGCGGAGCTGCTCCGGAATACGAGGTGACAATCCTCTCCCGGGACCCTGCGGCGTTTCTCGCGGCGAATCCTGGATTTTCCGGGATGGCGTGCATCCGCTGGATCGCGGGAGACGTTCGGGATTTCGCCTTTCCGCAGGAACGTTTCGATGCCGTCATCCACGCCGCCGCTCCGGCGGTGGTGACGCTTCCTCCCGGGGTGATGCGGGACGTCATCCTGACGGGGACCGAACGGGTCCTGCGGTTTGCCCGGGAGTGCGGAGCCGGGAAAGTGATGTTCGTGAGTTCCGGCGCGGTGTACGGACCGCCTCCGACGGGACTTATGCGGATCCCGGAGGAACTTCCCTGCCATCCGGTCACGGAGTACGGCATCGCAAAATGGGAAGCGGAGGAAATGTGTCTTGCCTCCGGAATTCCGGCGGTGCTTCCCCGGTGTTTCT
Organism: Lentisphaeria bacterium UBA1784; assembly: GCA_002315455.1. GTDB lineage: Bacteria > Verrucomicrobiota > Lentisphaeria > Victivallales > Victivallaceae > UBA1784. The sequence goes on from DCGG01000126.1 coordinate 5,220, forward strand.
CTTTTGTGGGGCCGTTTTTGGACCGGGAGAGCCACTATGCCGCCGGGAATTTTCTCCGGGATGCTCTGTCCGGCGGACCAATCATCGTCCGCGGAGACGGTTCGCCCCTCCGCAGTTATCTCCATGCGGATGATCTGGTGGAGTGGCTCTTTGCCATCCTTGAGAGAGGACGCGCCGGGAGACCTTACAACGTCGGATCCCCCGAAGCGGTGAGCATCGCGGAATTGGCGGAACTGATCGCTTCCTGTGTCTCCCCGCCACCGGAGATTCGGGTGCTGGGCGGTGCGGCTCCCGGGACCGGCGGTTCCCGGTACGTTCCGGACGTTTCCCGGGCGGAGAGGGAACTGGGGTTGCACAACCGCTGCCCGCTGAAAGAGGCAATCCTGCGGACGCTCGCGGGAATCCGGGGGATCAGATCGTGACCGACTTCTCGTCCTGCTGAAAGTGTTTTGTCAGCAGCCCCAGAAAGGTGTGCAACGGCGCGGAGCCGGGCAGGTCTCCGAATACCGCATAGACGGAGGAGCGCGGCGAGCAGTCCGAAAAGCGCCGGTAGGCCAGCGCCTCCGGAAACAGGCCCTCGTGACTGGAGGGCAGAAACGTGACGCCGAATCCCGCGAGAAGCAGATGCTGCGCGGTGTAGAAATTACTGCATTCTCCGGCAATCTTCAGTTGAAAATGACCTTGTTCCCGGCAGAGCGCGCGGATGCTTTCGTAAAAGGCCGGCGACGTCTTCTGCGGGACCATGATGATCTTCTCCTCCGCCAGATCGGCTACCTTCAGGGACCTCCGTTTCGCCAGCGCATGGGAGCGGGGCATGACGGCCAGAAGTTCGTCATCGAAGAGTTTCCTGCAGACAAGGGTCTCGTCCTCGAAGAGTTGCGGATCGAAGCGGCAGATGGCGAGGTCGATGCTGTGTTCCCGGATTCTCCGGGAAAGTCCGGAGGAGTGTTCGTCGATGATCTCCAGTTCCACCTTCGGATACTTCCGGCGCATGTCGGCGAGGGCGGCGAGAAACTCCTTGCGCGCCAGCGCGGACGCGAGCGCCCCGATGGAGAGATGTCCGGATGCACCGGCTTCGGCCTCCTCTGCACAGCGTCTGGCCAGCGAGAGCTGCTGGATGGCGTTCCGGGCAGCCGGCAGAAAGGCGCGTCCGCTTTCAGTCAGGCTGATCCTGCGTTTGTTGCTCCGGTCAAAAAGTTTCACTCCCAGCTCCTGCTCCAGCATCTGGATGCCGTGGCTGAGGGAGGGCTGGGAGATGCCGAGGGATTCCGCCGCCAGCGCGAAGTGCATCTTTTCTGCGGCGGCGATGAAGTAGCGGATATGAAGCAGTTCCATTGATAGTCTCCGTCTATTGAAATTACAGATATAATATATTGATTTTCTATGAAAATACAAGTATCTTATGGAGGAAAAGGGAAATCCTCATGGAAGAAGGAGACGGAGACATCATGGACAGACGCGAATTTTTGAAGACCACAGCGGCATTGGGGGGCTTCTGCGCCGCCGGCAGTTTTCAGAAAAGCAAAACCGTGATTTTCGGAGGCAACGTCTGTGACGGCTCCGGCGCGGAACCGTCGGCACTGGACCTTCTTCTGGAGGGGGAACGAATCGCCGATATCGGCGCCCCCGGGAGTTTCGATGCCGTTCCGGCGGAGAGAATATCGGTGAAAGGATTGACGGTGGTCCCCGGTTTCATCGATGCCCACTCCCACGACGACGGCAGTAAGATCCGGTTTCCAGAGATGCGTACGAAACTGCTTCAGGGGGTGACCACCACCGTGGACGGAAACTGCGGCAATTCTGCCTGCTGTGACCGGCAGAGTCTCGCCGGAAAAGAGTGGCGCGGCCTCGCGGAATACGCGGCCCTCCTGAAACGGGAGCCGGCCTCGGTGAATACGGTTTCGCTCTGCGGACACAACACCATCCGGCGTCTGGTCATGGGTAACTCCTCCGCGAAGCCATCCGCCGCGGAACTCAAAGAGATGCAGACGCTTTTGGAACAGGCGTTTCAGGCGGGGGCGGCGGGGTGGACCACCGGCTTGACCTATTTCCCCGGAAAGTTCGCCGACACGGAGGAACTGCTGGCCCTCTCCGCCGTGACGAAGGGTAGCAGCAAGGTTTATGCCTCCCACGTCCGAAGCGAAGGGGATGAACTCATTCCCGCCGTGAAGGAGGCCATCGCCATCGGCAAAGCCGGTTCCGGCGAGGTGGAGATCAGCCATCTGAAGACCATTTTCCCACGCAACTACCACAAGATCGGAGCCTTGCTGGAAACGCTGGAGCGAGGCCGGGAGGAGATGATCCTCCATGCGGACCGCTACCCCTACGTTTTCTCCTCCACCCGGATCGGCCAGATTCTGCCGGCGCCTTACGACCGGGATGTGACGCTGGCGGAGCATCTGCGCTCCTCCGCCCCCTTCCGGGAGGAGATCAAGGAGGCCCTGAAGCGCAGCCCCCGGGACCTCGCCACCACGATCCTGTGCCAGAAAGGCCGGACCATCGCCGCCATCGCCGAAGGGAAGGGGTGTTCCATCGAACACGCCGCCATGGAGGTCCTGATGGAAAGTCCGGAGCAGAAGGCGGCCTTTCTCTGCATGTCGGAGGAGAATATGCTGAAGATCCTTTCCCTGCCTTGGGTCTGCGCCGGATCGGACGGACTTTCCATGCTGCTGGACGACCCCGGATGTGTCGGCCATCCCCGTTCCGTCGGGACGTTTCCCCGCTTTTTCCGGGTCGTTTCCGAACGATGCGGCATCGGCGAGGCCATACGGCGGATGACTTCGCTTCCCGCCACCATCTTCCACATTCCGGAACGGGGGATGATCCGCAAGGGATATTTTGCTGATCTGGTCATTCTCGACTTGGCAAAATATGATTCCCGGGCGGGATTCTTCGGGGAGGAGCGGATGCCCTCCGGCGTTGTCCGGGTGCTGGTCAACGGTCGGACCGCGTGGGACGAAAACGCTCCGGAATGCATCGGCCGTCACGGCAGATTCCTTGCAATCTCATAGGGAGGAAACTCATGGGACAAGTCAAACTTATTTTCGCTTCTGATCTGGCACCGATCCGCAATTTTGCTCCGATCATGGCAAATGAACCGGCGGCGATCTACGGCGATCTGCTTCCCGTGCTCGGTTCCGCCGACTGCCGCATCGTCAATCTGGAGAGCCCGCTGGACCCTGCGGATGGCTTCATCGTCAAAAGCGGCGCGGCGTTCACCGGGTATCCGGAACACCTTGCCTCCCTGCAGGCGGGGGGCTTCGACGTAGCGGTGATGGCCAACAATCACACCTTCGACTGCGGCGAGGAGGGATTCCGCCGGACCCGGAGGCTTCTGCAGGATTCCGGGATCGGGACCGTCGGGGCAGGGGAGACGCTCGCAGAGGCGCGGAAGCCCCTTTCCCTCTTTCTGCAAGGCGTCAGGATCGGGATCTTCGCCATATCCGAAGGCGAAGATCGGAGGGGGGCCGCCGACTGTTCCGCCGGAGTCCGGCCTTGGGAGGTGGGGCGCCTCGCGGAGGAGATCCGCGCCGCGCGAAAGGAGTATGACGTGATTCTCGTCTCCGCCCACTGCGGGCTGGAGTATCAGCCTTATCCCTCCGGCTACGTCTATCAAGCGTTTCAACTGTGGGCGGAGGCCGGAGCGGACGTGATCCTCGGACACCATCCTCACGTTCCGCAGGGGATGGCGATTCTTGGCCGCACTCCCGCCTACTTCAGTCTGGGGAACTTCGTCTTTTATCAACCGGTGCCCAACTACTGGCGGAAGGTCGGATACATGGTGGAGATGGTGCTGGACGCCTCCGGGCTCGTCTCCCATCGCATGATCCCTTATCGGATCACGGAGAGCGGTTTGCGGCTTCTGAAGGGGGAGGCGCTCGCGGATTTCGAAGCGCGCTTTGCGGAACTCTCCCGGCCCCTGCAGAACGGGGAAACTGCCCTTGACGCCTGGAACGCCGTCCTCGCCAGCAACGGAGTCTCCGGTTTCGCTGCGGAACTGGAACAGATCGCCGGTACGATGCGGGCCACCCCCGAAAAAGGCGCCGCGATGCTTCGGAACCGGATCACCTGTCCCCAGCATTTCACCCAGTGGTTCGACGGCATGACCCGGATCATGGAGGGAACGCTTCAGGACGTCCCGGAGAGTTACCGGCGGATGGTCAGGGAGTTTCTGACTCGTGAGGTGGAGTCGTGAAGCGGATCGTGGTCTGTGATTCCGGGCTTGGCGGACTGAACGTCGCCTCCCGGTTTTTTGCGCCGGAGAGCCGGGGCGGCACTCCGTGCGAACTCTGTTATTTCAATGCATATCCCTCTCCTGCCGGCGGCTTCAACAAGCTCGCGTCCGCCGCGGAGCAGGAGGAACTTCTGCAGTCGGTGCTGGAGGGGATCGGACTGCTTGCCCCCGATCTCTGTCTCATCGCCTGCAATACGCTTTCCATTGTATACGAAGGACTTGCCCGCCGGCATCGGCCGGAGTTCGAGGTCAGGGGGATCGCCGGCGTCGCCGTGGACCGTATGGAGGAAGCGCTGAACGCCGACCCGGAGTCCACGCTTCTGATCCTCGGGACCAGGACCACGGTGGAATCCGGCCTCTACCGGGAGCGTCTTCTTGCAAAATGCTTTGCACCGGAACGCATCCGTGCGCTGGCGTGTCCGGGGCTGGCGACCCTTCTGGAGTCCGATCCCGCGGCGGCGGAGGTTTCGGACCGCATCGCGGAATACGCTTGCGCGGCGGAAAAACTCTTTCCCCGGAAGCCCCGGAAACTGGTCCTCGGATTCTGCTGCACCCATTTCGGTTTCGCGGAGCCGCTGTGGCGGAAATGGTTCGGCGAACGTTTCGGCAGCGGCGTCAGGATCGTCGATCCCAACGGATTTTTCGCGGCGGGATATGAGTCGGAAAAAATGCGCTACCTCTCCCGTATCCCCTTCTTTCCCGGGGCACAGGAGAGCATGTGCCGCTACTTTCAGAAGAATGCTCCCGCCGTGGCCGAAGCCTTGGCTCATGCGGTGCCGGAGCGTGAACTTTTTGCAGTGAATGAACAATGGTTTCAAAGGATGGTCCAATAATGAACAGGAGATGTGTGGTTTTGGTCACCGGTCAGGGCGGAGACGCGCAGGGTTGGGGAAATATGGCCGTGACGGGATCGGTCCGCGATGCGATTGTCGCCAACGGTTACGATTGTCGGATCGTCCTCGCCGAGGACCGGAGGGCGCTGGAGGCCGGATTGCGGGACGGCGCCTGCGACATGGTGTGGAGTTCGCTCTACTTTTTCTCCAACCGGGAGGACATCATCGGCATCCCGGCGGATGCGGTCTGGGTCGCAGACGTACTGGATGAATTGCACGTCCCCTACATCGGACCATCCGCCGCGACCATGAAGGCTCTTATCGGCAAGTTCGACACCCACGAGGTGCTTGCCTGCAACCGCGTTTCCTGTCCCCGGCATGTTCTCTGCCCGCCCTCCGATTGCGGCGAGGTGGACTTTTTTCCCGCGTTCGTCAAACCCAACGGCGAGTCCCGCTCCGTCGGCATCAGCGAGAACAGCGTTGCGGAGACTCCCGAGGCTCTGCGGAAACAGGTGGCCTTCATCCAGCGGGAACTGGGTCAGGCCGCGCTTGTGGAGGAGTACCTTCCCGGCCGGGAGTACACCGTCATGGTGATCGGCAACGGAAAACAGCGGGAGATCCTGCCGGGCCGGGTCACCGTGGATCCGTCGCATTACGGCAAGTATCCGATTCTGCGCAGTGATCTGCGGGGCGTCGGCTTGACCCACGTTTCGCTGCCTGACGCCCACAAGGAGGAGGCCATCGCTCTCGCCGGAGCCGCCTGCGACGCCCTCGGCTGCGAGGACCACGTCCGCATCGACATGCGGGAGGGCGCCGACGGAAAACTGCGGATCATGGAGGTCAACGGCATCCCCGGACTGAAGCCGGTGAAGAGTTGGAGCCCCCAGATCTACGCGCTTTATCATCCCGGGGAGGATCCTTACGGCGCGCTGATCGGCACCATCGTCCGCTGTGCCATGGAGCGTTCCTATGGAAAATAAAATGCAAAAACGTCCGCCGCTGATCCTGATCAACATGGCAGTGGGTGAATATCTCGAAAGGGAGACCGATTTCCTGATCAGCAGTTATGCCCAGCGGGTCAGCGATGCGGGAGGCGTTCCTCTGTTGATCCCCTCCATCGAGAAGGAGGAGATCATCTCCACGTTGCTGGATCTGGCCGACGGCGTCCTGCTGATCGGCGGCAAGGACTACGATCCCCGGTTCTTCGGAGAGCCGTTGCATCCCAGGACGAATCTGGACCGGAAGCGGCCGCACTTCGATATCGCCTTCGGCAAAGCGGTCCTGCAGCGGGACGTGCCGGTGCTGGGAATATGCGCCGGATGCCAGCTGATCAACAGCCTCTGCGGAGGACGGCTGATCCAGCACCTTGACGACGCCGAATTGCACGTCGGCGGCACGACTCACGAGGCCTCCGTTGATGAGGAGGGATGGTTCTCCCGCAGTTTGGGCCGGAAGGCGGGGGAGGTCCTGACGGTCAACAGTTTCCACCATCAGGCGGTGGACCCGGCCGGTCTGGGACAGGGGCTTCGGATCACGGCGCGGGCCTTCGATGGCTCCGTGGAGGCGATTGAAGGAACCGGTTCCCGGATGCTCCTTGGAGTACAGTTCCATCCCGAGCGGATGGATGATGTCGCGCCCGGGGTCTTCGGAACCCTGCTCGCCGAGGCCGCCAGGCGGAAGGCGCGTTGAACTTTCCTTTTTCGTAAAAAAGAATGGAAAAATCCGGGTTTCCGTTGAAAAAAGACGGGATCGGTGCTATTGTTTATCACATGACGGAGAACCTTTCCGTTATATGTGTGTGGCGTGTCCGGGATAGACTACCGCGGTTTGCAATGAGACTCCGCCCCGGAACGTCTGAATTTTTCACAATCAGGAGAGAAACATGAAACGGTCTTTTTTTCTGCTGGCACTGACCGCCTGTGCCATCTGGTGCATCAGTGACGCCTCCGCCGCCACCCGTCGGATCATGATCACTCGGCATGGTCAGCCCATCCTCCAAGGTCAGAAGCAGTACGACGGCGACTGGCCCCTGAGCGATTTGGGCAGACTGCAGGCCACGAAACTCGGGAAGTACCTGAAGAGCATCAACTTCAATGGCAAGATCTACGCATCCCCCTACTGGCGCACGGTGGAGACCGGCGCTTACATCGGGACGGAGATGAACATTCCGGTGACGCCTTACGCGCCGATCCAGGAGCGGGTCCACGAGGGCAACGGCAAGGACAAGGGAAGCGGTGCCGCGCTGCCCAATCTGAAGCAGGGCGGGATGTCCCTCGCACAACTCAATGAGAAGTTCCCCGGCAAAATCGATCCCAAGACCGATCTGCCGGACAAGTGGCTGCTGACTGAACCGGAGGACCGGAAGGTCGCCCACACTGCCCGCGTCGGCGCGGGGCTTCAGCAGATCCTCAAACAGCAGAAGGAAGGCGACATTCTCCTCGTTTGCCACGCCGGTTCCGTGGGCGGGCTGAACCGTTACCTGCAGAGCCTCGGTGCCGCCCAAAAAATCAAGGGAATGTCTTGGAACTGCTGTCTCTTCATCTATGAATTGAAGGATGACGGCACCGTCAGGTTCGACCGCTTCGTGGAGCCGACCGAGTATCTGGAGCCAGCGGAGATCACCAGCAACAAGATGACCTATGCGGAGATGAAGAAGGACGCCAAGAAAGACTCCTCTTCCAAGAGCAAAAAGAGCAAGAAAAGCAAAAAAAGCCTGTAAATTCTTGAAAAATCAGAAATGAAAAAGGAAGGCAAAGCGGAACAGGCAAGAGTGCTTTTCCTCGCCGGTGCGAATTGTGCACAGGCGGTGCTCGGAGCGTTCGCTTCCGACTGCGGAATCACGCAGGAGACCGCTTTTCGGATCGCTTCCGGTTTCGGTGGCGGCATCGCCCGGCTCCGGGAGGTCTGCGGTGCGGTCTCCGGGATGGTCATGGCGGCGGACCTGCTCTACGGACCTTCCAATCTCGCCGACAAGGCGGCGAAGGATGCCCACTATGCCCGGATCCGGCAACTGACGGAGGCCTTTCGCGAGGCGAATGGCTCCATCGTCTGCCGGGAACTGCTGGGATTGGCTCCAAAACAGAGCGATGCCCCGGTTTCGGAAGCCCGTACTCCGGAATACTACAAAAAACGCCCCTGCGCCGATCTGGTGGCGCAGGCGGCCTCCATTCTCGCCGCAGAAATGCTCCGGGATTCGCCCCTGAAGTGACGGACCGGAAGGCTGAAAGGGAGGTGCCTCTGTCCCCCGCTCCCCAGATCAGAAGTATCCTGCTCCCAACAGCAACAGCGTCGCAGCCAAAGTCAGCAGAAGCATGACCGCAAGCGGAATGCAGTTGAGCAACAGCAGTTTCCCCTCTTTCCCGGCGGCGTTGACGGTGGCGCAGGCGGCCAGCACTCCGGAGATCCGGACCATGCTGCCCAATCCTCCGCCCACGCTCTGAAGCGCCGCAACGACGGTTTCAGGAAGCCCCAGCAGGTGGGCCGTATGAAACTGGATGGAGCCGAAAAGAATGTTGGAAACCGTGCAGGACCCGGAGAAAAATGTGCCGAAGACTCCGATCACCGGCGCCGCCGCGAGGTAGGCTTTCCCCATGAGCCGGGCAGCGCCGTCGGCGATGACGGTGAGCATCCCCGGAAGCGCAGCATCCCCCGCCCCGGAAAAGATCATGATCTGCACCATGGCGAAACTGGCCGCGATGGCGATGGAGGCCATGCTGATCTGTTTCAGGGAGGCGGCGACAATCGTGCCGAAGCTTTTTGCATTCATCCCGGTGAAGGCAGTCCCGGCCGCAACCAGCAGGAAAGGAAACACGCCCGGATTGGCGAGGATCGGCCAGCGGAAGGCCGTCCCGGCGGTCCCCCAAAGTTCGGGAAGACGGCAAACCGCATGCTGCCCCAGCCATGCTTTGCATGACAATGCAGGGAGCCGGGTCACCACCAGCAGGAGCGCGATGAGAACGTAGGGAAGCCATGCCAGAATACGCTCT